>NZ_JBFJVE010000164.1:0-7314 GCF_041624275.1 Shimia sp.
GTGCGTCAGACCGAGGCGCTGGCCAAGGCCGCCGCTGCCGGCAACACGGCCAAGCCGAAGGTGGCCAAGGCGAAGGCGGTCAAGGATGCCGACACCGTGGCGCTCGAGGGGGATCTTTCCGCGACGCTGGGGATGAAGGTGATGATCGACCATCAGGCTGGCGGAGAGTCGGGCCAGGTGACGATCAAATATGCCTCGCTTGATCAGCTCGACGAGATCTGCCGCATTCTTTCGGCTACCAGTTAGGCCGGGTCCAGATAAAAAGCAGCACTGCGCCCAGCACGCCGGCCTGAATGCCGAGCAGAAGCGGGCGCAGTCCCAACAGCAGCGACAGGGCAAAGACCACGACGATCGACAGGGTGGCAATGCGCTTGGCCTTCGGATTGATGGCGCCGCGCGATTGCCAGTCTTCGATCGGTGGCCCCAGCGTCGGATGCGACAGCAGCCAGTTGTGCAGTCGCTCTGACGAGCGGGCGAAGAAAAACGCCGCCAGCAACAGGAAGGGCACGGTCGGCAAGAGCGGCAGCAGAATGCCGATCGCGGCGAGCGCCAGACAGATCAATCCGAGAGCAGCCCAGAGATAGCGCATGGTCTAATCCACCAGCAGTTCGGCGAGAATGGCATTGAGCACCATCCGGCCCGAAGGTTCTGCCCTAAGGCGTTGTTTTTCAACTGAAACCAGCCCCATTTCACGCAGTTGTTCAAGGCGTTTGCCGGCCAATGCGTGGCCGGCGAGAGCCTCAAAGCGGCCAAGGTCAACACCTTCGCTCAAACGCAGGCCCATCAACAGGAATTCAGCGGCCTGACCCTGCCGATCAATGGTTTCACGCAGGCTTTCGCCATTTCCCGCCTCGGCCTGTTGCAGCCATTTCGCGGGGTTTTTCCAGTTTTCGATCGCCCGGCGCTGCCCGCCCAGCGTCAGCCGACCATGGGCACCGGGCCCGACACCGGCGTAATCTCCATAGCGCCAGTAGATCAGGTTGTGGCGCGATTCAGAGCCTGTTTCGGCGTAATTCGACACTTCATAGGCGTTCAACCCGGCCGCGGCGCAGATCTCATGCGTGGCTTCGTACATATCCGCCGCGAGATCGTCATCGGGCAGGCCGCGCAGTTTGCCGATGGCATAGCGGTCGCCAAAGGCGGTGCCTTCTTCGATGGTCAGCTGGTAAAGCGAAAGATGATCCAGCGCGAGGGCGGTGGCGGTCTTCAACTCGGCCCGCCACTCGGAAAGGGTCTGATCCTGCCGGGCATAGATCAGATCGAAGCTGACCCGATCGAAGGTGTCGCGGGCGATGTCGAAGGCCCGCAGACCCTCGGCCACGCTATGGATGCGCCCGAGGCGTTTCAGGTCGCGATCGTTCAGCGCCTGAAAGCCCATCGAGACACGATTGACGCCGCCGTCGCGATAGCCGGCGAACCGCCCGGCCTCGACCGAGCCCGGGTTGGCCTCGAGCGTGACCTCCATGTCATTGCTGGTGGGCCAGAGCCTGCGCACCCGCTCGAGGATGGCGGCGACGATGTCGGGATCCATCAGGCTGGGGGTGCCGCCGCCGAAGAACACCGTGTTCAGGACCCGGCCGGGGGTTTCGCCGGCGACCCGGTCGAGTTCGCTTAGGTAGGCGGCAAGCCAGCGTTTCTGGTCGATCTCGCGGGCGACGTGGCTGTTGAAATCGCAATAGGGGCATTTGGCCTGGCAGAAGGGCCAGTGGATATAGAGGCCGAAGCCCCCGTTCCGCCAGTCGTCATATGTGCTGGCCTCAGCCAAAGCAGCCTGCGACGAATTGTTTGACCGCGTGGCCGCGGTGGCTGATGCGGTTCTTTTCCCAGCGGTCCATCTCGGCAAAGGTGACGTCGTGGCCTTCGGGTACGAACATCGGGTCATAGCCGAAACCGTCGGTGCCCCGCAGCGGCCAGATCAGATGCCCCGGCGCGACACCTTCGAAAACTTCGTCATGGCCGTCGGGCCAGGCCAGCACAAGGGTGCAGCGGAACTGCGCCCTGCGCGGATGCGGCGCTTTTCTTGCCTCGAGCTCGCTATGGGCGCGCGTCATCGCCATCAGGAAGTCGCGGCCATTGCCGGTTTCGGCCCAGTCGGCGGTATGGACCCCCGGCGCGCCATCGAGCGCGTCGATGGTGATGCCGGAATCATCCGACAGCGCGGGCAGGCCGGTGGCCCGCGCCGCGGCATGGGCCTTGATCCGGGCATTGCCGACAAATGTGGTCTCGGTTTCCTCTGGTTCGGGGAGATCCATCTCGGCGGCACCCACCACGCGAACCCCAAAGGGCGCGAGCAGATGCGCCATCTCTTCGAGCTTGCCCTTGTTGTGGGTCGCCACCAGAAGCGTATCTCCCTCGAACCGGCGGGTCATGCGGTGGCCGCCAGCTGAGCCGCTGCCAGCTCGTCGATGCCCTTTTCGGCCAGGTCGAGAAGCTGGTTCATCTGGTCGCGGGAATAGGTCGCGCCCTCGGCGCTCATCTGCACCTCGATCATCTGCTTGTTGCCCAGCATGATGAAGTTGCCATCGACCCCGGCCTCGGAATCCTCGGGATAGTCGAGGTCCAGCACCGGCTGCCCGGCATAGATGCCGCAGGAAATCGCCGCGACCGGCGAAATCAGCGGATCGCCGACCACGTCTCCGGCAGCGATCAACTTGTTCACCGCCAGACGCAGCGCCACCCAGCCGCCGGTGATCGAGGCACAGCGGGTGCCGCCGTCGGCCTGGATGACGTCGCAGTCGACGGTGATCTGGCGTTCGCCCAGCGCCACGCGGTCGACGCCGGCGCGCAGGCTGCGGCCGATCAGGCGCTGGATTTCGACTGTGCGGCCGCCCTGTTTGCCCGAGGTCGCCTCGCGGCGCATGCGCGAGGTGGTCGAGCGCGGCAGCATGCCGTATTCGGCGGTGACCCAGCCCAGCCCGGTGCCCTTGATAAAGCGCGGCACCCGGTCCTCGATGGTGGCGGTGCACAGCACATGGGTGTCGCCGATGCGGATCATGCAGGATCCTTCGGCATGTTTGGTGACGCCGGTCTCGATCGAGACGGCGCGCATTTCGTTCAGTTCTCTTCCCGAAGGACGCATGGTGGTAATCCTATTCTGCTTGGCCACGGGGATACAGGGGGCCGAGACCCGAGCGCAACCCCGATTGACCTTTTGGCCGGGCGCACTTTAATGACATCTGAGACGAGGATGAGCCATGAGTGACAGCGCCCGCCTGCTTGAGGAAATGAACGACCGCTCGCGCGAGGTTTTCCGGCGCGTGGTCGAGGGCTATCTCGAGACCGGCGACCCGGTCGGATCGCGCACCCTCAGCCGCAGCCTGTCAGAGCAGATCTCGGCGGCGACGATTCGCAACGTCATGCAGGATCTGGAATACCTCGGGCTTCTCGACAGCCCGCATGTCAGCGCCGGGCGCATCCCGACCCAGATGGGGCTGCGGATGTTCGTCGACGGGCTGCTCGAGGTTTCGGACCTTGACGCCGGCGACCGCCAGAAGATCGACGCCACGCTGGGCGATGCGGTGTCTGATGTCGGCGGCATGCTGGACCGGATCGGCTCGGCGCTGTCGGGGGTCACCCACGGCGCCTCGCTGGTGCTGGCGCCCAAGCACGAGGCACCGATCAAGCATATCGAGTTTGTCAGCCTCGGCCATGACCGGGCGCTGGTGGTGCTGGTCTTTGCCGATGGTCACGTGGAAAACCGGCTGTTCACACCGCCGCCGGGGCAGACCCCGAGCTCGATGCGCGAGGCGGCGAATTTCCTCAACGCCATGATCGAGGGGCGCACCCTGTCCGAATTGCAGCGGGTGATCCGCGACGAGATGGAGCGCCGCCGCCAGGAGATCGACAGGCTGGCCCGCGAGCTGGTCGAAAGCGGGCTGGCGCTTTGGTCCGACGAGGGCGAGTCGCCCGAGCGGCTGATCGTGCGCGGGCGGTCCAATCTTCTGGGCACAGATGAAGAGGAACAGGACCTCGACCGCATCCGCAGCCTGTTCGACGACCTCGAACGCAAGCGCGACATCGCCGATTTCCTCGAACTGGCCGAGGGTGGCGACGGGGTGCGCATTTTTATTGGCTCCGAGAACAAACTTTTTTCACTTTCGGGTTCCTCTTTGGTGGTCTCTCCATATATGAACGCTGATCGTAAGATTGTGGGCGCGGTCGGGGTCATCGGACCCAAGCGCCTGAACTATGGACGCATCGTGCCGATTGTGGATTACACGGCACAGCTGGTCGGGAAGCTGATTTCCGACCGCGGTTAGAGGTTGAGAAATGGCAGAGCCGAAAGAAAACGATTTTCTGGATGATCTCGCAGAGGCCGAAGCGGAAGAGTTCGCCCAGTCGCTGGACGAGCTGGACAACGAGGCGATCGAGCTGGACGAGCTGCGCGCCGAGCGGGACGCCTATAAAGACAAGTTCATGCGCGCGCTGGCCGATGCGGAAAACGTGCGCAAGCGCGGTGAAAAGGCGCGTCGCGAGGCCGAGCAATACGGCGGTTCGAAACTGGCGCGCGACATGCTGCCGGTTTATGACAACATGAAACGCGCCATCGAGACGATCTCGCCCGAGCAGAAAGAAGCCTCGGCGGCGCTGATCGAAGGCATCGAGCTGACCATGCGCGAGCTGCTGAAAGTGTTCAAGAAACACGGTATCGAGATCGTCACCCCGGCGGTGGGCGACAAGTTCGACCCGCAGGTGCACGAAGCCATGTTCGAAGCCCCGCTGCCCGGCACCAAGGCCGGCGAGATCATCCAGGTCTCGGCCGAGGGTTTCATGCTGCACGACCGGCTGCTGCGCCCGGCGCAGGTCGGGGTGTCGTCGAACCCCGGCTGAGCGCCCCGCGCCCTTTGCGGCCCCGTCGCGGGCCAGTCACGGGCCAGTCACGGGCCAATGCGCAAAAAGAAAAGCCCCCGCAGCGCCGGGGGCTTTGTCGTTTCCGGCTTATGTTTTCCGGGCGATCTCTGGTGCAGCGCCACAGTCAGGCGCCGGGTATCTCAGCCCGCCGCAGTCCGGTCGGAGGCGGGGAACAGTTCGGATTCCAGACGCGCATAGACCGCGTCGGCCTCGGCCGGGTCGAAATCGGCGCGCAGGGTCTTGCGCACGCCGTATTCGGCCAGCATCACGTGATGGGTCGGGGTGACATCGTGGCGCGCCAGGCAGGCCTGAACACAATGCAGGCGGCAACCGTCCAGGGCGATGATCTCGCGCTCTGAGCGGGCGGTGCGCACCAGCGGTTTCACGTCGCCGCCGACACCGGCAATGCAGGACATTTCGGCATGGCCTGCCCGGTCGAGCCGGATCGCGAGCGCGTTGGCCATCTGGGCGGCGCTGGAGCATCCCGAGCAGGAATAGACCAGCGGCAGGTCGTCGGAGGGTGAATTCGACATTGTCTTTCTCGCTTTTTGGCGCGGCACGGGCCTAATCCGCTGGCCGGCAGGTTGCAACAGGCGCGTTGTCGCAGGGTCAGAGACCGGCCAGCGCGCAGATGATGGTCCATTCGGCTTCGGTGACGGGCTGCACCGAAAGCCGCGAGTTCCTGACCAGTACCATATCGGACAGGCGCGGGTCTGCCTTGATCTGTTCAAGCGAGACCGGCTTGAGCAGGGTTTCGACCGCCTTGATGTCGACGCAGTCCCAGCGCGCGTCTTCGGTGGTCGAATCGGGGTGGGCCGTGGCGATGACCTCGACGATGCCGACGACGGATTTCTCTTTCAGCGAATGATAGAAGAACCCGCGATCGCCGATCTGCATCTCGCGCATGAAATTGCGCGCCTGGTAATTGCGCACGCCGTCCCATTCCTCGCCGGTCTCACCCCGGTCGAGCTGGTTCTGCCAGCTCCAGGTATTGGGCTCGGACTTGAAAAGCCAGTAGCGCATCAGCCGATCACCTTGTTCCACGCGATCAGCTCGACACTTTGGAACAGGTCGGCCTTGTTGTAGGGATCATTGGCAGCCCAGTCGCGGGCGGCGGCCAGATCCATGTCGAGCACGATCAAAGAGCCGCACATCTCGCCGTTCTCGTCGAGAAAGGGGCCGGCCATTTCCACCGCTTCGGTGGCTTTCAGATAGGCCACATGGGCGTCGCGGTTGGCCTTGCGGATTTCCAGCGCGCCGGGTTTGTCCTTGGCGATCAGGGCGGTTTTCATGTCATTCCTCCTTGGGGGGACGCGACAGCAGCATTTCGACGGCGTCCGTGATCTTGAGTTTGCGGTCGATCAGCCCGACCACCGCATTGGTGATCGGCATGTCGATGTTCATGTGACTGGCACGGGCCTGCACGGCGCGGGCGGTGGCGGCGCCCTCGACGGTGATCGCCGGGTCGAAATCGTCGCCGCGCCCCAGCGACAGGCCGAACTGGTAGTTGCGCGACTGCGGCGAGGTGCAGGTCAGCGTCAGGTCGCCAAAGCCCGACAGCCCGGCAAGGGTCTCGGGGCGGGCGCCAAGCGCCTGCGCCATGCGCTGCATCTCGGCATAGCCGCGCGTCATCAGTGCCGCGCGGGCGCTTTCGCCAAGCCCGGCGCCGATGGTGGCGCCGCAGGCGATGGCCACCACGTTCTTGAGCGCGCCGCCGAGTTCGGCGCCGATGGTGTCGGTGGTGCGATAGATGCGCAGATTGGGCGCCGACAGGCTCTGTTGCAGGGCTTTTCCGACCCTGTCGTCGGCGACCGCGAGGGTCAGCGCCGTCGGCAGGCCGCGCGCGATGTCGGCGGCAAAGCTGGGGCCGGTCAGGATGGCGGGGGTCGCCTTGGGGTCGCAATCGCGGATCACCGCCACCGGGCCCAGCTCGGTTTCCAGCTCGACCCCCTTGCAGCAGGCGACCAGAAGCCGGCCGTTGAGCTGCGGCGTCGACAACAGCAGATCGCGCATCTTTTGCATCGGCACTGCCAGCAGCATGGTGTCGGCCAATGCGGCGGAAATATCCGCCGTGACCGTGAGACAATCAGGAAAGGCGACGCCGGGAATGCGGGCGGTGTTTTCACGTGATTTCCGCATCGCCGCCACGTGATCGGCATTGCGCGCCCAAAGGGTCACCGACCGCCCGGTGCGGGCCATGGAAAGGGCCAATGCGGTGCCGAAGGCGCCGGCGCCGATCACGCTGATGCTCATGCCTTGGCCCCTTTCTTGCCGCCGCCGAGCAAGGCCGGGGCGGATTTGTCCAATGGCCAGCGCGGGCGGGCCATCAATGTCATGTCGTCGCGCTGCCCGCTGCGGAACCGTTCCAGCCCGGCATAGGCGATCATCGCCGCATTGTCGGTGCAAAGCGCCAGAGGCGGGGCGGTGAAGGTCACGCCCATTTCGGCACAAACAGTCTCTAAC
>NZ_JBFJVE010000165.1:0-7057 GCF_041624275.1 Shimia sp.
ACCGGACATATACGCAAACGAAACGGTAGGCTCTTCTCGAAATTGTTTCGAGAGGGATGACGGAAAAGAAGGGGAGGTACGCTATGACCACTAAAGTTATCAAAGGCGGCACCGTCTGTACTGCAGACCGCACGTGGAAAGCCGACGTGCTGATCGAAGGCGAAGTGATCAAGCAGATTGGCGAAGATCTGAAGGGCGATGACTATATCGACGCCGAGGGCGCCTATGTGATCCCCGGCGGCATCGACCCGCACACCCATCTGGAAATGCCCTTCATGGGCACCACGGCGGCCGAGACGTTCGAGAGCGGCACTTGGGCGGCGGCTGTCGGCGGCACCACCATGGTGGTCGATTTCTGCCTGCCGGGCGAGGACGGCTCGATCAAGAATGCGATCAACGAATGGCACCGCAAATCGGCGCCGCAGATCTGTTCGGACGTCGGTTATCACATGGCGATCACCGGCTGGAACCAGCAGGTGTTCGAGGAAATGAAAGACGCCGTCGACATGGGCGTCAACTCGTTCAAGCATTTCATGGCCTACAAGGGCGCGCTGATGATCGAGGATGACGAGATGTTCGCTTCGTTCAAGCGCTGCAAGGAGTTGGGCGCGCTGCCGATGGTGCATGCCGAGAATGGCGACCTGGTGGCGGATATGCAGGCGCAGATGCTGGAGCAGGGCATTACCGGGCCCGAGGGCCATGCCTATTCGCGCCCGCCCGAGTTCGAGGGCGAGGCCGCCAATCGCGCCATCACCATCGCCGATGCCGCCGGGGTGCCGCTTTATATCGTGCATGTCTCCTGCGAGCAGGCCCATGAAGCGATCCGCCGGGCACGCCAGAAGGGCATGCGGGTTTACGGCGAGCCGCTGATCCAGTTCCTGACCCTGGACGAAAGCGAGTATTTCAAGGGCGACTGGATGCATTCGGCGCGCCGGGTGATGTCACCGCCCTTCCGCAACAAGGAACACCAGCAAAGCCTCTGGGCCGGGTTGCAGGCGGGCAGCCTGCAGGTGGTGGCCACCGACCACGCGGCCTTTACCAGCGACCAGAAGCTGATGGGCAGGGACAATTTCTGTCTCATCCCCAACGGTTCGAACGGGCTCGAGGAACGGCTGGCGGTGCTGTGGACCGAAGGCGTGGAAACCGGGCGCCTGACGCCCAACGAGTTTGTCGCCGCGACCTCGACCAATGTGGCCAAGATCCTCAACATCTATCCCAAGAAAGGCGCCATCGTCGAAGGGGCGGATGCCGATATCGTGGTCTGGGATCCGAAGATCTCCAAGACCATCAGCCAGGCCAACCACCATTCAGTCCTGGATTACAACGTCTTCGAAGGCTTCGACGTCAAGGCGCAGGCGCGCTACACACTGAGCCGGGGCGAGGTGATCTGGGCCTGGGGGCAGAACTCGCAGCCGCAGCCCGGACGCGGGCGCTTCGTGCCGCGCCCCGCCTTCCCCAGCGCCAGCCTGGCGCTCAGCAAATGGAAGGAACTGACCGCGCCTAAACAGATCAGTCGCGATCCGATGAACATCCCCGCGGGGATTTGATGGAACCCGCCCCGGGGATGTCCCCGGGGCTGATGCAGCAGGTTCCGGTGCCGGGGCGCCGGGACAGGGAAAATGGGCAGCGCATGAGCCACCAAACAGTAATCCAAGCGAAGAACCTGTCGCTGACCTTTCAGACCAACGACGGGCCCGTCCATGCGTTGAAGGACGTCAGTCTCGAGATCGAAAAAGGAGATTTCGTCAGCTTCATCGGCCCGTCGGGCTGCGGCAAGACCACATTTCTGCGGGTCATGGCCGATCTCGAGAAACCCACCGCCGGCGAAATTACCGTCAACGGCGTGTCACCCGAAGAGGCGCGCAGGGCGCGCGCCTATGGCTATGTGTTCCAGCACGCCGGCCTCTACCCGTGGCGCACCATCGGCGGCAATATCCGCCTGCCGCTGGAAATCATGGGCGTCGACCGCGCGACCCAGGACAAGAGCGTGCGCGAGGTGCTGGAACTGGTGCATCTCGACGGTTTCGAGAAGAAATTCCCCTGGCAGCTGTCGGGCGGCATGCAGCAACGGGCCTCGATCGCCCGCGCCCTGGCGTTTCAGGCCGACATCCTGCTGATGGATGAACCCTTCGGGGCGCTCGACGAGATCGTGCGCGACCACCTCAACGAACAGCTGCTGGAACTCTGGGCACGCACCAACAAGACCATCGGCTTCGTCACCCATTCGATCCCCGAGGCGGTCTACCTGTCGACCAGGATCGTGGTCATGAGCCCGCGCCCGGGTCGCATCACCGATGTCATCGAAAGCACCCTGCCCAAAGAGCGCCCGCTGGACATCCGCGACAGCGAGGAATTCATCAAGATCGCGCATCGGGTGCGCGACGGGTTGAGAGCGGGACATGCGGATGACTGAGCCAGCCGCATATCCCGCCGGCGCCGCCCTTGTCCAGGGTAAGCGACCTTTCACCGTTCACGGTCATCGGCTCTCCAGCCTGTACCGTGCCGCCAGACTCGCAGCAAAACCTTTCATTGTTCTTAAAATACTCGAAAACTCCATCGCCGCCTCCGGCCGCGCCGTCGACAAGATGAGTATTTGGCGAACAGTGAAACAAGGAGCACGGACATGATGCGCAGCCTGTTTCCGGTTTTGACGGTGGTGATCGGCATTTTCGTGCTGTGGTATGCCGGTTCCGTGGCGCTGAACACGCCATGGGCGCTGGACAAGGCCAAGCGGGCTGGGCTGGAGCTGACCACCGCCGAGATCATCGCCGATACGATGAACCAGCAGAAGCCGAAGCTGCCGCCGCCGCATCAGGTGGGGCAGGAGATCTGGAAGACCACCGGCGCCATGGTGGTGCGCGGCAAGGCGTTTTCGAAACGCTCGCTGATCTATCACAGCTGGATCACGCTGAGTTCGACCCTGCAGGGTTTCGTTCTGGGCACGCTGCTGGGGATCTCGCTGGCGGTGGGCATCGTCTACAACCGCACCATGGACCGCAGCATCATGCCCTGGGTGATCGCCAGCCAGACGATCCCGATCCTGGCCATCGCGCCGATGATCATCGTGGTGCTGAACGCGATCGGCATCTCGGGTCTGGTGCCCAAGGCGGTGATCTCGATGTACCTGTCCTTCTTCCCGGTGGTGGTGGGCATGGTCAAGGGGCTGCGCAGCCCGGATCACATGCAGCTCGACCAGATGAAGACCTGGAATGCCAGCGCCGGCCAGCAGTTCTGGAAGCTGCGCCTGCCGTCCTCGATGCCCTATCTCTTCACCTCGCTGAAAATCGCCATGGCGGCCTCGCTGGTCGGCGCCATCGTCGGCGAGCTGCCGACCGGGGCGGTGGCGGGCCTCGGCGCGCGGCTGCTCGGGGGCAGCTATTATGGTCAGACGATCCAGATCTGGAGCGCGCTTTTGACCGCGGCGGCGCTGGCGGCGGCGCTGGTGGGGATCATCGGTCTGATCCAGACCCGGGTTCTGAAACGCATGGGGATGGCACGATGAGCTGGATTTTCGCAGGGCTTTTCGCCTGGCTCCTGGGCTGGGGTATCAATGTCTGGCTGTCGAACCGGCCGCGCACCCGGCTGACCGGCATCGCGGTGCCGCTGATCTTCGGGCTGACGCTGGTGGCGATCTGGGAATGCGTGGTGCAGGGCTTCAGTATCAATGCGGTGCTGCTGCCGCCGCCGTCGATGATCGCCGTTCGCTTTGCCACCTCGCTGGACATCCTGTGGCAGGATTTCGTCCAGACCGTCATCAAGGGCGCGCTGAGCGGCTATGTCATCGGCTGCGGCTCGGCCTTCCTGATCGCGGTGCTGATCGACCGGTTCCCGTTCCTGCAAAGGGGGCTGCTGCCGGTGGGCAATTTCGTGGCCGCCCTGCCGATCATCGGCATGGCGCCGATCCTGGTGATGTGGTTCGGTTTCGACTGGCAGTCCAAGGCCGCCGTGGTGGTGGTGATGGTGTTCTTCCCGATGCTGGTCAACACCGTGCAGGGGCTGCAGGCCACGGATCACATGCAGCGCGACCTGATGCGCACCTATGCCGCCTCTTATCCGCAGACGCTGCTCAAGCTGCGGCTTCCGGCGGCCATGCCCTTCATCTTCAACGGGCTGAAGATTTCGACAACACTGGCGCTGATCGGTGCTATCGTGGCCGAATTCTTCGGCTCCCCCATCAAGGGCATGGGGTTCCGCATTTCGACCGAGGTCGGACGGCTGGCACTGGATATGGTCTGGGCAGAGATCGTGGTTGCCGCCATCGTCGGTTCCGCATTCTATGGCGGGGTGGCGCTGTTGGAGAAAACGGTGACCTTCTGGCACCCGTCGCAACGAGGCTGAGTGACAACAAGGACAAACCACACCGGCCATAACCGAAGACCAACAAGGAGAGTAAGACATGAAGACATTGATCAAGACACTGGGGGCCGCGGCCCTGGGGCTGGCGGCCTCGATGGCGCAGGCCGCCGATGACGTGACCCTGCAGTTGAAGTGGGTCACACAGGCGCAGTTCGCCGGCTATTACGTGGCCCTCGACAAGGGGTTCTATGCCGATGAAGGTCTGAACGTGACCATCAAGCCGGGTGGCCCCGACATCGCACCGGCGCAGGTGATCGCCGGCGGTGGCGCCGATGTGGTGCTGGACTGGATGCCCTCGGCTCTGGCCAGCCGCGAAAAGGGTCTGGCGCTGGTCAATATTGCCCAGCCGTTCAAATCCTCGGGCATGATGCTGACCTGCCGCAAGGATGCCGGCGTGTCGAGCCCGGCCGATTTCGCCGGCAAGACGCTGGGGGTCTGGTTCTTCGGCAATGAATACCCGTTCCTGAGCTGGATGAACAAGCTGGGCCTGGCCACCGACGGTTCCGACGGGGGTGTCACGGTGCTGAAACAGGGTTTCAACGTCGACCCGATCCTGCAGGGTCAGGCGGCCTGCGTGTCGACCATGACCTATAACGAGTACTGGCAGATCATCGACGCCGGCCTCAGCCCCGACGACCTGGTGGTGTTCAAATACGAGGACCAGGGCGTCGCGACGCTCGAGGATGGCATGTATGTGCTCGAGGACAACCTTGCCGACCCGGCCTTCGAGGACAAGATGGTGCGTTTCGTGCGGGCCTCGATGAAGGGCTGGAAATGGGCCGAGGAAAACCCCGACGAGGCGGCGATGATCGTGCTCGACAATGATGCTTCGGGCGCCCAGACCGAAGAGCACCAGAAACGCATGATGGGCGAGATCGCCAAGCTGACCGCCGGTTCCAACGGCGCGCTGGACCCGGCCGATTTCGACCGTACGGTCTCGAGCCTGATGTCGGGCGGGTCCGATCCGGTCATCACCCAGAAACCGATGGGCGCATGGACTCATGCGATCACCGACAAGGCCCTGAACTAGGGGTCTCACCACGGGGAGCGTGGGGAAAGGGTCAGGGGCACCCCCTGACCCTTTTTTGCTGCCCGGGTCTTTTCACGGGCGCCGAAACCCTTATGTATTCCGAAACCGATATGTAATTGGGGGTATCTCATGGCTGGCAAGAAACTGACCTGTCTCGACTGTGGCCAGGTCAATCGCATCCCGTCCGAGAAACTGGGCGCTGGTCCCAAATGCGGCACCTGCGGGGCGCGGCTGTTGTCGGGCAAGGTGGCCGAGGTCGATCTGGCGACGCTGGAAAAGGCGGCGCGCAACGACGACCTGCCGCTGGTGGTCGACTTCTGGGCGCCGTGGTGCGGCCCCTGCCGCCAGATGGCGCCGCAATTCGCGCAGGCGGCCGGAGACCTTGGCGGGCAGGCGCGGCTGGTCAAGCTCAACACCGAGGACCACCCGCAGGCCGGGGCGAAATACGGCATTCGCGGCATTCCGACCATGGCGGCCTTTGCCGGCGGGCGCGAAAGGGCGCGCCAGTCGGGGGCCCTGCCAAGCGCGGCGATCGTCCAATGGGTGCGGCAGAGTCTCGCTTAGCGGCGGAAGCGGTTCAGCACATAGCGCGGCAGGCGTTTCAGCACGCTGAGCGCCAGTTCGGGGTATTCCACTTCGCCGGCCAACAGCCGCATGTATTGCATGCGCACCGTGCCCGAGCGCCGGAAGGTGCCGGTAAAGGCCTTTTCCCAGCGCGGGGCGAAGATGATGCGGCGCAGGTTGCGGGCGATCCGCAGCGACCGGTGCAGGTCTTTCAGGGCCTTTTGGTAACGGTCAAGCGCCCCCGCAGGAGCGCCGGCGGCCAGAGCCTCGAGCGCGGCCTGGGCGGCGAGCTGGCCGCTTTTCATGGCAAAGGCGATCCCCTCGCCGGTGATCGGGTCGACAAGCCCGGCCGCGTCCCCCGCCAGCAGCAGGTTGCCGCGCCCCGGTGATTTGCGGAAATCCCCGAACGGCAGGTAATGGCCCTTGAACCTGTAATCCTCGGCGGGCAGGCCCAACCGGTTCAGATATCCGGTGAACTGGCCCTTCATGTCCGGGTTCGGGTCGAGCAGCCCGCCGATGCCGATCGTGGTCGAGGCGGTCTTGGGGAAATGCCAGCCATAGCCCCATTTCGCGGCGGCAAAGTCGATCCGCAGCGGCGACTGCGCGGTCGGCTGAATACCTGCCGGGGCCTCGATCTCGAGCCCGAAGCCGATCCTGCGCTTGTCGAAAGGGGCGCCGAAAACATGGCGTGCGGCGATCGAATTGACCCCGTCGGCGCCAATCAGGACCTGGGCTGACAGGGTTTCGCCGTCGCGGAAGGTGACGCCGGTGTCGTCCAGCGATGCCACCGGGCGGCCGGTGAAATCCGCCGCCCCGGCCTCGAGCGCGTGGCGATAGAGCCGGTTGTCGAGATCGCGCCGCATGGTCAGGTGCAGCGGCGGGATGCCCGTCAGCCGGGCAAGGCAGGCGCCGTCGTGCCAGAACTCGATCTCTTCGCGGGTGACCACGTCGGCCAGGTCGAACTCGCGCCCGAAGATCTCGCGGTAATAGCTGCGGCTGCGTTCGGTGAACAGGCCGCCGCACAGCTTGTCGCGCGGAAAGCGCGCCTTGTCGACAAGCGCAACCCGCGCCCCATGCCGCGCGGCCCAGCAGGCCGCGGCGCTGCCG
>NZ_JBFJVE010000166.1:0-6916 GCF_041624275.1 Shimia sp.
ACCATAAAGCATACCTTCGAGCAGATCTTTCGCCGCGAAGGCTTCAACCCCGTCACCATCGAAGGCGACGCCTTTCATCGCTTCAACCGGGCCGACATGAAGGCCGAGCTGGAAAAACGGGTCGCGGCGGGCGATTCCACCTTCTCTCATTTCTCTTATGACGCCAATGAGCTGGAGGAACTGGAGAGGGTTTTCCGCACCTATGGCGAAACCGGCACCGGGCACACCCGCCACTATGTTCACGACGAGGAAGAGGCCCGCCGATTTGGTGTGCCGCCCGGCGAGTTCACCGACTGGGCCCCCTTCGAAAGCGATTCCGACCTGCTGTTCTACGAAGGTCTGCACGGATCGGTCAAGAACGACGCCATCGACCTGACCAGATATGCCGACCTGAAAATCGGCGTGGTGCCGGTGATCAATCTGGAATGGATCCAGAAAATCCACCGCGACAAGGCCAGCCGCGGCTATTCCACCGAGGCGGTGACCGACACCATCCTGCGGCGCATGCATGCCTATGTGCATTGCATCTGTCCGCAGTTTGCCGAAACCGACATCAACTTTCAGCGGGCCCCGGTCGTCGACACCTCGAACCCATTTATCGCGCGCTGGATTCCGACCCCGGACGAAAGCATCGTCGTCATACGTTTCAAGAACCCGCGCGGCATCGACTTCCCCTATCTGATCTCGATGATCGAAGGCAGCTGGATGAGCCGCGCCAACTCGATCGTCATTCCCGGCAACAAGCAGGATCTGGCGATGCAGCTGATCTTCACCCCGCTGATCGAACGGCTGGTGGAAAAGGCAAGGCGCGCCTGAGGAGCCCATGATGACCAAGCAAGGCAAAATCACCGAAACCATCGAAACCCGGATGGCCAATGCCATCCGCGCCCTGACCATGGATGCGGTGCAGGCGGCCAATTCGGGTCACCCCGGCATGCCCATGGGCATGGCCGATGTCGCCGCGGTGCTGTTCAACCGCTTTCTCAACGTCGACCCGACACAGCCCGAGTGGCCCGACCGCGACCGCTTCGTGCTGAGCGCCGGACACGGGTCGATGCTGCTCTATGCCCTGCACCACCTCCTGGGCTTCGACGACATGCCGATCGAGCAGCTGAAGACCTTCCGCCAGATGGGCTCCCGCACGGCGGGGCACCCCGAATACGGTCACGCCGCCGGCATCGAAACCACCACCGGACCGCTGGGCCAGGGGATTTCGACGGCGGTGGGAATGGCGCTGGCCGAGAGGCTGCACAATGCCCGGTTCGGCGACGATCTGGTCGATCACTACACCTATGTGATGGCGGGCGACGGCTGCCTGATGGAGGGAATCAGCCACGAGGCGATCGACCTGTCCGGCCACCTGAAGCTCGGCCGCCTGATCGTGCTTTGGGATGACAACCGGATCACCCTCTACGGGGCGACCTCGCTGTCGACCTCGACCGATCAGAAGGCCCGCTTCGTCGCCTCCGGCTGGCAGGTTCTCGAGGTCAACGGCCACGAGCCCGACGCGATCGCCACGGCGCTGGAGACCGCGCGCAGGGATCCGCGCCCGACCCTGATCGCCTGCGCCACCGTCATCGGATATGGCGCGCCCAACAAACAGGGGACCTCGGCCACCCATGGCGCGCCTCTCGGCGAGGAAGAAATCGCCGCCGCCCGGGCCGCGCTGAACTGGCCGCATGCGCCCTTCGACATTCCCGACGACGTCCGTGACGCCTGGGCGCTTGCCGCCGGGCGCGGCAGGGCGGCGCGCGACGCCTGGCAGGAACGGCTGGACGCTTCGGCGCTGGCGGCGGGGTTCACCGCCTCGCTGACCGGGCCCGACCGCGCCTCTCTGGGCGCGGCCCTGACCCGCCATCGCGCCAGGCTGAGCGCGGACCGGCCCAAGGTGGCGACCCGCAAGGCCTCGGAGATGGCTCTCGAGGTGGTCAATGCCACCCTGCCCAATACCATCGGCGGCTCGGCGGATCTGACCGGCTCCAACAACACCCGCACCTCGGCGATGACGGCGGTCGATGCCGACAACTACGGCGGCAACTACGTCAACTACGGCATCCGCGAACACGGCATGGCGGCGGCGATGAACGGGATTTCGCTGCATGGGGGCTTCGTGCCCTATGGCGGCACCTTTCTGGCCTTCGCCGACTACTGCCGCCCTTCGATCCGCCTGTCGGCCCTGATGCGGCAGCCGGTGACCTATGTCATGACCCATGACAGTATCGGCCTCGGAGAGGACGGCCCGACCCATCAGCCGGTCGAGCATATCGCCAGCCTGCGCGCGATGCCAAACCTCAACCTGTTCCGCCCGGCCGACGCGGTGGAGACCGCCGAATGCTGGGAGATCGCGGCCAGCGCCGACACCACGCCCTCGGTCCTGTGCCTGTCCCGGCAGGGCCTGCCGACGCTGCGCGTCACTCATAGCGAAACCAACCTGACCGCCAGGGGCGCTTACGTCCTGCGCCAGGCCGCCACGCCCCGCGAGGTGACGCTAATCGCCACCGGCTCCGAGGTCGAGATCGCCTGCGCCGCAGCCGATCTCCTGGCGGCCGAGGGCCTCGGCGCAGCCGTCGTTTCCGCCCCCTGTTTCGAACTGTTCGAGCAGCAGGATGAGGCCTATCGCCGGTCGGTACTGGGCACCGCCCCGCGCGTCGGCGTCGAGGCGGCCGTGCAGCAGGGCTGGGGCCGCCTTCTGGGCGACAACAGCGCCTTTGTCGGCATGACCGGGTTCGGGGCCTCTGCCCCGGCACCGGAACTCTATCAACATTTCGGGATCACCCCCGAGGCGGTGGCAGATGCTGCCCGTCAGCTCTTGACCTGAGGAGACATCATGACTGTTCGAGTTGGAATCAACGGCTTCGGCCGGATCGGTCGCTGCACCCTGCGGCACATCGCGGAAAGCGGGCGCAACGACATCGTCGTCGTGAAACTCAATGCAACCGGGCCGATCGAGTCCGCAGCGCATCTGCTCAAATACGACAGCGTCCACGGCCACTTCAACGGCGACATCGTCGCCAATGGCAACACGCTGGATATCGGAAACGGCCCTATCGAAGTGTTTTCGAGCTATTCGCCCAACGATCTCGACTGGGAGGGCGTCGACGTGCTTCTGGAATGCTCGGGCGCGATGAATTCCAAGGCCGCCAGCGACGTCCATCTTGAACAGGGCGCGAAGAAGGTGCTGATTTCGGCCCCGGCAAAGGGGGCGGACCGCACCGTTGTCTTCGGTGTCAACCACCGCGACCTGAAACCCGCCGAGCGGATCGTGTCGAACGGCTCATGCACCACCAATTGCCTGGCACCGCTGGCCAAGGTCCTGAACGATGCGATCGGCATCGAAAGCGGCGTCATGACCACGATCCACAGCTATACCGGCGATCAGCCGACGCTGGACCGTCGGCACGCCGATCTCTACCGCGCCCGCGCCGCCGCAATGTCGCTGATCCCGACCTCGACGGGGGCGGCCAAGGCGATCGGAGAGGTCCTGCCGGAACTGGCCGGGCGGCTGGACGGTTCGGCGATCCGGGTGCCGACTCCGAACGTGTCGGCCGTGGACCTGACCTTCCAGGCGGAACGCGACGTGACCGTCAACGACATCAACGAGATCATGGCCGCTGCCGCCGAAGGCACCATGCGCGGCATCGTCAGCTACGAAACCGAACCCAAGGTGTCGGTCGACTACAACCACAACAGCCATTCGTGCAATTTCGCCAGCGACCAGACCAAGGTGATCGGCAGGCGGCTGGTCCGGGTGATGGCCTGGTACGACAATGAATGGGGGTTCTCCTGCCGGATGGCGGACAACGCGGTGCATATGGCACGGGTGTCGTCATGACGATCGCGGCCATCACCGACATGAGCCTGCGCGGCAAACGGCTGGTGGTGCGGGCCGACCTGAATGCGCCTCTGGCCGAGGGGCAGGTGACCGACAGCACCCGGATCGACCGGTTTGCCGCCGGGATGCGCCCGCTACTGGATCAGGGGGCACGGCTGGTCATTCTGACCCATCTGGGGCGCCCCGATGGCGAAGTCGATCCCACCAGTTCGGTCAGGCAGATTCTGCCGGCGCTGAGCGCCGCGCTTGGGACCGAGGTCCGGTTCTGCAACACCTCATACGGCCCCGACGCCGAAACCATGTCGAAGGCCCTGAGAGACGGCGACGTGCTGTTGTGCGAAAACGTCCGTTTCAATCGCGGCGAGGAACACAACGATCCGACGCTGGCCAAGGGCTATGCACGGCTGGGCGACATCTATGTCAACGACGCCTTCTCCTGCGCCCACAGGGCCCATGCCTCCACCGCCGCCATTGCCGAGTTCCTTCCCGCTGCGGCCGGGCCGATGATGGCCGAGGAACGGCAGGCGCTGACACGGGCGCTAGAAACACCGCAGAAACCGGCGGTCGCCATTGTCGGCGGCGCCAAGGTGTCGAGCAAGATCGCGGTTCTCAAGAACCTGGTGACCCGGCTCGATGCGGTGATCATCGGCGGCGGCATGGCCAATACCTTCCTGTTCGCCGAAGGCCTGCCCATGGGCCGGTCGCTGCACGAGGCCGATCAGCTCGAGATGGTGGCCGAGATCACCGGCCTGGCGCAGGCCAGCGGTTGCGAGATCCTGCTGCCCGACGACATCGTCATCGCCCGCGACTTCAAGGCCGGCGCCAAGGCCACGGTCGTTCCCCGCGACGCCTGCCCCGATGACGCGATGATCCTTGATGCCGGGCCGGCTGCGGTGGCGCATTTTGCGCAGGCCCTCGCAGAGGCGCGGACCATTCTGTGGAACGGCCCGCTGGGCGCCTTCGAAATGCCCCCCTTCGACTGGGGGACAATCGAGCTGGCGCGCAAGGCCGCCGGGCTGGCGCGCGATGGCTCGGCGGTTGTCGTCGCCGGTGGTGGCGATACGGTCGCGGCGCTGAATGCCGCCGGCGTGACCGACGACCTGACCTATGTCTCAGCGGCCGGCGGGGCCTTTCTTGAGTGGCTTGAAGGCAAGTCACTTCCCGGGATCGCGGCCCTGAGCCGCGACGCTGCCGCCGCCTGACCCCCCTTGAAAGGAGCCCCTCATGGCACTCATCACCCTTCGTCAAATGCTGGATCATGCCGCCGAGCGCGGATACGGCGTGCCCGCGTTCAATATCAACAACATGGAGCAGGGGCTGGCGATCATGAATGCCGCGAGCACCTGCGACGCGCCGGTGATCCTGCAGGCCAGCCGCGGGGCCCGCTCCTATGCCGGCGACATCATGCTGCGTCACATGGTGCAGGCGCTGGCCGAGATGTTTCCCGCGATTCCGATCGTCATGCATCAGGACCACGGCAACAACGAAGCCACCTGCCTGAGCGCGATTCGCCATGGTTTCACCTCGGTGATGATGGACGGCTCGCTCGAGGCGGACATGAAAACCCCGGCCTCTTATGAATACAACGTCGCGATCACCAAGAGGGTCAGCGACGCCGCGCATTGGGTCGGGGCCAGCGTCGAAGGCGAGCTGGGCGTGCTGGGCAGCCTTGAAACCGGCGAGGCCGCAGCCGAGGACGGATCGGGCGCCGAGGGCAAGCTCAGCCAGGATCAGCTTCTGACCGACCCCGACCAGGCGGTGGACTTCGTCCTGCGGACAAAATGCGACGCGCTTGCAATCGCCTGTGGCACCAGCCACGGCGCCTACAAGTTCAGCCGCAAACCCGATGGCGACATTCTGGCGATGGGGGTGATCGAAGCCATCCATGCCAAGCTGCCGAACACCCATCTGGTGATGCACGGTTCCTCCTCGGTGCCGCAGGAGCTGCAGGACATCATCAACGCGCATGGCGGCGAGATGCCCCAGACCTACGGCGTGCCGGTCGAAGAGATCGAACGCGGAATCCGCTCTGGCGTGCGCAAGGTGAATATCGACACCGATTGCCGGATGGCGATGACCGGGCAGTTCCGTCGCATGGCCCAGCTCAATCCGCGGGAGTTCGACCCGCGAAAGTTCCTGATCCCGGCAATGGCCTCGCTTGAAAACCTGTGTCGCGACCGTTTCGAGCGTTTCGGCACCGCCGGGCAGGCCGCGTCCATCAGGCCGGTGTCGATGGACGACATGGCCGCCCGCTATGCCGACGGCACGCTTGATCCGCAAAGCGCGGCCGCCCACGCCGCGCAATAGCCCCGCCCCGCGCCCCTTGGGGCGTGGTGCCGAAGGGCCAGGATTTCACCCGGAATGGGCGGCTCGCCCGGCCATTCCTCCATCCACAACGAGGTGCCCCATGTCGTTCGACCGTTCGATCAAGATCGCCCCATCCATCCTTTCCGCCGATTTCGCCAATTTCGGCGCCGAGATCGCGGCCATCGAGGCGCAGGGCTGCGACTGGGTCCACGTCGATGTGATGGACGGGCATTTCGTGCCCAACCTGACCTTCGGCCCGCCGCTCTGCGCCGCGATCCGCCCGCATATCAAGACCGTCATGGACGTGCACCTGATGATCGCCCCGGTCGATCCCTATATCGAGGCCTTCGCCGCCGCCGGCGCCGACATCATTACCGCCCATGCCGAGGCCGGGCCGCACACCCACCGGACCCTGCAGGCCATCCGCGCCAGCGGTGCCAAGGCCGGCCTGGCGCTCAACCCTTCGACCCCGGCCGATGAGGTGGGCTACCTTCTGGACATGGTGGACCTGATCTGCGTGATGACGGTGAACCCCGGCTTCGGCGGTCAGAAATTCATCCATTCGCAGATCGACAAGGTGCGCCGCCTGCGCGCCATGATCGGCGACCGCCCGATCCACATCGAGATCGACGGCGGCATCACCCCCGAGACCGCGCCGCTGATGGCCGCTGCCGGCGCCGACGTGCTGGTGGCGGGTTCGGCGGTGTTCAACGGCGGCTCGGTCACCGAGCCTTCGGTCTATGGCCACAATATCCGCGCCATCCGCACCGCCGCGCA
>NZ_JBFJVE010000167.1:0-6858 GCF_041624275.1 Shimia sp.
GACGCCGGCCGAGCCTGCCTCCGCCTCCGCCGCCGTTGCCGGTGCCGTGCCCGCAATGGACCCGGCGCCCGCCGCGCCGCCGGCCGGGCTGCTGCACCGGCTGCCGGTCTCGGCCCAGGGCGCCATGGTGGCGGCCATCGCCATCGCCGCGATCGCCCTTCTGGGCTTGCAGGTGCTTTTCGGCAGCGGCGAGCCCCGCGCCACGGCGCCCGGCGATCAGGGCATCGACTGGGGGCGCTATCAGCTGTCGGAGAACCTGCGCCCGGAGGAGTGAGCCGCCCACTATCCGGCGCCCAGCCAACGTCTGACGGCGCAGGTGATCCCACCTGCGCCGTCCGCGTTTTGATCTGGCCTGCCTGTTAGCGCAGTGCGCTGCGAAGGTTTTCGAACACCGCCTCCTCGAGGATCTGCGCGGTCTCGATCGGGGCTGGCCGTTGCTTGGCCGCTGCCTTGGCCGGCGCCGGTTTGCGCTGCGCGGTGGGTTCGGCTGCGGGCTCGGGCTTGGCCTGTGCCTGGGTGATCGGCTGCTCGAACTGCAGCATGATGCTGATGCGGCGGTTCGACGGGTGGCGGGGGTCGTCCTTCACATAGGGGTCGGTGTCGGCCATGCCCGAGACCCGCACCAGGCGGTCGCCGTCGACGCCGGCCTCGACCAGGAAACGGCGGGTGGCATTGGCGCGGTCCGAGGACAGGTCCCAGTTGTCATAGGCGCGGCGGCTGGTGAAGGGCACCGAGTCGGTATGGCCGGTGATGACCATCGGGTTGGGCAGTTTCGACAGCGAGCTGCCGACCTCGGCCAGAAGCTTCTCGGTGGCCGGGTTCATCGCCGACTTGCCGCTCGAGAACATCGGCTTGCCCTTCTGGTCGATGATCTGGATGCGCAGCCCTTCCGGGGTCTTCTCGAAGACCACGTTCTGCTGCAACGGGCGCAGGTCGGGGTTGTCCTGCATCGCCTGCACGATCTCGGCCTGAAGGTTCTCAAAGCGGGCGTTGTCCTTGGCGCGCTCGGCATCCCGTTCGGCATCGCTGCCGTTCTGGATCTTGTCGCCGGCGGTTTCGGCGGCGGCGCGGGCCATGGCCTCGGCGGTCTCGTCCTCGTCGGTGATCTTGGCGTCATAGATCGGCTGGGCGGCGCCACCGGCGGGGTATTCGTGAATCCCCTTGTTCGAGCCAAGGACCTTTTCGTCCGGGTCCGAGGTCGGGGTGACGTCGCGCACCTCCCATTTCGCCGGCGAGGGGTCGTCGACCTTGCCGAGATCCGAGCCGCGCGCCACCACCGCGCCGTTCGAGGCGTTGAGGGTGCCGGGCGGGCCCAGCGTGGCACCGTCGAGCACGCCGCTGCCGCCGGGCAGGGTGGCATTGGTGAAATATTCGGCGATGCCGCGCAGCTTCTGCTCGTCCGACGACGACAGGATCCACATCAGCAGGAAGAAGGCCATCATCGCGGTCATGAAGTCGGCATAGGCGACTTTCCATGCGCCGCCGTGGTGCCCGTGGCCTTCGACGACTTCGATCTTGCGGATAATGTTGAGATTCGACCCAGCTGCCATCTTTACCTGCCTCACATCTACCGGATGACGGTCCGATTCCAAGCGGCACGACGGGTGTCCGCTTTCTTGAGGTTGGTTATGGAAGGGGATTGGGCCGCCAGATAGGCGCAATTAGGGCAATAGTCAGGCAGGCCCGGGGGCCGGTCTCAGCCGGCCGAGACCGATGGTTCGTCGCGGCGGTACTTGCCGAGGCCGACCTCCTTGGCATAGGCGGCCTTGCGCGCCGAATAGCTGGGCGCGACCAGCGGGAAATCCTCGGCCAGACCGAAGCGGGCGCGATACTGTTCCTCGCTCAGCCCGTGCTCGGCCTTGAGATGGCGCTTGAGCATGGTAAAGCCGCGGCCGCAGCACAGGCAGTAGACGGCGTCTTCGGTGACGGCTTCGTCGGGGTTCAGGGCCGGGGCCGCCGGGGCGCCCGCGCCGCTGCGGCGGGCCGGGGTCGGCTGCGCCGCCGTGGCGGGTTTCGCCTTGGCGGCGGTGGCGGTCCAGTCGAGGTCGAGGCCCGACAGGCGCTGTGCCAGCTCGATGATCTCGTCGACGGTGGCCGCCTCGCGCGAGGCAAAGGCGGCGACGATCGTCGCCACCGTGCCCGTCAGGTCGCTGACGGGGGGCAGGGCCGTGCCGGGCCGGGTATCACGGGTTTCGGTGTCGGACATGGTACTCTCTCAATCGTTGAACACGCACCTTGCGCGCCATGGGCGCCTTGCCGGGCGCCGCCTGGACTCCCTGCCGGAAACAGGCCTGCGCCTGCCGGGCAAAGACCGGCCGGATCTAGTCCTTGGTGGCCGGGGCGTTGTGTTCTTCCGCTTGCTCTCCTTTCGACATGGATTTGTTCCGAAGGGTCAAATTCAATGCCGTCTCAGTCGGCGTTTTCTTGCGGCATACCAGGACGATTCTTCGCCGGTGGCGTGGTGCGTCGGAACCGAGCCCGAAATCGGCTGCATCTGCGGCAGGCGACAGGTGAGGTCGATGCGCTCTTCCAGAGCGGCGGCATCGACCACGTCCTGCGCGTTGGACAGCACTTCCCGCAGGAAGATGTCATCCTCGACCAGCGGCAGCAAAGCTTTGACCCGGGCAACGGCGTCTATCGCGTCTCGGTGCGACAGGCGGGCTGGTTTCAAAGCTGTCATCTCGCGTCTCCGTTCGCGGTTGTACACGGGCGCTTCTGCGGCCCCTGCATTCACTGATATTACGGGCAAGGTTAAATTTAGGTCAAAGAATTCATCCAAGTAACAATTTGTCTATTCTGTAAATTCTACTTTAACTGCCGAACAGGCATGGAAAACCCGCTCTTCTGGCCGAGAATTGTGCCCAGATCGCCGGCAATGCGCAGCATTTTGGAAAATCCGTCAAAACGTGTATGATGCTCCAACCGCAAAGCCTGTGGTTGCAGGAATTCGTGACGCCAAAACATTTGACTGTGACGCCACGAATTGTCATTGGGTGGGGGCTACTCGAATCCGATGATGATCCGTGGCACTGTAAAGGGGCTGAAATCTTTGGAAACATTGGATAAAACTGCGAACCCCATCGTTATCCTCCTGGCCGTGGAAGATGCAGAAATTCGCATGTCTCTGGGCTATCTCTTTTCCGTGGTCTTCGATTACGAGGTAAAGACAAGCGCCGATTTCACCGAAATACCCGGCATGATTGCGCAGATCGGGGCCCCGGCGGTGTTAATCGTCAGCGGCGGCGCCAGCCGCAGCCTGGCGTTGATCGCCGAGGTCAGCCGCATGCCGGCGCCGCCGCAGATCCTTGCGCTGGATCACGACTGCGACGGGGCGTTCGGGGTTGCGGCCTTTCGCGCCGGCGCCTGCGATGTGGTGCGCCCGCCCTTTGCCCTGCGCGAAATGGCCTACCGGGTGCAGCTGCGCCTCGGGCGCCCGCCCGAGGTCGCGGGGCTGGACGAGGAAAAGGTGACCTGGGACGCCGAGGCCTTCGTCGCCAATCAGGCCCGGCTGACCACCGCCGAAGCGCAGATCGCGCGGGTGCTGATCCGCCATGACAGCGAGATCGTCAGCCGCGACGACCTCAGCCTGATGATCGACCGGCGGCCATGGAAATACGGCGACCGGAAATTCGATGTCCACGTGGCCAAGATCCGCAAGAAGTTCCATGCCGCCTTCGGCTCGCGGATCGAGGTCAAGACGGTGCGCTCGGCCGGCTACCGGCTGACCATATGTGAAGAAGGGCTGGTCGGGCAGGGGCGCTGACCCCGGGCTCCGGGCCATCCGCGTGTCACCGGGGGGCACCGGGGGGCACCGGGGGGCATCGAGCCGCCCCGGAAGGACCGGCAGGTCGGCCAACTACCCCTTGTGGTCAAAAAATATGCGTCAACAAGATATATGTGAAGACACAAGATATATGAGGTTTCGCCGCGCTTGAAGTGTGGCGCGAAACCCGGCCCCCGAGCCTGTGGAAATACCTCTGGAAAAGAGGCCATTTATTCAATGAAAACAAGATTATGATCCAAGGGTGGCAGATGCCTGAAAATCAGGCATCATGGCGCGGCCCGGCGGCGGGTCGGAAATCGCCGGTATTCCGGCCTGCGGGGGTTAACAATTCGGCAGTTCTTCTGGCGCGGCCGGACGGCTAGTGTAAAGGCGGGGATAAGAACAAGAACACGGGATGTCATCCGATGAAAACCGAAAGCATTCTGGCGCAGATCTGGGGGCAGATGCTCGAGCTGCGGCCGGCCGGGGAAGGCTCGCCGCTGACCGAGGTTCTGGGCGCGCTGCTGAAGGTGCCGGTGGTGGCGCTGGTGTCGGACAGCGAGGTGTTCGAACCGGTGGCGATGAAGGAATGCGACGACCTGCTGCCCGGCGCGACGCTGGGCGACGTGCTGCACGAGGAGCTTGGCCTGTTCATCGAGCCGGGCGCCGTGGTGGTGCTGGAGCCCAGAAACGGACGCGGCGCGGCGATGGTCTCGGGGCATGATCTGGGGCGCAGCCTGGGGCGCATCCTTGTGGATCTGGCGGAAAGCGAGCTGAGGGCGCTGAAGAAGGAATCGCGCCCGAGGGTCTCGGCGGCGCATCACCGTCTGAGCCACCGCCTGACCGCGCGACCGGTCACGCCCGAGGGTTTCGGCCTCGAGGCCGGGCCCTTCGCCGAAAGCCGGGCCGTGCCGACGGTCAACTAGGGTCCGGCGCCTCTGTTCTTCGTGTCCGGGGCATTTTTTTCTTACGGTTGTCTTTTGGCAACGCCTGCGAGATCTTGCATCTCAGGGTTGCAAATGCCCGCCTGACCGGATCGGTTCCGAGACCCGGACAGGGGCGAAAACGCGTTGTTTTCATGGCCCGAAAGCCCGCCCTGCCGGCGGCTCCCCTGAAAAACCGAGGGAAAACAGGCCCCCCGCGCCAAGCGCGCTCGCGGGTCCGCCACCCCGCATCGGCGCGCCCGGCCTGGCCATAATCCGAAAAGATTAATCCGGCTTTAACCACCCTGATCTATCCTTACTCCGTGAGGCAGAATACCTAACAAAAAAAACGGAAGAAACCGAATGACCATAGCCGCGTACAAGCGCACTATCTCCGAGACGGAATCGCCTCGGCAGATAGAGAGACGCATCCTGGCGCAGGTGACCGCTGAACTCGAGCGGGACTACCTGAAATTCGATCAGGCCGAGAGCAAGATCGAGAAACTCGAACTCCTGGCCGACGGGCTGCGGCATTCGTTGTGGAAGAACCAGCAGGTCTGGATGGCCTTCAAGGCGGATCTTGCCGAACAGGGCAACGCCTTTGATCCACAATTGAAAGCGGCCCTGCTTTCCCTCGCCCTCTGGGTCGAGAGGCACACCCAGCACGTGATGGCCGGCTCCCTCGGCATCAAACCCCTGATCGACATCAACAGAAGCATCTTTCAGGGTCTCGAGGGCCGGGCATTCCAGACGGTTGAATAGCCATGGGCCTGAGATTGACCCTCAAGCCGAACGAGCGGATCGTGGTCAACGGCTGCGTCATCCGCAACAGTGACCGGCGGCAGCTGCTGATCATCGAGAACCACGCCGACGTGGTGCGCGAATCCGACCTTCTCGACGACAAGGAGGCGCGCACCCCGGTGAAGGAGGTCTATTTCTTCATCCAGTCGGCGCTGCTTGATGCCCGCATCCGCGACAAGATGGTGCCGATCGTGCAGAAGAAGCTGGGGCAGCTTGCCCCGGTGTTCCACGACGAGATCACCAGCCATATCTTCGAGGCCGCCAACCATGTCTCCTGCGGCAACTTCTACAAGGCGATGCGCGCCCTGCGCGCCGTCGTCGAATACGAGGCCACGCTCTACAAGATGATGGACGACAAGATGTCGGGCCAGGCGGCGGAATAGGGGGCGGCATGGTTCTCAGCATCACCGGTCTGAGCAGCAATCTGGCGCTGAACCTGATTGACGCCACCAAGGACCGTCAGCTTGAAACCATGCAGAAAGAGCCGGTGCACGCGCGCGCCGAAAGCGTGTTCCGCGAGCGGATCGGCGCCATCACCACGCCCGAGGAACTGGTGCAGGACTTCGAGGTCTACAGCTTCGTGATGCGCGCCTTCGATCTCGAGGATCAGATCTTCGGCAAGGGCATGATGCGCAAGATCCTCGAAAGCGATCCCGACGATGACACCTCGCTGGTCAACCGGCTGACCGATTCCCGGTTCACCGAGCTGCACGAGGCCATGGGTTTCACCACCGGCGCCGGACCGCAGGTGCCCGATTTCACCGATGAAGCCTGGGTTCAGGACATTGTCGACCGCTATTACCAGACCGCCTTCATCAATGCCAACGACGCCGAGAACGAGACCGTCGGCACGGTGCTGCATTTCCGCGACACGGTGGCCGAAATCTCGACCTGGTACGACGTGCTGAAAGACACCGACCTGACCCAGTTCTTTCAGGTGGCGCTGGGTCTGCCGTCCGAGATGTCGGGCCTTGACGTCGACAAGCAGTTCGAGATTCTGGCCGAGAAATTCGACATCGCCAAACTGTCGGATCCGGCCGAGCTGAAAAAGCTGGAATCACGCTATGTGGCGATTTCCGATGCGCTGAACCAGACCGCCTCGGTCAACAATGCCGCGCTTTCGATTCTGCAGAACGCCGCCACCAGCGGCCAGTTCGTGCCGGTGACGATCGACATTTCGGCGATCAGCTATTCCTCGGCCTCGCTTTACCGCTGAACCGGCGCGCCGGCGCTAGGGCGTGGACTCAATTGCGCGTAGCCAGATCCTTGCGGATGCGAGTGCGACGGCAGCCATGAAGTTGGCGGCGTGTTTCTCGAACCGGGTGGCGATACGGCGGAACTGTTTGAGATTGCAGAAGAATCGTTCAACGA
>NZ_JBFJVE010000168.1:0-6834 GCF_041624275.1 Shimia sp.
CCCGCGTCGAAGTGATGACTCCGGACAGAATGTTGGCTCCGGACATAATGGCGATGAACCTCGTGCCCTATATGCGGGCGCTTCAGGACAAGGATACGCTGTTTACCGTGGCCCGCCGGCTGCTGGATGTGACCCGTGATGGCAATATGCTGAAAGCGACGATCGGCACCGATTACAGCGATCTTGTGACCGAGCAGACCCACGATCAGGTGGTGGTGAACTACGGCACCCTGCCGCTGGCCGATCTCTATTTCGATCTGAAACCCATGTCCTCCAACCTTGGCGAGGTGGACTATGACGCGCTGATCGACGGCGACAGGCAATCGGTGGCGCGCAACCCCGAAGGCGCCTTCCAGCTGTTCCGCATCGGCGACGCGGTCAGCGCCCGCAACACCCACGCGGCGATCTACGACGCGTTGCGGCTGATGAAGGATTTGTGATGCGGATCGGGGTGTTAGGCACCGGCACCATTGCCTCGGCGGTGGTGCGCGGCATCGCCGGAGACGGCCATGAGATCACCGTTTCGACACGCGGCGCGGCGCAATCGGCGGCGCTGGCGGCGGCCTTCGACAATGTCGCGGTCGCCGACAATCAGGCGGTGCTCGACCAGAGCGACGTGATCTTTCTCGGCCTCATGGCCGGGGCCGCCGAGGCGGTGCTGGGCGGCCTTGCCTTCCGCGCCGATCAGCAGGTCATCAGCTTCATGGCCGGGGCTCCGCTGGCGCGGGTGCAGGCGCTGGTTTCCCCGGCGCAGGCACGGGCGATCATGATGCCCTTTCCCGGCATTGCCCAGGGCGGATCGGCGGTGATCGCGCAGGGGGAAACCGCCCTGATTGAGGAGGTTTTCGGGCATAATAACAATGTGTTCGAGGTTAAGGATAATGCGGAGCTTGAAGCCTATCTCTGTGCTCAGGCGGTGCTGTCTCCGGTGGCGCGCATGGTCGAAGAAGCGGCGCTCTGGCTGGGGTCGCGGGTCGCGGATGCCGACCAGGGCGAGGCCTTTCTGCGGCAGCTCGTGGCCTCCAGCCTCGGCGCCTCTGCCTGCGCGCCGCTGCTCGCGGCGCTGAACACGCCGGGCGGTTTCAACCAGCGTCTGCGGCGCCACATGGACGACAGCGGCAGCGGCGCCGCGCTGCGCGCCGGGCTCGACAGTCTGGAGCGTGACGGATGACCCTGAAACATGTCTTCACCCCGGTGCAGCTGCGCCACAGGACGCTGAAGAACCGCATCGTCTTCGGCGCCCATACCACCAATATGGCGCAGGACGGCCTGCCCGGCGACCAGCATCTGGCCTATTATCTGGAACGCGCCATCGGCGGCGCGGCGATGATCGTCGTCGAGCCGATGCCGGTGCATGCCGCCGCGGTGCTGACCCGGGGCAATTTCCGCCATTCCAGCGATGCGGTGATCCCGCATTTCGCGCGGCTGACCAAGGCCTGCAAGGCCGAAGGCGCGGTGATGATCCAGCAGCTCTACCATGTCGGCGCCCATGGCGACTGGGACAATTCATGGCACGCGAACTGGTCGCCTTCGGGCGGGCCCAGCTATCACGACAATGACGGCAGCCACATGATGTCGGCGGCCGAGATCGAAGAGACCATCGAGGGTTTCGTTCAGGCGGCGGTGCGCTGTCAGAAAGCCGGCTTTGACGGGGTCGAGGTCTGGGCCGCCTATCACTGCCTGCTGGATCAGTTCTGGACGCCGTTTTCCAACACCCGCAGCGACGAATGGGGTGGCTCGCTCGACAACCGCACCCGGCTCTCGCGCGAGATCATGGCCCGCATCCGCGCTGCCTGCGGCGAGGATTTCATCATCGGTCTGGCGATCAACGACGATGCCGACAAGCCGGTCTGCCTTGGCCATGACGAGATGGTCGAGATCGTGGCGCTGCACGACCGGCAGGGGCTGATCGATTACGTCACCGTCGGTTCGGGCAGCTATTTCGACTTCTACAAGCTGCTGCCGAGTTTCCAGTACCCCGAGAACCTCGGTGTCGATCTGGCGGCGCGGCTGAAGGCGGCGGATCTGACGGCGCTGGTCACCGCCGAGGCCAATATCCGCACGCCTGAGAATGCCAATACGGTGCTCGGCGCCGGGCAAAGCGATCTGGTGGCGCTGGTGCGCGGCCAGATTGCCGACCCGCATCTGGTGGCCAAGGCCGAGGCCGGGCGCACCGACGACATTCGCGGCTGTCTCAGCTGCAACCAGCAATGCTGGGGGCGGCGCGGGCGCGACTATTACATCTCCTGTCTCATCAACCCCTCGGCGGGGCATGAACACCTCTGGGGCGGCGACCGGTTCACCCCGGCACAGACCCCAAGGACGGTTCTGGTGGTCGGCGCCGGGCCGGCCGGGCTCGAGACCGCGCGGGTGGCGGCCGAGCGCGGCCACCAAGTGACCCTGATCGAGGCCTCAAGCGCCCTCGGCGGCCAGTTCCGGCTGGCCGGCCTGCAGCCCCGGCGGGCGCAGATCGGCGATCTCATCGCATGGTACGAGCGGCAACTGGCGCGGCTCGGGGTCGAGATCCGCTACAACAGCTATTTCGGCGCCGAAGAGATCGCCGCTTTCGGTGCCGATGCCGTGGTGCTGGCCACCGGGTCACTGCCGGCGGAAACCGGCTTTCAAAAGGCGCTGCCCCATGTCGCGGAACTGCCGGGCATGGCGGCGGGCAATGTCTGGTCGACCGAGGATGTCATGGGGCGGGCGGCACGGCTGGGTGAGCGGGTGATCCTGCTCGACGAGGGCGGCCACTGGAAGGGCATCGGCACCGCCTGGCACCTGGCCGAGGCCGGCCACCGCGTGACCATCGTCACCCCCGACGCGATGATCGGCCGCGAATTGCAGCGCTCGGCCACCGATTTCCCGGCGCGGCAAACGCTGGCCCGGCTGGGGGTGGAGTTCGTCACCGAAAGCGCCGTGTCCGAATGGAGCGGGCAGGGCGCCGAGGTGATGTCGCTCCTGACCGGGGAGAGCCGGCAGATCGCCGCCCAGTCACTGGTTCTGGCCACCGGGAACCGCGCCGACCCGGAGCTGGCGCAGGAACTGGGGGCGCTGGGGCTGACGGTGCGGCTGATCGGCGACGCCAATGCGCCGCGCCTTGCGGCGGCGGCGATCTACGAAGGGCGCAGGGCCGGTCTTGATCTCTGAAGAAACGGCCCCGGTGGCGCAAAAGCGCCGCCGGGGCCGCAAGGGCGATCAGGCGAAAGCCTGCAACCCGGTCTGGGCGCGGCCCAGGATCAGGGCGTGCACGTCATGGGTGCCCTCATAGGTGTTCACCGTCTCGAGGTTGACCATGTGGCGGATGACACCGAACTCTTGGCTGATGCCGTTGCCGCCGTGCATGTCGCGGGCCAGGCGGGCGATCTCCAGCGCCTTGCCGCAGTTGTTGCGCTTGATCATCGAGATCATTTCGGGCGCGGCATTGGCTTCGTCCATCAGCCGTCCGACGCGCAGCGCCGCCTGCAGGCCAAGGGTGATCTCGGTCTGCATGTTGGCCAGCTTCAGCTGGAACAGCTGGGTCTGGGCCAGCGGCTTGTTGAACTGCTTGCGGTCAAGCCCGTATTGGCGCGCCCCGTGCCAGCAGAACTCGGCCGCCCCCATGGCGCCCCAGGCAATGCCATAGCGGGCCCGGTTGAGGCAGCCGAACGGCCCCTTGAGACCGGCCACATTGGGCAGCAGCGCCTCTTCTCCGACGGCCACATTGTCCATCACGATTTCGCCGGTCACCGAAGCCCGAAGGGAGAGCTTGCCTTCGATCTTCGGTGCCGTCAGGCCCGGCGTTCCCTTGTCGAGAACAAAGCCTTTGATCTGCCCGCCGTGGGCCTCGGACTTGGCCCAGACGACGAAGACGTCGGCGATCGGGCTGTTCGAAATCCACATCTTGGCGCCGTTCAGCACATAGCCGTCCGCGGTTTTCTTGGCGGTGGTCTTCATGCTGCCCGGATCCGAGCCGGCATCGGGCTCGGTCAGGCCGAAACAGCCGATCCATTCGCCGCTGGCCAGTTTCGGCAGGTATTTCTGGCGCTGTTCCTCGGTGCCATAGGCATAGATCGGGTACATCACCAGCGAGCTCTGCACCGACATCATCGAGCGATAGCCGCTGTCGACGCGCTCGACCTCGCGGGCCACCAGACCATAGGTCACATAGCCGGCGCCGATGCCGCCGTATTCCTCGGGGATGGTGGTGCCCAAGAGGCCCATCTCGCCCATTTCGCGGAAGATCTCGGGGTCGGTGTGCTCGTCGGCGAAAGCGGCGGTGACGCGCGGTTGCAGCTTTTCCTGCGCATAGGCGCGGGCCGAATCGCGCACCATGCGCTCATCTTCCTCAAGCTGGGTCTCGATCAGGAAGGGATCTTCCCAGTTGAACGAGGAAAGCGCCGGGTTGTCTTTGGGTTTGAGAGCCATGAGATGTCCTGTCACGTCAGAGGGGCCGAGACTCGGCCATGAATTTGAATCATGTCTAACTTGCATTGATGGCGGAAAAAATGGATATTTGCGCAATAAAACATTCACAACGGGAATGATATGAAAGCCTCGCGCCGCTTCACCCCCGCCCTGCCGACGCTCTCCGCCTTCGAGGCGGTGGCCCGGCTCGGCTCGGTCACCAAGGCGGCGGCCGAGCTGAACCTGACCCAGAGCGCGGTCAGCCGCCAGATCCAGCGGCTCGAGGCCGAGACCGGCACCGCCCTGTTCGAGCGTCAGCGCAAGCGGTTGCAGCTGACCCCGACCGGGGCCCGCTATGCCCGCGAGATCCGCGCCGCGCTGACCCGGATCACCAATGCCACTTTCGCGTTGCAGGCCAACCCCGATGGCGGGGTGCTGAACCTCGCGATCCTGCCCAGTATCGGCACCCATTGGCTGGCGCCGCGCCTGTCCGGCTTCTTCGAGGCCCATCCCGGCATCACGCTGAACATGTCGACCCGCACCGATGCCTTCGATTTCGCCTTCGAGAGTTTTCACGCCGCGATCCATTTCGTGCGCCGCTCCTGGCCCGGCGAGCGGGCGCTGAAACTGCTCGACGAGCAGATGGTGGCGGTGGCGACGCCGGCGCTGCTGCAATCCGGCCCGGTGGCCGACCTGCCGCGCCTGCAACTTGAGACCCGCCCCTATGCCTGGCGCGAATGGACCCGGGCCAACGGCTGGCCCGACGAGGGGCGCCCGGTGATGAGCCTCGACCAGTTCGCCACCATGCTGCGCGCCGCCCAGTCCGGGCTCGGGGTGGCGCTGATGCCCGACTATCTTGTCGAGGACGAGATCGCCCGCGGCACCCTGGCCGAACCGCCGGGGGTGGCGCGGGTGCGCATGGGCACCTATTTTCTGGTCTGGCCCGAGCAGAACGCCGACTACCCGGCGCTGACCGCCTTTCGCGGCTGGCTCGCCGAGCAGACCCGCGTGCCAGAGGTGCCGGCAACTGTCTGATTGCAATTCCGGCAAAAGTGACAAACTCTGGGAACAGAATGTCGCACCATCAATCTCGCCGGAGGATCGCCATGGGTGATCGCAGTGAAATCCGCTTTGTCCTCAACGACAGGGACATTGCCCTCTCTGACTGGGGCGCCTCGCGCAGCCTGTTGGATTTCCTGCGGCTCGACCAGCGCCTGACCGGCAGCAAGGAGGGCTGCGCCGAGGGCGACTGCGGCGCCTGCACGGTGCTGGTCGGGCGGCTGCACCACGACGGGCTGCGCTACGAGACGGTGAATGCCTGCATCCGCTTCCTCGCCTCGCTCGACGGCTGCCACGTGGTGACGATCGAACATCTGCGCGGCCCCGGCGGGGCGCTGCACCCGGTGCAGGCGGCGATGGTCGCCGCCCATGGCAGCCAATGCGGCTTCTGCACGCCGGGCATCGTGATGTCGCTTTACGCGCTGTGGATGGAAGGGCCGGCCCCCGACATTGCGCGGATCGAGACCGCGCTTCAGGGCAACCTCTGCCGCTGCACCGGCTATGCGCCGATCATTCGCGCCGCCGAAGAGATGCACCGCCACGGCGGCCCCGAGGCCGATATCCTGATCCGCGAACGCGAAACCATGACCGCCCGGCTGCGGGCGCTGAAGGACGGCCGGCGGGTGGTGACCGGCCCCGAAACCGACCGCGCGATCATCCCGGCCGATGTCGACGATCTGGCGGCGATCCTGACCGCGCAGCCCGAAGCGACGATCGTCGCCGGCGCCACCGACGTCGGGCTCTGGGTGACCAAGGCGCTGCGCCCCATCGCCCCGGCGGTGTTCGTCGGCGCGCTTGACGGGCTGAAGACGATCGAGGCCGGGTCCGAGTCCGAGTCCGAGTCCGAGTCCGGGGCCGGGGCCGGGTCCGGGGCCGCCGCGATCCGGCTGGGGGCGGGGGTGACCTATTCCGAGGCCGAAGCGGCGTTGACCGCCGCCTTTCCGCATCTCGCCGACTACTGGCGCCGCATCGGCGGCTGGCAGGTGCGCAACATGGGCACCATCGGCGGCAATATCGCCAATGGCTCGCCGATCGGCGACACGCCGCCGGTGCTGATCGCACTGGGGGCGTCGATCACCCTGCGGCGCGGCGACCGCCGCCGCGCGCTGCCGCTTGAGGATTTCTTCATCGACTATGGCCGGCAGGACCGCGCCGCCGGCGAATTCGTCGAAAGCATCACCATCCCGCGCAGGCAGGGCGACTGGCGCCATGCCGCCTACAAGATTTCCAAGCGCCGCGACGAGGATATCTCCTCGGTGGCGGCCGGCTTCGCGCTGCGCCTCGAGGACGGGGTGATACGCGAGGCGCGGCTGGCCTTCGGCGGCATGGCGGCGACGCCGAAACGCGCCGCCCAGGCCGAGGCGGCGCTGCGCGGGCAGCGCCCCGACGCCG
>NZ_JBFJVE010000169.1:0-6756 GCF_041624275.1 Shimia sp.
GCCCCCCTGTGACCCCCCGGGATATTTCCGGCAAGAGAAAGGGGCGCGGCGGTGCCGGGGCCGGGCCGGAGCGGTTTTCCGGCTGGCACCGGCCCCGCGCCCATGGCAAGAAGGCGCAAAGCAAACAGGGGGAGGCGCGCGACATGGACACCGGCGAAGACACCGGCGAAACCGGCTTTGGCAAGGGCTGTCATCTGCATCTGATCGACGGCTCGGCCTTCATCTTCCGCGCCTATCACGCGCTGCCGCCGCTGACCCGCAAGTCCGACGGGCTGCCGATCGGCGCGGTGGCCGGGTTCTGCAACATGCTGCACCGCTATGTCGAGGGCAATACAGGCCCCGATGCGCCGACCCATGTGGCGGTGATCTTCGACTATTCCGGCAAGTCCTTCCGCAACGAGATCTATGATCTCTACAAGGCCAATCGCCCGCCCGCGCCCGAAGATCTGGTGCCGCAGTTCCCGCTGACCCGCGAGGCCACCCGCGCCTTTAACATCGCCTGCAAGGAGATCGAGGGTTTCGAGGCCGACGACATCATTGCCACGCTGGCCTGCCGGGCGCGCGAAGCCGGCGGGCGCTGCACCATCATTTCCTCGGACAAGGACCTGATGCAGCTGGTCGGCGACGGGGTCGAGATGCTGGATGCGATGAAGAACAAGCGCATCGACCGCGAGGGCGTGCAGGAGAAATTCGGCGTCGGCCCCGAGCGGGTGGTCGATGTGCAGGCTTTGGCGGGCGACAGTGTCGACAACGTGCCGGGCGCGCCGGGCATCGGCATCAAGACCGCGGCCCTCCTGATCAACGAATTTGGCGATCTGGAGAGCCTGCTGGACCGCGCCGAGGAGATCAAGCAGCCCAAGCGCCGCCAGACGCTGATCGAGAAGCGCGAGCAGATCGAGATGTCGAAACGGCTGGTGCAGCTCGATTGCGACATGGCGCTTGATTTCAGCCTGGAAGATCTGGAGGTGCAGGAGCCGGACCCCGAGGCGCTGATGACCTTCCTCGCCGAGATGGAGTTCCGCACCCTCAGCAAGCGCATTGCCGAACAGATCGGGGTTGTGCCGCCGGTGCTTGCCGAAGCCCCTGCGGCAAGCGGTGCGGCAAGCGGTGCGGCTGAGGCTGCGGATGTGCCCGAAAACCTGCCTTTCGATGCGGAGGCCTATGAATGGGTCAGGGATCGGGCGCGGCTGGAACAATGGGCGGCCAAGGCCGTGGCGCGCGGCTATGTGGCGGTGGATACCGAGACCACGGGGCTGGACGAGATGGTCGTCAATCTGGTCGGCATCTGCCTGTCGGTGGAGCCGGGCGCGGCCTGCTACATCCCGGTCGGCCACCGGAAGGGCCAGTCGGATGATCTCTTTGGCAGCGATGAGCTGGCCGAGGGGCAGCTGCCGCTGGACGAGGTGCTGGCGGTGCTGAAGCCGGTGCTGGAAGACCCGTCGGTGCTGAAGATCTTTCAGAACGCCAAATATGACTGCAAGATCTTCAGGCGCTACGGGGTTTCAGTGGCGCCGATCGACGACACCATGCTGATGTCCTATGCGATGCATTCCGGGCTCAACCGGCATGGAATGGATGTCCTGTCCGAGACCTATCTGGGGCACCAGCCGATCGCGATCAAATCGCTTCTGGGCAGCGGCAAGTCGGCGATCACCTTCGACCGGGTGCCGATTGAGGACGCGGTGAAATATGCCGCCGAGGATGCGGATATCACCCTGCGCCTGTGGCAGAAGTTCAAGCCGCAATTGCATCAGGCCAGGGTGACCACGGTTTACGAGACGCTCGAGCGGCCGCTGTCGCCGGTGCTGGCCGAGATGGAGATGCATGGCATCAGGGTCGATCGCGACACGCTGAGCCGCATGTCGAATGCCTTTGCCCAGAAGATGGCCGGCTACGAGGCCGAGCTTTATGAGCTGGCGGGGCGTGAGTTCAACGTGCAGAGCCCGGCGCAGGTGGGGGCGATCCTGTTCGAGGAGATGGGGCTGGAGGGCGGCAAGAAGACCAAGACAGGCCAATGGTCGACCCCGGCGGATGTGCTGGAAGATCTGGCCGCGACCCATGATTTCGCGGCGCGGGTTCTGGATTATCGCCAGCTGCAAAAGCTGAAGAGCACCTATACCGATGCCCTGCAGGATCATATCAATCCGGACACGGGCCGGGTGCATACATCTTACGTGCAGACCGGCGCCAATACCGGGCGTCTGGCCTCGACCGATCCCAACCTGCAGAACATCCCGGTGCGCAGCGAAGAGGGGCGGCGCATCCGCGAGGCCTTTGTGGCGGAGCCGGGCAAGAGGCTGATTTCTCTGGATTACAGCCAGGTCGAACTGCGCATTCTGGCGCATATTGCGGGCATTGACGCGCTGAAACAGGCGTTTCGCGACGGCCATGACATCCACGCCATGACCGCCTCCGAGATGTTCGACGTGCCGCTGGATCAGATGACGCCCGAGGTGCGCAGCCGCGCCAAGGCGATCAACTTTGGTGTGATCTATGGCATTTCGGGCTTTGGTCTGGCGCGCAACCTGCGCATTCCGCGCGGCGAGGCACAGGATTTCATCAACCGCTATTTTGAGCGCTTCCCGGGCATTCGCGCCTATATGGACGAGACCAAGGCCTTTGCCAAAGAGAACCTTTATGTCGAGACCCTGTTCGGCCGCAGGATCCACATGCCGCAGATCAATGCCAAGGGCCCGCACGCCGGGTTTGCCGCCCGCGCCGCGATCAATGCGCCGATCCAGGGCACGGCGGCGGACATCATCCGCCGCGCGATGATCCGCATGCCCGCCGCCATTGCCCACCTGCCGGCCAAGATGCTGTTGCAGGTGCATGACGAACTGATCTTCGAGGTCGATGAGGCGGCGGTCGAGGAGACCATCGCCGTGGCGCGCGCGGTGATGGAGGGCGCGGCGGAGCCGGCGGTGAAGCTGGACGTGCCGCTGATCGTCGATGCCGGGCAGGGGGCGAACTGGGCCGAGGCGCATTGATCCCCTTGGGCGGGGGCAGATCCCTTGGTCTGGGGGCGCTGCCCATCTTGGCCCCTGCGGGGCCAATTCACCCCGGAGTATTTGGCAAGAGATGAAGCGGCGGGGCTGGCGCTTCAGCGCCGGAGCCAGCCGAGACCCCGCGTGGTCGTGTCGGCGGGGTGGTATTCGGCGCTGACATATCCCCGGTAGCCGGTGGCCTCGAGCCGGGCGAAGAAGCTTGCGAAGTCGATATGGCCGCTGCCCGGTTCGTGGCGTCCGGGGGCGTCGGCGATCTGGACATGGGTGGCGCGGTGGCCGTGGCGCGCCCATGTGGCGACGGGATCGCCGGTGATTCTTGCGGCATGGTAGGCGTCGAATTGCAGCGACAAGTTGGCGGCTTTGACGCGGTCGAGCACGTCGGCGGCGAGGTCGAAGTCATCGAGGAAATAGCCCGGCATGTCGGTGGTGTTGATCGGCTCGATGGTCAGGTTGAGGCCGGCGGCGGCGTCGCAGGCCCAGTGCAGGTTGGCGATCAGCCGTTCCTTTGCCGCCGCGCCGCCGGCCCGCCCGGACATGACATGCAGCTTTTCCGCCCCGAGCGCCCCGGCGACTTCCAGGGCGTAGGCGAATTCCCGTTGAAACCGCTTTTCGGCACCGGGCAGGGCGGCGCTGCCGCGACCGCCGCTCTGCCAGTCGGGGGCCGGGGTGTTGATCAGCGCCAGCGGCATGCCGCAGTGCTGCAACCGGGCCCGGATCAGCGCCGGGTCGTGGTCGTAGGGGAACAGGATCTCGACCGCGTCGAAGCCGGCGTCGCGGGCCGCCGCGATCCGGTCGAGCAGCGGCAGCTCGGTGAACAGCAGGCTGATATTGGCGGCAAAGCGGATCATCGCGACCTCCTTCCTATGGCGGCCCGGGCCGCGGGGGGCGTCAGGCCAGATCGGCGAGCGGCTGAATGGGAAAGAAGACCCCGCCCGAGCGCAGGCCGAACCAGCTTTGACCCTGGTGCATGCCTTCCTCGCCCAGTTCCACCATCCGGTAAAAGCTCTTGCGGTCGATGCGCGCCTCGAGATTGCCGCGCACCCGCACATAGGGCGCCGGGGCGCCGGTCTCGGGGTCATGCGCCACCCGGATCGGGGCTTCGGCTCCGGCCTCGACGCGATCGCCGACATTGGTGAGAAAGCACAGCACCTGGTCGGCGCCGGCGCCGCGCACCTCGAGGTCGACGGCCACGAAGGGCACGTCCTCGACCTCGATCTCGACCTTTTCGACCGGGGTGACGAGCACATAGTGGTCGCCGTCCCGGCGCAGGATGGTGGAGAACAGCCGCACCATGCGTGGCCGGGTGATCGGGCTGCCCTGATAGTGCCAGCTGCCGTCGCGGGCGATGCGCATGTCGATCTTGCCCGACGAGGCCGGGTTCCACAGGTGAACCGGGGGCAGCCCCTTGTCGCCCTGCGCCGCGCGCGCGGCGCTGGCGATGCCTTCGGGATCGGGTTTCACGGGAAAGTGTCCGCTCATTGTTTTTGCCATTTCTTCCGGGCGCGATAAGGTCGGTCGAGGATATATCCGAAACAGGAGATTTGCCATGGCCGAAGATGCCGACCTGCTGCGCGAGATCGAGGCGCTGGGCGACCGGCTGGACCGGGCCAGGGCGGCGATCAGGACGCGGTTCATCGGCCAGCAGGAGGTGGTCGACTTGACGCTGGCGACGCTGCTCTGCGGTGGCCACGGCCTGCTGGTCGGCCTGCCCGGGCTGGGCAAGACACGGCTGGTCGAGACCCTGTCGACGGTGATGGGGCTTGACGGCAAGCGCATCCAGTTCACCCCCGACCTGATGCCGGCCGACATACTCGGTTCGGAAGTGTTGGACACGGATGCCGCGGGCCGCCGCGGCTTCCGCTTCGTGCCGGGGCCGGTCTTCTGCCAGCTGCTGATGGCCGACGAGATCAACCGCGCCAGCCCGCGCACCCAGTCGGCGCTGTTGCAGGCGATGCAGGAACGCAAGGTGACCGTGGCCGGCGCCGACCGGCCGCTGGTGGCGCCGTTCCACGTGCTGGCGACGCAGAACCCGATCGAGCAGGAGGGCACCTATCCGCTGCCCGAGGCCCAGCTGGACCGGTTCCTGATGCAGATCGATGTGCCCTATCCGGCGCGCGACACCGAACGCGACATCCTGCTGGCCACCACCGGGGTCGCCGAGGCGGCGGCGGGGCAGGTGTTTTCGGCTGCCGATCTGATCGCGGCGCAGGGCCTGCTGCGGCGCATGCCGGTGGGCGACAGCGTGGTTGAAGCCATTCTCGACCTGGTGCGTTCCTTCCGGCCGCAGGATCCGGGCGCCAGCGAGACCGTGCGCGACAGCGTTGCTTGGGGCCCCGGGCCGCGCGCGGCGCAGGCGCTGATGATGGCGGTGCGGGCGCGGGCGCTGTTGCAGGGGCGGCTGGCGCCCTCGGCCGAGGATGTGGCGGCCCTGGCGCCGCCGGTGCTCAGCCACCGCATGGCACTGAATTTCGCCGCCCGCGCCCGGGGCGAGACCCTTGCCGGCCTGATCGCCGAAACATTGGCGGCGCGGGGCGGGATCGGAGCCGCCGCGTGAGCGCAGCCGCCCCTCTGCGGCGCCGGGCCGAGGCCGAGGCGGCGCGCCTGCCGCCGCTGCTGGCGCGGGCGGAACGGCTGGCGGGCACGGTGCTTCTGGGCGAGCATGGCCGGCGCCGTGCCGGGCTGGGCGATGATTTCTGGCAATACCGGCCGGTGCAGCCCGGCGATCCGGCGCGGATGATCGACTGGCGGCGCTCGGCCCGGGGCGATACCGAATTCGTGCGCCAGCGTGAATGGCAGGTGGCGCAATCGGTGATGCTGTGGGTCGATCAGGCGCCCTCGATGCGCTTCGGTTCGGACCGCCAAGGGGGCAGCAAGGCCGATCGTGCCCGGCTGCTGGCGCTGGCGCTGGCGATCCTGCTGATCCGCGGAGGAGAGCGGGTCGGCCTCAGCGGCACCCGGCTGCCGCCGCGTCGTGGCGAGGCGCAGATCCTGCGGCTGACCGAGATGCTGCAACAGGACGCGGGCGGCGATTACGGTGCCCCCGAGACGCGCGCCATGCTGCCCCATGCCCGGGCGCTGTTCATGTCCGACTTTCTGGGCGAGATCGGAGCCGTCGAGGCGGCGCTGGCCAAGGCGGCCGATCGCGGCGTGCGCGGCGTGATCTATCAGGTGCTGGACCCGGCCGAAGAGACCTTTCCCTATCGTGGCCGGGCGATCTTCGAAAGCATGGGCGGCACGCTGTCGCACGAGACCCGCCGGGCGTCGGATCTGCGCCCGGACTATCTCGGGCGACTGGCGCAGCGCCGCGACCGGCTGCGGCAGATGGCGCGGCTTTGCGGCTGGCAGTTCGGGTTTCACGACACCGGGCAATCGGCGCAGGCGGCGCTGTTGTGGCTTTACCGGGCGCTGGAGCAGAAAACGTGACCCCGTGGCTCGGCATAGGTTTCACCGCGCCCTGGCTGCTGCTGGGGCTGCTGGCCCTGCCGGTTCTGTGGATCCTTCTGCGGGCCCTGCCGCCGGCGCCGGTCCGGCGGCGTTTTCCCGGGGTGGCGCTGCTGCTGGGGTTGCAGGATCGGAACAGCGTGGCCGAGCGCACGCCCTGGTGGCTGCTGCTGCTGCGGGCCCTGGCCCTGGCGGCGCTGATCGTCGGGCTGGCGGGGCCGGTCCTGAACCCGGCGGCGCCGGCGGAGGACGGTCAGAAGCGGCTCGCGATCCTGCTCGACGGCAGCTGGGCCGCCGGCGCCGACTGGCC
>NZ_JBFJVE010000170.1:0-6736 GCF_041624275.1 Shimia sp.
CGAAGTCGCCGCAGCGCGCGCCGCCGGCGCGCCGGTGGTGGCGCTGGAAAGCACCATCATCACCCATGGCATGCCGTTTCCGCAGAATCTCGAAGTCGCCCGCCGGGTCGAGGCCACGGTCCGCGACAGCGGTGCCACCCCGGCCACGGTGGCGGTGATCGACGGCCGGCTGTGCATCGGCCTCGACGGTGGTCAGCTCGAGCAGCTGGCACGGGCCAAGGGGGTCGCCAAACTGTCGCGCGCCGATCTTGCGGCCTGCATCGCCCGGGGCGGCACCGGCGCCACCACCGTGGCGGCAACGATGATCGGCGCGCATCTCGCCGGCATCGCGGTCTTCGCCACCGGCGGCATCGGCGGCGTCCACAGGGGCGCCGAAGAAAGCTTCGACATCTCCGCCGACCTCACCGAACTGGCGCGCACCCCGGTCACCGTGGTCGCCGCCGGCGCCAAGGCGATTCTCGACATTCCCAAGACGCTGGAAGTGCTGGAAACCCACGGCGTGCCGGTGATCGCCTATCGCCAGCAGGCCTTCCCTGCCTTCTGGTCGGCGCGCTCGCCGCACCCGGCACCGCTGCGCATGGACACGGCCGCCGAGATCGCCGCCGCCCACCTGATGCGCAGCGCGCTGGGCATCGCCGGCGGCCAGCTGGTCGCCAACCCGATCCCCGACGCCGACGAGATCCCCGCCGAGACCCTGGCGCCGTTGATTGCACAGGCCACCGCCGAGGCCGCGCGACAGGGCATTCACGGCAAGGACGTGACCCCCTTTCTGCTGGCCCGGCTCCTCGAGCTGACCGGGGGGCGGTCGCTGACCGCCAATATCGCGCTGGTGCTGAACAACGCGCGCCTGGCCAGCGAAATCGCCATCGAAATCGCCGCGCGGGCCAAATGACGCGCATCGGGCGGCGAGATGTTGAACACATCGCAACAACATCCTAGGTAGGGTGCAACAAAGCCATATGGTTGCCCCATGACCTCTCCTTTCGACGAAGACCATCACCCCCGCAAACCCGGCCTTTTCGCCAGCTTGCGCGCCTCGTTTCTGACCGGAATTGTGGTCATCGCCCCGATCGGCATGACGATCTGGCTGGTCTGGGGCCTGATGGGCTGGGTCGACAGCGTCGTGCTGCCCCTGGTGCCGGCGACGATCCAGCCGGAAAAATACATCGGCATCAACCTGCGCGGTGTCGGGGTCATCATCTTCCTGATCTTCACCGTGATCATCGGCTGGATCGCCAAGGGGCTGATCGGCCGTTCGCTGATCAACTTCGGCGAACGGCTGGTCGACCGCATGCCGGTGGTGCGCTCGATCTATTCCGGGGTCAAGCAGATCGCCGAAACCGTCTTCGCCCAGTCGGACCGCAATTTCGAGACCGCCTGCCTGATCGAATATCCGCGCCGCGGCATCTGGGCCATCGGCTTCATTTCCACCGACGCCAAGGGCGAGATCGCCGCCGCCCACCCCGACGACCGGCTGATGGGGGTCTTCGTGCCGACAACGCCCAACCCGACCAGCGGCTTTCTGCTGTTCTTCCCCAAGAAGGACATCATCGAGCTGAAGATGAGCGTCGAAGAGGCGGCCAAACTGGTGATCTCGGCCGGGCTGGTCTATCCCAACGCCAAGGATCCCAGCAAACCCCCGGCCGCGGGCAAGACCCAGCCGCCGCAAGTCGCGCCGGCCCGGCCCGAAGGCTGACCCGGCTTTCTCTTGCCTGAAATATCCCGGGGAGCCTCGCCTTTCACCGCGAAAGGCGAGGTGGGGCAGCGCCCCTGCCCGTCCTGCGCGCCGGCAAGCCCTGACCAAGCACGGATGCGGCCCGCCCCGGCCGCCTCCCCCTGGCAGTTCGGCGTTTGCGCCCGTCTTCATCTCTTCACAAATACTCGCGCCGCAGGCACGGGCCACTGGGGCCCGTCACCCCGCCTGTGCGCCGGGCGCCCCGAAACGCACAGGGGCCCCGAAGGGCCCCTGCGTCTACAGTCACACCGGCATTGGCGATCAGTTCGGGATCAACGCCGGCAGGATGGTCACGATCGAGGGGAAGAACCACAGGATTCCGAGGCCCAGCACCTGGATCAGCACAAAGGGAATGATGCCCTTGTAGATGTGCCCGGTGGTGACCTCCCTCGGTGCCACGCCGCGCAGATAGAACAGCGCAAAGCCGAAGGGCGGGGTCAGGAATGAAGTCTGCAGGTTGACCGCTATCCTGATGGTGACCCATTTCGGATCGAAAGTGCCGCCATAGATCACCGGCCCGACGATCGGGATCACGATATAGATGATCTCGAGGAAATCGAGCACGAAGCCCAGGACGAAGAGCACCAGCATCACGATCAGGAACACCGTGAACTCGTTGTCGAAGGACTTCAGGAAGCCCTGGATGTAATGCTCGCCTCCGAAGGAGATCACCACAAGGTTCAAAAGCTGCGAGCCGATGAGGATGGTGAAGACCATCGAGGTCACCTTGGCGGTTTCACGCACGATCGGCGTCAGCACCTTGCCGCGCAGCAGCACCCAGCAGCCATAGAGCATGCCGAACATCGCAAACAGATAGGCGATCTTGGCCACCACGAAGGCGATCCAGTTCTCGGTCGAGACATTCTCGACATTGATGCGCAGATCGAAATTCACCCCCACCAAAATCATCACGATGATGGCAAAGGTGGACCACAGGATGATGGCGCCGGATTTCTCCTGGTCATGCAGCTTGCGATAGGCCGCCAGCATGATCGCCCCGCCCGCCCCCAGCGCCGCCGCCGGCGTCGGGTTGGTGATGCCGCCAAGGATCGACCCCAGCACCGCGATGATCAGCACCAGCGGCGGGAACACCACCCGCAAGAGCTCGTTCTGACCCAGCAGTCGCGCCGCGTGACGGATGCCATAGAAGATCAGCAGTAGCGGCACGGCGATGATCGCCAGCGTGATGCCCGGCGTGGTGATCGGCGAGATCAGCACCGCATCGGCCAAAAGACCCAGCGCCACGCCGGCCAGCCCGACCAGCAGCGGCCGCGGGTCCGCCGTCGGGGCCACCCCGCGCGCTGTGGTCAGCACCAGGCTCAGCAAGAGGAAGCCGATGGCCAGCCCCGAACCGATCACCGGCGCCGTCGCCAGATTCTCGGCAAAGGCGGCCTCGCGTTCGGCCTCGGTCAGCTTGCGGGCCTCCTGCACGCCGCCGGCGGCATCGATCTCGCGCTGTTCCTCGACCGCCCGGTCCCAGGCCGCCTGGCCATGCAGTTCCAGCATCGAGGCCTGGCATTCCGGGCTTACCTTGGTGCGCAGGCTGGCGGTCTGACCGGCATCCGAGAAACTGTCGACGGTGACGTTCTGGCTGCCGACGACACCGGCGGTGTTGAGCGCGATCAGCCCCACCACCAGCAGCGCCGGCACACCAAGGAACCAGGTCAGCCCGTGGTTGCGCCCGATCGGCTCGCTGTTCGAAGCCCCGAGCTGCACCGCCGGCGCCTTGGACGGGTTCAGCAGCGCATAGCCGAAGGCATAGAGCCCATAGAGCACCGCCAGCATGATGCCGGGGATCAGCGCCGCCTGGAACAGGGTGCCGACCGAGACCACGGCCGGTTCCCCGAGATAGGTCAGCGCATCGGAACAGCCGGCCACCTGGGCCCGGGTTTCCTGGGCCGCGGAATAGAGATCACCCGCCAGCGTGCCCAAGAGAACGATCACGATCGAGGGCGGAATGATCTGCCCCAGCGTGCCCGAGGCGGCGATCACCCCGGTGGCCAGCTGCGGCGAATAGCCGTGGCGCAGCATGGTCGGCAACGACAGCAGACCCATGGTGACCACGGTGGCGCCGACGATCCCGGTCGAGGCGGCGAGAAAGGCGCCCACCACAACCACCGACACCGCCAGACCGCCGGGCAGCGGGCCGAAGACCCGCGCCATGGTGGTCAGCAGCTCGTTGGCGATCTTGGAGCGTTCCAGCGTGATCCCCATCAGCACGAACATCAGCACCGCCAGCAGGGTCTCGATCGAGGCCCCGGCAAGAACCCGTTCGTTCATGCGGTTGACGATGAACGACAGGTTGCGGTCCAGTGCCCGTTCCCAGCCGCCGGCAAAGACCGGCTCGGCGATACGTGGCAGATCGGGGTATCGGAACACCGATATGGTGTCGGATTTGACCCCCTGGGCGATCAGGTCGGCATACATCGCCGACGAGGTGTCGATCGCCTGGTGAATGAGAAGCCCGGCGCTGTCCAGCGCGGCGATGATCCCGAATGAGATCACCCCTGCCCCGCCGATGGCAAAGGCCACCGGGAAACCCGAGAGAATGCCCCCGAAGAGGCAGAGAAAGACGATAATCAGGCCGGCTTCGACCCCATCAAGTCCGAATAGCATGGTTTCTGCCCCTTAGCTCAATGTGTGCCTTCATAGGCTTCTTCGCCCTCGCCCAGCGTGTCGCGGTCGAGGTATTTGCCGTCGCTGTCCATGCCTTCCTTGCGCTCCAGATACGAGCGGTAGAAAAACGCGATGGAATGCAGGAACACCATCCCGGCAAAGCTGATCAGCAGCACCTTGAACAGGAAATAGGCGTTGAAGCCGTTCGGCGAGAAGCCGATGGTCTCGACGTTCCACTTCAGGATCCGCGCCTTCTTCATCAACAGCTCGATCTTGTCGCTGGCCGAGACCTTGGGCGTCATCAGGTGGCGCCACATGAAGAACCAGCCGTACATCCATGTCAGCACCGCCGCCGGCATCATGAAGACCAGCGAACCGAACATGTCGATGGCTTTCTTGGTCCGGTAGGAGACCACGGAATAGACCAGGTCGACCCGCACGTGGCTGCCCTGAACGAAAGTGTAGGTGGCGCAGAGCGACACGATCATCGCATTGTAGAGCTTCAGCTCCTCGGCCCACCAGCTGACATCGAAGGTCAGGAAATCGACGCCGTAGATCAGCGAGATCTCGGGCACGGTGAAGATCCGCTGCATGAAGACGATGACGATCTGCTGCAGCACCATCAGCAACCCGGCCCAGGCGAAGAACCGCCCCACCGTGTTGGCGAAGGTCTCGAGCACCCGCACACAGCCCCACATGAAACCGTTTTTCCACAGGCCGATGGCGGTGAAGATCAGGAAGGTGGTGAACACCACGAAGAAGAACTCGACCGAGGCGCCGTAATAGACAAAGCGCATCAGCGATTGCTTGTCCTCCACGGTCTCGAGGCCGCCGAGCCAGGCCAGCCACAGCGACGGATGCGTCACCGCATAGCCGAAATTCACAAAAGCTTGGCCGATATTGGTTAAGAACCAGACAATTGCGTCCAGCATTGTCCCCATCCCCTTGTTGTTGCCACGGGATGCGCTTGCCAGCGCGTCGTTCTGAAAGGGCCTCCCGCGTGAGACGGGAGGCCCTGATTGTAGCGCTAAATCGACTTAGCCCAGAACGCGGTCGCGCTGCGCCCGATAGGCGCCTTCCGACTTCTGCAGCCAGCCCGACGAGGCCTTCATCGAGGCCGAATAGCTGTCGTAGATACCCTTGTAGATATCGTCGCCCATGTTCTCGGCATGCACTTCTGCCGATGCGGCGCCAAAGGCATCCCAGACGCTGTCGGGGAATTCCAGCGTCTTGACGCCGGCCGACTGCAGACGCACCAGCGCCGCGCCGTTGTTGTTGAGGAACTGCGCCAGGTTCCACTGGTGGCATTCGCCGGCCGCGATCTCGATGATCTTCTGATGCGCGGGCGACAGCGAGTCAAAGACTTCGCGGTTGGTGGCCAGCGACAGGGCGGCACCCGGCTCGTGGAAGCCGGCGGTGTAGTAGAACTTGGTGATTTCCTGGAAGCCGGCCTTCTCGTCGGCCCAGGGGCCGATCCACTCGGTGCCGTCGATGGCCCCCGAGGCCAGCGCCTGGTAGACTTCCGAACCCGGAAGGTTCTGGACCGATGCGCCCAGTTTGCCCAGGGCCTTGCCGCCCAGACCCGGCATGCGGAACTTGAGGCCGTTGAAGTCTTCGGGGCCGTTGATTTCCTTGGCGAACCAGCCGCCGGCCTGGGCGCCGGTATTGCCCGCGATGAAGGATTTCAGGCCGAAGATCTGGCCCAGTTCGTCATGCATGCCCATGCCGCCGCCATGGTAGTACCAGTTGGCCAGTTCCTGGGCCGACATGCCGAAGGGCACCGAGGTGAAGAAGGCATAGCCCGGATGCTGACCGACGAAGTAATAGTCGGCAGCGTGATACATGTCGGCCTGACCCGCGGTCACGGCGTCGAACACTTCGAAGGCGCCCACCAGTTCGCCGGCGGCCTTGATGTCGACGGTCAGCGAGCCGTCGGACATGGCGGTGATGCTGTCAGCGGCGCGCTGCGCGGCGTCGAACACGCCGGCCAGACCACGACCCCAGGTGGTGACCATGGTCAGGGTCCGGTTGCCGGTGGCATAGGCCGGCGCGGCCAGAGTGGTGGCCGCTGCGGCGGTACCGCCAAGAGCAGAAGTTTTCAGAAAAGAACGACGATCCATAGAGTTCTTCCTCCCAGATTATTTTCAGTCCGGCATGGTCTTTGGCATGCGGACGGATCGTTGCAAGTGAAAGAAGCCTAGCCCCGGGTTCGCCTTCTGGGAATACCAACTACTACGGACTCGGCTGAAATTGCGCCGAAATCGCCGTCGCATCGGGGCCGCATCAGGGCCGGTTTGGCGCCCTTTGCGCGACCCGCAGCCGAATCCCGGCTATGATTCGACGCCAAAGCCGACTATCGAATCATATATGCGCCGTTTCCTGCCC
>NZ_JBFJVE010000171.1:0-6659 GCF_041624275.1 Shimia sp.
CGCCCGCGCCAAGCTGACGCTGCGCGATCAGGTCAAGGCGGCGAAATTCTTCAAGGATCCGCAGAAGGCCCAGCAGGTGCGCCAGTCGGACAAGCGCAGCGACGAATTGTTCTGGGAGCGTTACACCGCCTTCGGCGAGACCTTCTCGGCCTCCTGCAAGCACCTGCGATAACCCCCGCGCGCGAGCGTGCCGCCGCCGTCAGCGGGCGCCTGTAGAGCGCCTGTGGGGCGACTGGGGCCGCCTTCCCCCTTGACCTGCACCGGCCTTAGTTTCACAAAAGACAAATCTAACCGGAGCATCGCCATGCTGATGAAAGGGCTGTCCCTGCGCGGGCTCGAAGTCTTCGAGGCGCTTGCCGCCTCGGGCTCTGTGGCGCAGGCGGCCGAGGCCACCGGCCTGTCGCAGCCGGCGGTCAGCCAGCAGATCCGCAACCTCGAAACCGCCCTCGGCGCCGAGCTTCTGGACCATTCCCGGCGCCCGATGCAGCTGACCCCGGCCGGGCGCAGCTTTCTGGCGCGCACCAAGAGCATCCTGTCGGAACTGCGGCTCGCCCGGTCCGAGCTGACGGTGATGGACCTCACCCATCTCAGCACCCTCAGCATGGGCATCATCGACGATTTCGACAACGACCTGACCCCGCGGCTGGTCACCATACTGGCCGAAAGCCTGACCCGCTGCCGCTTCAAGCTGGTCACCGCCCCCAGCCACGAGATCACCGCCGCGATGAAAGAGCGCCGCCTGCATATCGGGGTCTCGGCCTCGACCGGCGAGATGCTCGAGGGGGTCGCCGAATACCCGCTGGTGCGGGACCCGTTCATCGTCGTGGTGCCGCGCGGCAGATTCGACGCCGGGCCGCTGACGCCCGAGATGCTGGCGCGGATGCCGCTGTTGCGCTATGGCCGCGAACAGCTCATCAGCCGCCAGATCGAGGCCCAGCTGGCGCGCCGCAAACTGGTCTTTGCCGAACGTTTCGAGATCGGCAGCCACCTGTCGCTGATGGCGCTGGTGGGGCGCGGCATCGGCTGGGCGGTGACCACGCCGCTGGGCTTCATGCGGGCGGCGCGGTTTCACGATCAGGTCGAGGCGCGGGCCCTGCCCTTTGCCCCGTTCAGCCGCAACATCTCGCTCTTTGCCGGCGCCGACTGGGCCGACCGGGTGCCGCGCGACGTTGCCCAGACCATGCGCCGCCTGGTGCAGGGCCAGGTCATCGACCCGGCGCTGCGCGCCCTGCCCTGGCTCGAGGGCGAGCTGCGCCTGATCGCAGGCTGAGGGCGCCGGGCAGAGCTCTGATCGCCGGCGCCCGACTATTTGATTTGCTTAATCTCGCCGCCATCTGCCCCGCCGCCCCCCCGCCACCGGCATCCGCGCTGGCGCTTTCCGGCCCTGCAACCGGCACATGGCGCCAGCACCGGCCTTCATCTCTTTGCAAATACTCGCGCCGCAGGCCTCGTTCTCCGCCGGAAAACGAGAGGGGGGGGTCAAGCTTCCGCCCCGCCCCCGGACAGGGGCAGCGCCGCCGCAAGCCCGGCGGCGCAGGCCCCGATCAGGTCGAGCGCGGCATCGAAATCCCGCGTGTAATAGGGGTCGGGCACCTCGCTGGCGCCGCATTCGGGGGCGAAATCGGTGAACAGGCGCACCGGCACCGCGCTGCCCGCCGGGCGCAGGCGCTCGATATTGGCAAGATTGTCGCCGTCCATGGCCACGATCAGGTCGAAACGCGCGAAATCCGCCGCCACGAAATGCCGCGCCCGCAGGTCCGACAGGTCGAGCCCGCGCGCCCGCGCCGCCGCCTGCATCGGCCCGTAGGGCGGCGCGCCCACATGCCAGTCGCTGGTGCCGGCGCTGTCGCTGGCCACCCCCGGCGCCAGGGCGCGGAACGCGCCTTCGGCCGCCGGCGAGCGGCAGATGTTTCCCAGACAGACAAACAGGATCTTCATCGCGGTTCTCCTTGGTTGCGCCGGGTATTGGCCATTGCCCGGCGCCGGTCAAGCCACTTGCGGGCCCGGCCGTCGCTTGGCACCATGGCGCCAAGCGCAGCACCGGAGCCGTCATGCCAGATCCGACCATTGTCATTCTCACCGGCGCCGGGATCTCGGCCGAAAGCGGGCTTGGCACCTTCCGCGACGAAGGCGGGCTCTGGGCGCGGCACCGGATCGAGGATGTCGCCACCCCGGAAGGTTTCGGGCGCGACCCCGACCTGGTGCACCGTTTCTACAACGCCCGCCGGGCGCAGGCGGCGACGGCCCGCCCCAATGCCGCCCACCGGGCGCTGGCGCGGCTTCAGGCGGCGCTGCCGGGCGCGGTGCATATCGTCACCCAGAATGTCGACGGCCTGCACGAAGCCGCCGGCGCGCGCGAGGTGCTGCACATGCACGGGCGGCTGGACAGGGCGCTTTGCGGCGCCTGCGCCCATCGCTGGCCGGCCCCGGCCGAGATGCACAGGAGCGATCCCTGCCCGGCCTGCGGCGCCGCCGCGACCCGCCCCGACGTGGTCTGGTTCGGCGAGATGCCCCATGGCATGGAGCGGATCTGGGGGCTTCTCGAAAGCGCCAGCCTTTTCGTCGCCATCGGCACCTCGGGCGAGGTCTACCCGGCGGCGGCCTTCGTCGAGGAGGCCCGCGCCAGCGGCGCCGACACGCTGGAGCTCAACCTCGAACCCTCGTCGCGGATCTCGGAATTCGCCCGCGCCCGTTTCGGCCCGGCGACCGAGGTCGTGCCGGCCTGGGTGGAAGAGCTGCTGGCGGGCTGAACCCCGTGGGGGCAAAGGCAGAGAGGCCGGGCAATTGCCCGGCCTGCAAACCCTGAACGATGCCGCGATGGCGCCGGTCTCAGTGGCCGTGGTTCATCTTGCCATGCATCGGCTTGCGCTCGAGATCGACCGGCACCTCGACCACGATCTCGCCGGCCTTTTCGAAGACCAGCGTGACGGTGACCATGTCGCCATGTTCCAGCGCCCGGGTCAGCCCCATCATCATCACGTGATCGCCGCCGCGCATCAGCTGGTGGCTGCCGCCGGCGGGCACGGCAAAGCCTCCGGGGACATGCATCATCCGCATCACGCCCTCGGCGTTTTCCTTGTGGGTGTGCAGCTCGACGCGTTTGGCGGCATCCGAGCTGGCGGCGATCAGCCGGTCGTCTTCATCGCCATGATTGGCGATCGACAGGAAGGCGGCGCCGGAATTGGCCGAGGCCGAGGAGACGCGGGCATAGGGATCGCCGATCATGATCATGCTGTCGGCGAGGGCGGGAAGGGCAAGGGTGATGGCGGCCACGGCGGCGGTGGCGAAGGTCTTGAAGGACATCTGTCTCTCCTGAATTCTGAATGTGGTTTTCTGACTGGGGGTAAGGGACCGCGGGCGGTCAGGCCGGCGTCGGCGGGCCGCGCGCCAGCACCGCCACCGGGCGGGCGATCAGAATCGGGGTCGGCTGGCTGTCGGCAAGGCGCCGGCCGCGCGACGCCTGCGGCGCGGCAAAGGGCACCTCGGGCGCCACCGCATCGAACAGCGAGAGGCTGATTTCGGGGCTGATATGGGCCGGGCCGGTGGGCATGCCCTCGGCATCGACCGGGGTCATCACCGGGCCGGTGCCGGTGCACAGTTCCATCATCCCGGCGGCCACCGGAAGGCCGCGCGCCACCGCCATACTGTGTCCGGTCAGGACCAGCACCGCGATCAGCAGATAGGAAAAATGGGCAGGCAACCGGGTCATGGCCCCGGTATAAACCTTCCGGCGCGGGATACCAGAGGTGAAAGGCGAAACACCCCCGCCCGGAACCCGGACGGGGGTGTCTTCACTGTCCTATCATCAAGGAAATCAGGCGGTTGCAGCCTGTGCCTTGGCGATCTCTTTCTTGATTTTCAGCGCGTTGTCCGACAGGTCGCTGTCTTTGGCCTTGGCCATGAAGGCATCGAGGCCACCGCGGTGGTCGACGGTGCGCAGCGCCGCGGCAGAGATCCGCAGCTTGACGCCGCGACCCAGCGCTTCGGACTGCAGGGTCACATCGTTGAGGTTGGGCAGAAACCGACGACGGGTTCTGTTTTTCGCGTGGCTGACATTGTTGCCAGTCATCGGGCCTTTTCCGGTCAGTTCGCAACGGCGCGACATGGGTTCATCCTCGTTTTCTTGGTCACGGGAGATCGGCCCCCGTCAATGCAAAGGGGCGCCGACTGGCAGCGCCCGGAATTTCGTTCGCGGTGAGTATGCCGAAAACGCGGGGGCGTCAAGTGATTCAAGGCAAGCTTTTGCCGCGGCGCGCGATTTTGCGGTTTTGCGCGCAGGGGCGCCGCCCCTCGCGCCCGGGGGGCGCTCACCCCGGGATATTTCGGGCAAGAGAAAGCGGTCAGGCGGCGCTGACCTGCAGCAGGCGCAGCACCTGGTCGGCGGCGGCCGAGGGGGTGACCGCGCCCTCGGCGACCTTCTGGTCAAGCGCGGCCAGCGCCTCTTTCGCGCTGCCCTCGTGAAGCCGCGCCAGCAGGCCCTGGCGCACTTCCTCGTGGAACCAGAACCGGGCCTGGCCGGCGCGGCGGGCCTGCCAGTGGCCGTTTTCGCGGCGCCAGTCGGTCAGCGCCGTCATCTCGGACCAGGCGGTTTCCAGCCCCTGCTGTTCGACCGCCGAGACGGTCATCGCCTTGGGGAAGCCCTCGGGGTCCTGCGGGCGTTTGCGCAGCAGGCGCAGCGCCCCGGAATAGTCGGCGCAGGTGCGCATCGCGGTCGCCTTGAGGTCGCCGTCGGCCTTGTTGACCAGGATGATGTCGGCCATTTCCATGATGCCGCGCTTGACGCCCTGCAGCTCGTCGCCGCCGGCCGGGGCCAGGAGCAGAAGGAACAGGTCGGACATTTCGGCGACCACGGTCTCGGACTGGCCCACCCCCACGGTCTCGATCAGCACCACGTCGAAGCCGGCCGCCTCGCAGAGCGCCACCGCCTCGCGGCTGCGCCGGGCGACGCCGCCGAGATGGGTCTGGCTGGGCGAGGGGCGGATGAAGGCATTGGGGTTGCGGCTGAGCTGTTCCATGCGGGTCTTGTCGCCGAGGATCGAGCCGCCCGAGCGTGCCGAGGAGGGATCGACCGCCAGCACCGCGACCCGCAGACCCTGGTCGGTGAGCATCATGCCGAAGGCCTCGATGAAGGTCGACTTGCCCACCCCCGGGGTGCCGGACAGGCCGATGCGCAGCGCCTGGCTGCCGCTGCCGCGCAGGGATTCGAGCAGTTCGGCGGCCTGCTGGCGGTGGTCGGCGCGGCCGCTTTCGACCAGGGTGATCGCCCTTGCCAGCGCCCGGCGATCCTGTTTCAGTATCTTGTCGCGCAGTTCTGCGATATCCATGGCCAAGTTCCGATTTCCCTATTCCGGCGCGCGCGCCACATTCCATTCCCGCGGTGATTACATGCCCTGCCCCCGTCTCTCAAGTCCAGTGCGCAAGCGCCGCACCCGCCCGGCCCGCACCGCCCCCGTCAGCGCCCGCTTCGCCTTGGCGGTCGTCGCCGGGCTGCTGGCGCTGACGGGGGCGGCGCTGCCCGGGGCCGGCCGCGCCGAGGAGCTGTGGTCGGTGCATGCCTACGGCCTCAAGGTCGGCGAGCTGCGCCTGGCGATGGAGGAGGAGGCCGGGGGCTATCGCGGCGCCAGCCTGTTCCGCACCACCGGGATCGCCGGGCTGCTGCGGCGCATCCGCTTCGACATCCGCGCCGAGGGGCGGCGCGAGGGCGCGGGGTGGCGGCCGCTGCGCTACAGCGGCGATATTCACACCGGGCGGCGGCAGTCGCGCATGGCGCTGGATTTCTCGGGGCCGGTGCCGCTGCGGACCGCCGGCGAGGATGCCCCGGCGGTGCCGATCGCGGAACAGGCGCTGGCGGGCGCGATCGACCCGATGACCATGGCCTGGCTGACCCTGGGGGCGCGGCGCCAGGACCCCTGTGCCTTTGACCAGACCCAGTTCGACGGCACCCGGCTGACCGCGATCCGGTTCGAGCGCGGCGAAGAGGCCGAGGGCATGCGCATCTGCCACGGCGTCTATGACCGGCTTGGCGGCTACAGCGCCGAGGAACTGGCCGAGATCACCCGCTCGCCGCTGTCGATCCGCTATCGGCCGACCGCGAGCGGCTGGCAGGCGGTGCGGCTCGACATCCGCACCCGCCACGGGCCGGCGACGCTGCACCGCCGCGACTGAGAGCGGCGCGAAGCCGGCTGGACCTTGGCGCGGCTCTGCCGGATAAGGGGGCATGTCGCGCCTGCCCATAGAAGATGTTCTGGAGCCCCTGATCGCCGCCCTGCGGGGCCGCGGGCGAGCCGTGTTGCAGGCGCCTCCGGGGGCGGGCAAGACCACCATGGTGCCGCTGGCCATGTTGCGGGCCGGGCTGTGCGAGGGGCGCATCCTGATGCTGGAACCACGGCGGCTGGCGGCGCGGGCGGCGGCGGAACGCATGGCGCAGACGCTGGGCGAAGCGCCGGGCGAGACTGTCGGCTATCGGGTGCGCGGCGAGGCCCGGGTTGGCAAGGGTACGCGCATCGAGGTGGTGACCGAAGGCATTCTGACCCGGATGATCCAGAGCGATCCGGAACTCTCCGGCATCGGCGCGGTGATCTTCGACGAGTTTCACGAACGCTCGCTCAATGCCGATCTGGGGCTGGCGCTGAGCCTCGAGATCGCCGAGGCCTTTCGCG
>NZ_JBFJVE010000172.1:0-6576 GCF_041624275.1 Shimia sp.
GACGTGCAGCGGGTGTTCGATCTCGGCAATGCGCTGGCCCGCAACGACGGCGCCCTGCGCGCCATCGGGGCGCAGGTCTTCGGCCCGGCGCCGGCGCCGATTGCCCGGGTGCGCGGGCGGCACCGGGTGCGGCTCCTGGTCAAGGCCGACAAGGGGGCGCCGATCCAGGAGGCGGTGGCGGCCTGGGTCGGCCAGTTCCGGCTCAGGGGCGACATCCGGCTCAGCGTCGACATCGACCCGCAGAGCTTCTACTGACCCCGGCGCCGGGGCGCCGGGCGCGGCCGAGGCCCCCGCTCACACATCAATTGCGCGTTTTTGCGTCGCGTTACGGCTCGCCAAGGCCGCAAAAACAGCGTAAGCGCAAAGCATGTTAACGACACTTTCCCTCGATCAGAGCGGCCGGCTGCCGTTCTGGCGCCGCCCGATCGCGCTGCTGTTCGTCATGGCCATGGCCATGCCGATCGCCTTTTACGCCTGGTATGCGCTCTTGAACAATTTCGTCATCGAGAGGGCCGGTTTCGACGGCAGCGACATCGGGCTGCTGCATACGGTGCGCGAGATTCCGGGTTTTCTCGCGGTCGGGGTGATCGCGGTCATCATCTTCGTGCGCGAACAGGTGCTGGGCATGGTGTCGCTGGTGCTCTTGGGGGTGGCCACCGCCTTCACCGCATGGTTCCCCTCGCTCGGCGGGCTGCTGATGCTGACCTTTCTCAGCTCGCTCGGTTTCCACTATTACGAGACCGTCAACCAGTCGTTGCAGCTGCAATGGCTGCCCAAGGCGCGGGCGCCGCAGATGCTGGGCTGGCTGATGGCGGTGGGCTCGGCGACCTCGCTGGTGGTCTTCGTGCTGATCGTGCTGATGTGGGAGAGGCTGAACCTCAGCTACAACATCGTCTTCATGGTCTCGGGGCTGACCACCGCCGGAATGGCGCTGTTCTGCCTGCTGGCCTATCCGCAGTTCGACTCGCCGACGCCGCAGGTCAAGAAGATGGTGCTGCGCAAACGCTATTGGCTTTATTACGCGTTGCAGTTCATGTCCGGGGCGCGGCGGCAGATCTTCATGGTCTTCGCCGGCTTCATGATGGTCGAGAAATTCGGCTTCGAGGTGCATCACCTGACCGGGCTCTACCTCGTCAACCTGGTGGTCAACATGGTGGTGGCGCCGCTTCTGGGCCGCGCCGTGGCCCGGTTCGGCGAAAGGGCGACGCTGATCTTCGAATATGTCGGGCTGGCGGTGGTCTTCCTGTCCTATGGCGGCATCTACTGGTTCGACTGGTCGGTGACGGTGGCGGCGGTGCTCTATGTCATCGACCACATCCTGTTCGGGCTGGCGCTGGCGCTGAAGACCTATTTCCAGAAGATCGCCGATCCGGGCGATATCGCGCCGACGGCGGCGGTGGCCTTCACCATCAACCATATCGCGGCGGTGTTCCTGCCGGTGCTGCTGGGGCTGCTCTGGGTGGTCTCGCCGGGGGCGGTGTTCCTTCTGGCCTGCGCCATGGCGCTGGTCTCGCTCGGCCTGTCGCTCATGGTGCCGCGCCACCCGGAAAAGGGCAATGAAACAAGGCTCAGCCGCTATGCGGCGGCCCCGGCGGAATAGGCAGGGGTGACGATGCGACGACAGGGACGGTTTCTCACCGGCTCCACCATGGGCCATGTGGTGCGCATGACGCTGACCGGGGCCACCGGCATCACCTTCGTGTTCCTGGTCGATCTCGCCAACCTGTTCTGGATCTCGCGGCTCGGCGATCCGCAGCTGGTGGCGGCGATCGGCTATGCCTTTGCGGTGCAGTTCTTCTCGATCAGCACCGGCATCGGCCTGATGATCGCGGCCACGGTCATGGTCTCGACCCGGATCGGCAAGGGCCAGCGCCAGCGCGCCAAACGCGAGGCCACCACCGCGATGGTCATCACCGTCGGCTTTCAGGCGCTGGTGGCGGCGCTGATCGTCGGCTTCCGCTATCCGCTGCTGGATCTGGTCGGCGCCGAGGGCGAAACCGCGCGGCTGGCGGCACGCTACCTGGCGATGACCGTGCCCTCGCTGGTGGTGATGGCGGTGGGGCTGGTCGGCTCGGCGGTGCTGCGCGCCGAGGGCGACGGCAAGCGGGCGATGTTCGTCACCCTCACCTCGGGCACGGTGTCGATGGTGGTCGACCCGGTGCTGATCCTCTATCTCGGCCTCGGCCTCGACGGGGCCTCATATGCGCTGATCCTGTCGCGCTTCATCCTGGCCGGGATGGCGCTGTGGTTCGTCATCGGCACCCATGACATGATGGCGCTGCCGCGCTGGCAGACCTTCAAGCGGGTGCTGAAACCGTTCTTTGTCATTGCCCTGCCGGCGATGCTGACCCAGATCTCGACCCCCTTCGGCAATTACCTGCTGACCGGGGTGATCTCGGGCTTTGGCGATGACGCGGTGGCGGCCTGGGCGGTGGTCAACCGGCTGACCGTGGTCGCCTTTGGCGGCATCTTCTCGCTGTCGGGCGCCATCGGCGGCATCTATGGGCAGAATTTCGGCGCCGGGCAGTTTGACCGCCTGCGCCAGACCTTTCGCGACAGCCTGCTGTTCTGCGCCGCCTACACGCTGGTGGCATGGGCGCTGCTCAGCCTCTCGGCGGGCTGGATGATCGGCATCTTCGGTCTTGGCCCCGAGGGCGCGGCGGTCTATCGCGCCTTTGCCTTTTACGGCTCGGGCGCCTTCGTGCTGGTGGGGGCGCTGTTCGTCTCCAACGCCACGTTCAACAGCCTCGGCCGGCCGCTGCGCTCGACCCTGTGCAACTGGACCCGCGACGGGCTTTTGATGCTGCCCGCCGCCTGGCTCGGCGCGGCCTGGTTCGCGGCCCCCGGCGTGGTCTATGCCCAGACGCTGGCGGGCGGGCTGACCGGGGTTCTGGCGGCGCTCTGGAGCTGGCATTTCCTGAAGCGGCTCGGCGCGCGACCTTGACGACGGGCGGCGATGCGCCTAGGCCGCTTGCAACCAGTCAGGAGCCCGCCATGCCGACCTTTACCGCCCTCACCACGCTGCCCGGAAAAGACCCGGCCCAGAAACTGGCCGATGCCATGGAACGGCTGCTGCCCGAGCCCACCGGCGTCGGCGTGTTCGAGATCGAGGACGGCTCGGGCCTGTGGGAAATCGGCGGCTATTTCACCGAGGCCCCGGACGAGACCGCGCTGGCGCTGCTGGCGGCGGCCTTCGGCGCCAAGCCCTTCGCGGTGTCGGAACTGCCCGATGTCGACTGGGTGGCCAAGGTCAAGCGCGAGCTGCGCCCGGTCGAGGCCGGCCGCTTCTTTGTCTATGGCAGCCATGATGCCGATAAGGTGCCGAGCCACTGCGAGCCGCTGCTGATCGAGGCGGCGATGGCCTTCGGCACCGGCCATCACGGCACCACGCTGGGCTGTCTCAAGGCACTCGACCGGCTTGCCGATCAGGGGGTCGTCGGGCGAAACGTGGCCGATATCGGCTGCGGCACCGCGGTGCTGGCGATGGCGGCGGCGCGGATCTGGCCCGATCCGGTGCTGGCCAGCGACATCGACCAGGTGGCGGTGGACGTCGCCGAGGCCAATGTCCGCGCCAACGGGCTCGAGGGGCGGGTGGCCTGCGTCGAGGCCGCCGGTTTCGACCACGAGACCCTCGCTGCCCGGGCGCCCTTCGACCTGATCTTCGCCAATATCCTCAAGGCGCCGCTGATCGCGCTGGCCCCCGAGATGGGCGCCAATATCGCGCCGGGTGGCCATGCCATCCTGTCGGGCATTCTCAACGAACAGGCCGACGAGGTGGTGGCGGCCTATGACGCGCAGGGCTTTGGCGTCCATACCCGCGAAGAGATCGGCGAGTGGACCACCCTGACCCTGACCCGCGGCTGAGACCGCGCCGGGCAAGACAGGGCACGGGCAGGGCAGGGCACAAGACGGGCCACAAGACACGGTCACAAGACACGGCCACAAGACACGGCCGGACATGAAAAAACCGCAGCCCGAGGGAGCTGCGGTTTTCTTGTTCGCGGGATGCGAAAACAGGCTGCGAAAGCGCTTGTGCGCCTCAGGCGATGTTCTCGATGTCGCCGCGCGACAGGCCGATGTCTTCCAGTTCACGATCCGAAAGCGCGGCCAGCGCGTTGCGGGTGACGCGGGCGTCGTTCCATTCGGTGATGGCGGCGACCAGCGAGGCGAAGAGCTGACCGATGCGGCCGGCAAGGCTGGCAGTCTCGAACTGCGCACGGGTGGTGTCGAATGCGGCCATATCAATCTTCCTTCTGTTTGGGTTGATGGTCTGCGTTTTCTCTGGGCCGCATGTAGGATGGGCGCCCCGGTGTCGCAAGCAGGAGTTTTTGCATAGGTGATATGCGGTTTCTGCATGTGCGAAATGGGATGTAACCTTTGATAAAACAACGGAAAATACGGCCCGTTCCTGTCGCTTTCAGACCCCGGTCGTGTCGTTTTCAGACCCCGCTCTGAGCGCCGCGCATAGCCCGGCGACCTTCATGCAGCCATTGCAAAGCTCTTGGCGTTTGTTCTGCTTTTGTGCTAGTGGTTCATAAAAGCAACAGATGACGGGCAGTCAGGGGCATTCATGCGCATTTTGGGAATCGATCCGGGGTTGCGGAACATGGGCTGGGGGGTGATCGACTCGGTCGGCAGCCGCATGAGCCACGTGGCCAACGGAATCTGCCACTCTTCGGGGGGCGATCTGGCGGTGCGGCTGCTGTCGCTGCACCAGCAGCTGACCGATGTCATCGCCCGCTTTGCACCCGAGGAGGCGGCGGTGGAACACACGTTCGTCAACAAGGACGGGGTGGCGACGCTGAAGCTGGGCCAGGCGCGCGGCATCGCGCTTCTGGTGCCGGCGCAGGCCGGGTTGCCGGTCGGCGAATATGCCCCCAACAAGGTCAAGAAGACCGTGGTCGGGGTCGGCCATGCCGAGAAACATCAGGTCGAGCATATGGTGAAACTGCAACTGCCGGGGGTGAAGATCGCCGGCGCCGATGCGGCCGATGCGCTGGCGATCGCCATCTGCCACGCCCATTACAGCCGCCCCGGCTCGGGGCTGGAAGCGGCCTTGAAGAGGGTGGGCGCATGATCGGCAAGATTACCGGGCGCATCGATTACCGGGCCAGCGACCACCTGCTGATCGACGTGCGCGGCGTCGGCTATATGGTCTACTGCTCGGACCGCACCATGGCCGCCCTGCCGGGCATTGGCGAGGCGGTGACGCTCTATACCGATCTTCTGGTGCGCGAGGACCTGTTGCAGCTTTTCGGCTTTACCTCGCTCCTGGAGAAGGAATGGCACCGGCTTTTGATGGGGGTGCAGGGCATCGGCGCCAAGGCTTCGCTGGCCATTCTCGGCGCGCTCGGGGCCGAGGGTGTCGGCCGCGCCGTGACGCTGGGCGACGTGACCGCGATCAAGGCCGCCAAGGGCGTCGGCCCCAAGACCGCGCAGCGGGTGGTGATCGAATTGAAGGACAAGGCCCCGGCGGTGATGGCGCTGGGCGGCACGCTGGCGCAGGCCGCCTCGGGGGCGCCGGCGTCTGACGAGGTGCTGGAGGACAGCCCTAGTGCGCCGGCGACGGCAGCTGTTGCGCCTGTGGCTGCCGCGGCCTCGGTGCAGGCCGAGGCGCTGTCGGCGCTGAGCAATCTCGGCTATGGACCCGGCGAGGCGGCCTCGGCGGTGGCTCAGGCCTCTGGCGCGGCGCCCGAGGCCGATACCGCGGCGCTGATCCGCGCCGCGCTGAAGCTTCTGGCTCCGAAAGGCTAACATATGGACCAGCCCGACCCGACATTGCGCCCCGAACCGCGGCCCGAGGATGCCGACCGCGCCCTGCGCCCGCAGGCGCTGGACGAGTTCGTCGGCCAGGCCGAGGCCCGCGCCAACCTGGCGGTGTTCATCGAAAGCGCCCGGCGGCGCGGCGAGGCCATGGACCACACGCTGTTTCACGGCCCGCCGGGGCTGGGCAAGACCACGCTGGCGCAGATCATGGCCCGCGAGCTGGGGGTCAGTTTCCGCATGACCTCGGGCCCGGTGCTGGCCAAGGCCGGCGATCTGGCCGCCATCCTGACCAATCTCGAAGCCCGCGACGTGTTGTTCATCGACGAGATCCACCGGCTCAATCCGGCGGTGGAAGAGGTGCTCTACCCGGCGATGGAGGATTTCGAGCTCGATCTGGTGATCGGCGAGGGCCCGGCGGCGCGCACCGTGCGCATCGAATTGCAGCCCTTCACCCTGGTCGGGGCGACCACCCGGCTGGGGCTGCTGACCACGCCGCTGCGCGACCGCTTCGGCATCCCGACGCGGTTGCAGTTCTACACCGAGGACGAGCTCAACCAGATTGTCACCCGCAATGCCCGCAAACTGGGGGTGCCCTCGGATGAGGGCGGGGCGCGCGAGATCGCGCGGCGCTCGCGCGGGACGCCGCGCATCGCCGGGCGGCTGCTGCGCCGGGTGGTGGATTTCGCTCTGGTCGAGGGCGACGGGCGGGTGACGCGCGATCTGGCCGACGGGGCGCTGACCCGGCTCGGGGTCGATCACCTCGGGCTTGACGGGGCCGACCGGCGCTATCTGCGTTTCATCGCCGAGAAC
>NZ_JBFJVE010000173.1:0-6443 GCF_041624275.1 Shimia sp.
CAGCCGACCCGCGAAGGTCAGGTTCTGGACTATGACAAGCTGACCATGAAGATCGAAACCGACGGCTCGATCACCCCGGATGACGCCGTGGCCTATGCCGCACGCATCCTTCAGGACCAGCTGTCGATCTTCGTCAACTTCGACGAGCCCGAAGCTGCCGGCCGTCAGGAAGAGGACGATGGTCTCGAGTTCAACCCGCTGCTGCTGAAGAAAGTGGACGAGCTGGAACTGTCGGTACGCTCGGCAAACTGCCTGAAGAACGACAACATCGTCTATATCGGCGATCTGATCCAGAAGACCGAAGCCGAGATGCTGCGCACCCCGAACTTCGGCCGCAAGTCGCTGAACGAGATCAAGGAAGTGCTCTCGGGCATGGGTCTGCACCTCGGCATGGACGTCGAGGACTGGCCGCCGGACAACATCGAGGATCTGGCCAAGAAGTTCGAAGACTCGTTCTGAGATTGGGTAGGGTGCGTGCAAGCACGCACCCTACCGCCATCCCGTAGGGGGCGTGGTTCCACGCACCCCGCATCAAATGCCCGGACCTCCGGGGACAACATGGGCAAACCCGCCCCAAGGAGAGCGGCTGACACGCATCGGTCGCCAGACAAAGCAAAACCTGTAGAAGGATTATCGAAATGCGTCACGCACGTGGATACCGCCGCCTGAACCGCACCCATGAGCACCGCAAGGCTCTGTTTGCCAACATGGCCGGCTCGCTCATCGAGCACGAACAGATCAAGACCACCCTGCCCAAGGCCAAGGAACTGCGTCCGATCATCGAAAAGATGATCACCCTGGCCAAGAAGGGCGACATCCATTCGCGTCGCCAGGCTGCGGCCCGTCTGAAGGAAGACCAGTATGTCGCCAAGCTGTTCGACGTTCTGGGCCCGCGCTATGCCGAGCGTCAGGGCGGCTACGTCCGCATCCTGAAAGCCGGCTTCCGCTATGGCGACATGGCGCCGATGGCGATCATCGAATTCGTCGACCGCGACGTCGATGCCAAAGGCGCCGCCGACAAGGCCCGCCTGGCAGCCGAAGAAGCGGCCGAAGAATAAGCCCTTCGCGCATCGCACCGACATTCGGCCCCGCCTGGTGACAGGCGGGGTCTTTGTTGTTCGCGGTGCGCCTTGTGCACTGATCCGGGCCATGCCACGCTTGGCCGATCCACGAGGAAACCCATGCTGCGACTGCTTTCGGTCCTGATCGGAGCCCTGCTTCTCTCGGCCTGCAAAATCACCCCCTACGGCGCCTCGGCGCCCTATGCCGATCTGCGCGGCGACCATCCCAAGGTGGTGATGCCGCCGGGCGCGCCCTCGATCACCGGCCAGGTGCATCTTGCTCCCGACCTCTCCGACCCCGAGCGCCGCAGGAACGAACACCAGGGGATCGACATTTTCGAACAGGTCGGCACCCCGGTTCTCGCCTTTACCGACGCGGTGGTGCTGCGCGCCCATTACGAACCGATGTTCGGCCATCAGGTGGTGCTGGACCATGGCGCGGCCGGCGACGGGGCGCGGATGATCTCGAAGTACCGCCATCTCGACGCCCGCCAGGTCGTCGCCGGTGACCGGGTGCGGCGCGGGGCCCAGATCGGCACCCTCGGCACCACCGGCCTGATGTCGCAGGGCTATCCCCACCTGCATGTCGAGTTGTGGCGCCAGACGGCAGGGGGGCGGTTGGTGCCGGTCGATCCGCAGCTTTACTGGGCCGACGGGCCGGGGCGGGTGAGCTGTTTCACGCCGCGCCGCCGTTTCACCGCCGCGCCCGACCGGCTGACCTATCCCGTGCCCTGCCGCCCGCACTGAGCCCGCCCGCACCGAGCCCGCCCGCACTGAGCCCGCCGGCGCTTGAAATCGCGTCCGGTGCGGCGCATATCAGGGCGGACCAATCGAAAGGGACAGCGATGCGGGCGGTGATGCTAACTGTGATGCTGGCGCTTGGCGCCGGGTTCGGGGCAGGGGGGCTGCCGACAGCCGCCGAGGCCGAGATGCGGGTGCCGACCTCGGCGGCCGAGATCTCGCTCGGCTTCGTGCCGCTGGTCAAACAGGCGGCGCCGGCGGTGGTCAACATCTATGCCCGGCGCGTGGTCGAGGTGCGCCAGAGCCCCTTTGGCGGCGACCCCTTCTTCCAGAACATGTTCCGCGATTTCGGCGAGACCCGGCCAAGGGTGCAGAACTCGCTCGGCTCGGGGGTGATCCTGTCGCCCGACGGGATCGTGGTCTCCAACTACCACGTGGTCGGCATGTCGACCGACATCCGCGTGCAGCTCAAGGACCGGCGCGAATACGCGGCGCGGGTGCTGCTCGCCGATCAGGAAAGCGACCTCGCGATCCTGCAGCTCGAAGGCGCCAGCGACATGCCGCATCTCGGCCTGCGCGACAGCGACACGGTCGAGGTCGGCGAGTTGGTGCTGGCGATCGGCAACCCCTTCGGGGTCGGCCAGACCGTGACCAGCGGCATCGTCTCGGGGCTGGCCCGCTCGGGCACCGCCACCGGCAATGCGCGCGGCTATTTCCTGCAGACCGACGCGCCGATCAACCCCGGCAATTCCGGCGGCGCGCTGATCGACGTCAGCGGCGCGCTGATCGGCGTCAACACCTCGATCCTGACCCGCTCGGGCGGCTCCAACGGCATCGGCTTTGCCATCCCCTCGGCGCTGGTGCGGCAGTTCGTGGCCCAGGCGCGGGCCGGCAATACCGCCTTCGAACGGCCCTGGGCCGGGATGGCCGGCCAGCCGGTCGATGCCGATCTTGCCGGCGGGCTGCAGCTTGACCGGCCGGGCGGGATCGTGATTTCCGACCTGCATCCGCAAAGCCCCTTTGCCGCCATCGGCTTCCAGCCCGGTGACGTGATCCTCGAGGTCGGCGGCCAGCCGGTCAACACCCCGGCCGAGATGGTGTTCCGCATGTCGGTGGCCGGCATCGGCACCACGGTCGCGGTCACGGCGCTGAAGGACGGCCGGCTCGATACCGCGCCGGTGAGCCTGATCGCCGCCCCCGAGACCCCGGCCCGCGACCGGCTGACCACCGGCGACGGCTCGGCGGTGCCCGGCCTGGTCCTGTCCAACATCAACCCGGCGGTGATCGGCCAGTTCGGCCTGCCGCTGAACCTCGGCAGGGTGGTGGTCGAGGATCCGGGCCCGGTCGGCGCCCGCCTCGGGCTGCGCCCCGGCGACGTGCTCTTGTCGATCGACGGCACCGCCGTCGAGACCAGCGGCGAGGCCCGGGGCGCGCTCAGGCAGGCCCGCCGCCGGGTGACGCTGGAGATCCAGCGCGGCACCCAGCGGCTGGTATCGCGCTTCCGGCTCTGAGGCCGGGGCGCGCGGCGCCGGCTCAGTCGCCGAGACAGGTCGCCATGGCGCCGGCCAGCTGCCGGATCAGCGCCGGGTAAAGCCCGGGGCCGGGCGTCAGCGCCACCCCCAGCGGGTCCAGCTCGGCCGTGGCCGCGCCGGGGGCGACCGCCTGTAGGAGGCGCGGATCGAACTGCGGTTCGGTGAACACGCAGGACACCCCCTGCCGGGCGACCCGTTCCTTGACTTTGCGCAGCCGCGCGGCGCTGGCGGCCGAGGCATCCGAGACCAGGATCGCGGCGCTGGCCGAGAGGCCAAAGCGGTTCTCGAAATAGTGATAGGCATCGTGATAGACCACGAAGCGCCGCGCCCGCAGCGGTGCCAGCAGCTGCGCGACCTCGTCGCTCAGCGCGCCCAGCTCGGCCTGCGCCGCCCGCGCGTTGTCGCGGTAAAGCGCGGCGTTCTCGGGGTCGGCCGCGGCCAGCCGCTCGGCGATCACCCCGAGCCACAGGGCGGCGTTTTGCGGATCAAGCCACATGTGCGGATCAAGTCCGCCGGGCGCATGGGCGTGACCATGCCCGCCATGGTCCGCCTCGTGGTCCGAGCCATGTTCCGCTTCATGCTCTGCCTCGTGGTCCGAGCCATGTTCCGCTTCATGCTCCGCCTCGTGGTCCGAGCCATGCTCCGCTTCATGCTCCGCCTCATGGCCGGTGCCATGATCGTCATGATCGTCGTGCTCGCCATGATCGTCATGCTCGCCGTGATCGGCATGAGCCTTGCGACCGTCGTGACCGTCATCATCGCCATGCGCGCCGAACAGGCTCTCGTCGCGAAAGGCAAGAACCGTCGCCCCCTCGGTCCGCGACAGGTCCAGCCGCGCCCCGCTATGGGTCAGGGTCTCCATCGCGGCCTTGAGCGAGGGCCACAACGCCGGGCCCATCCAGACCACAAGGTCCGCCCCCTGCAGGGCCTTGGCCGTGCCCGGCCGCAGCGCGAAATCATGCGGCGAGGCCCCGATCGGCAGGATCATCCCCGGCGTGCCCGCCCCCTGCATCACCCGCGCCACCAGCGACTGGACCGGCGCGATATCGGTCACCACGCGCAGGTCCCGCGCCAAAGCCGGCGCCGCCCCCATGGCCACAAACAGGGCCGCCATCATCAGTCGTTTCACCGGTTTTCCTCTCGATCCGTGCAGATTCCCGCTGGCCATACATGGTATGTTATACTATATCAACCCGAAAGCCGACGCAGGAGGGGGCCCATGTCCGAGATCGGATTCCAGAAACACGACCACGCCGCCTGCGTCTCTGAGGCGCTCGGCGCCGCCGAGGCCTTCTGCGCCCGCAACCGGGTGCAGCTGACCCCGGTGCGGCGCAGGGTGCTCGAGATCCTGCTTGGCGAACACCGCGCCATGGGCGCCTATGACATCCTCGCCGTGCTCGCCACCGAGGGGCTCGGCACCCAGCCGCCGGTGGCCTACCGCGCCCTCGATTTCCTCGAGACCCACGGTTTCGTGCACAAGATCGAACGGCTCAATGCCTGGCTCGCCTGCAGCCATCCCGGCGACAGCCATTCGCCGCTGTTCCTGATCTGCCGCGACTGCGGCGCAGTGGCGGAATCGGCGATGCCGGTGCGCGAATTGCGCGCCGCCGCCCGCGCCGTCGACTTCCGCATCGAATCCACGGTGATCGAGGCCGAGGGCCTGTGCCCCGCCTGCCGCGGGGGCGCCTGCGCATGAGCCTGGTGACCCTGCAGGCCGTCGACGTGCACCACGGCGGCGTCAAGGCGCTCTCGGGGGTCGATTTCACCATCGACCGGGGCGAGATCGTCACCGTCGTCGGCCCCAACGGATCGGGCAAGACCACCCTGTTGCGCACCGTGATCGGCGCCCAGAAACCCAGCGCCGGGCGGCTGCTGCGGGCGCCGGGGCTGCGCATCGGCTATGTGCCGCAGTCGCTGGCCATCGACGCCACCCTGCCGCTGACCGTGAGCCGCTTTCTCGGCCTGCCCCGGCGCCACCCGGCGGCGGCCATGCGCGCGGCGCTGCAGCGCGCCGGCGCCGAGGGGCTCGAGATGCGGCAGATGTCGGCGCTTTCCGGCGGCCAGTTCCAGCGCGTCCTGCTGGCGCGGGCGCTGCTGAAGAAACCCGACCTGCTGATCCTCGACGAGCCGACCACCGGCCTCGACCAGCCGGGCTCGGCGGCGCTCTACCGCCAGATCGAGGCGCTGCGCGGCGATCTCGGCACCGCGGTGCTGATGGTCAGCCACGAATTGCACGTGGTGATGAGCGCCTCGGACCGGGTGGTCTGTCTCAACGGCCATGTCTGCTGCCATGGCGCCCCCGAGATCGTCGCCTCGGCGCCGGAGTACCGCGCCCTGTTCGGCAGCGGCACCCGGGGGGCGCTGGCGCTCTACCGCCACGATCACGACCACCACCATCACCGCCATGCGCCGCGGTCCGAGGAACACGGGGAGTGCGACCATGCTTGACGATTTCCTGGTCCGGGCCACGATCGCCGGCCTCGGCGTGGCGCTGGCGGCGGCGCCGCTGGGCTGTTTCGTGGTCTGGCGCCGGATGGCCTATTTCGGCGATGCCACGGCCCATGCGGCGATCCTCGGGGTGGCGCTGTCGCTGGCGCTCTCGACCTCGGTCTTCACCGGCGCGCTGGCGGTGGCGCTGGTGATGGCGCTGGCGGTCTCGGCGCTCGGCGGCCGCGGCTATGCCATGGACACGCTGCTGGGGGTCATGGCCCATTCGGCGCTCGCCTTCGGGCTGGTCGCGGTGTCGCTGCTGCGCGGCGTGCGGGTTGATCTCGATGCCTATCTCTTCGGCGACATCCTCGCGGTCAGCCGCTCGGACATCGCGGTGATCTGGATCGGCGCGGTGCTGGTGCTGGCGCTGGTCGCCTGGCGCTGGTCGGCGCTGCTGACCGCGACCCTCAACCCCGACCTCGCCCATGCCAGCGGCCTCGATCCGAAACGCGAACAGCTGGTGCTGACCCTCGGGCTCGCCATCGTCGTCGCGGTGGCGATCAAGGTGGTCGGCGCGCTGCTCATCGTCGCCCTGCTGATCATCCCCGCTGCCGGTGCCCGGCCGCTGTCGCGCACCCCCGAAGCCATGGCGCTGATCGCCTGCCTGATCGGCGCCGCC
>NZ_JBFJVE010000174.1:0-6390 GCF_041624275.1 Shimia sp.
CGTGGCGCCGGTGCCGGCGCCGACACTGCCCAGCGGGAACGCCCCGTCCAGCGCCGCCAGCGCCGCGCGGCCAAGCGCCTTGTAGGGGTTTTCCGCCCAGCCCTTGTCGCCGCCGTTCAGCAGGTCGAAAAGGATCGCCCCCGGCACGATCGGCACCACCTGATCGCCCACCGCGAAGCCCCGGCCCTGGGCGCGCAGCGCATCCGCCACGCCCCCGGCGGCATCGAGACCGAAGGCCGAGCCACCGGCCAGCACCAGCGCATCCACCTTTTGCACGGTCTTGTCCGGCGCCAGAAGATCGCTTTCCCGTGTGCCCGGCGCGCCGCCCATCACGTGCAGCCCGCAGGTGAAAGCCGTGTCGGCTGAGAGCACCGTGACCCCGGATTTGATCCGGGCGTTTGAGGCATTGCCGACCCTGAGGCCGGCCACGTCGGTAATCAGATTTCGCGGCCCCGGTCGCATCTTAAGCCTCCTGTCGGTGATCCCATCGCCCCGAGCCTAGCGACAGAGCAGGCCGGGACAAGCCCAAGCCGGCATGGATTTCACCATTTTGCAAATACTCCGGGGTGAGGGCGGCGGGCGCAGTCCCGCCGCCCGAGGGGCAGCGCCCCTTTCCCCGGATCGCCAAGCTGCGAAACCGCTTGATTTGCGCCCATGTTCTGCCGCATGATCCGCGCCGAGCCCGGGCGATGGCGTCGCCTCGTTCCACGCGGAATGATCCGGCTCTTTTCCCAGTCCTGAACGCCGGGACCTCTTTGATCGGAGGTCAACATGACATCACGTCCTGAATTCTATCGTTACCACAATGGCAGGCAATGCCGCCTGCAATTTGACGATGCGGAATATGCCGCCCGTCTCGCCGGGCTGCGCCGGATCATGGCCGAGAGCGGTGTCACCGCCGCCGTCCTGACGTCGATGCACAACGTGTCTTACTATTCGGGCTTCACCTACTGCGCCTTCGGGCGCCCCTATGCGCTGGTGGTCACCGCGACGGACTGCGTGACCATCTCGGCCGGGATCGATGCCGGGCAGCCCTGGCGGCGCTGTTACGGTGACAACATCACCTATACCGACTGGCAGCGCGACAATTACTGGCGCGCGATCCTGTCGGTGACAGGGGCAAAGGCTGTCGTCGGTTACGAGGGCGATCATCTGTCGCTGATGCAGAAGGCCAAGCTGGACACCTATCTGAAGCCTGCCGGCACCGTGGACATCCATGAGGCCACCATGCGCCAGCGCATGCATAAATCCGCCGCCGAGATCGCGCTGATCCGCGCCGGGGCTGCGGTGGCCGATGTCGGCGGCTATGCCATTCGCGATGCGGTCAAAGAGGGCGTGCGCGAGATCGACGTCGCCATGGCCGGACGCAACGCGATGGAGCTGGAGATCGCCCGGCGCTTTCCCGATGCCGAGTACCGCGACACCTGGGTCTGGTTCCAGTCGGGCATCAACACCGATGGCGCGCATAATCCGGTGACAGCCCGCGTGCTTCAGCGCGGCGACATCCTGTCGCTCAACACCTTCCCGATGATCTCGGGCTATTACACGGCGCTGGAGCGGACCATGTTCGTGGGGGAAGTCGATGACGCCAGCCTGAAGATCTGGGAGGCCAATGTGGGCGCGCATGAGCTGGGTATTTCGCTGCTGAAACCCGGGGCCAGCTGCGCCGAGGTCACCCATGAAATCAACAGCTTCTTCGAGGAGCGCGACCTGCTGCAATATCGCACCTTCGGCTATGGCCATTCCTTCGGCGTGCTGTCGCATTACTATGGTCGCGAGGCCGGGCTGGAGTTGCGTGAAGACATCGACACGGTGCTGGAACCCGGCATGGTGATCTCGATGGAGCCGATGCTGACCATCGCCGACGGCCAGCCGGGCGCCGGCGGCTATCGCGAGCATGACATTCTGGTGATCACCGAAGAGGGCAACGAGAACATCACCGGCTATCCCTATGGGCCGGAGTTCAACGTCGTCGGCTAGGAGAGCCGGGTGTCGCGCCCTGCGGCGCGGCAGGTGACTTGCGGCCTCTCCTGTTCAGGAGAGGCCGTTCGCCTCCGGCGGGAGTATTTCGCAAGAGATGAAGATCAGGGCTCAGACCAGTTCCGGGCTGATCTCGAGCCCGCCGCGGGTGGCGTGGCTGTAGGGGCAGGTCTGATGCGCGATGGCGACCAGTTTCTCGGCACTCGCTCTGTCGAGACCGGGCAGCGAGACCCGCAGGCCGACCTCGAGGCCGAAGCCCGGTTCTTCGCGCGGGCCGATGCCGACGGTCGCGGTGACCGAGGCCTCGGGGGACAGGGCGATTTTCTGCTGCATGGCAATGAACTTCAGCGCCGACAGGAAGCAGGCGGCGTAGCCGGCGGCAAAGAGCTGTTCGGGGTTGGTGCCCTCGCCGCCCGGCCCGCCCAATTCGCGGGGTGTCGACAGGGTCACATCCAGATGGCCATCCGGGGTGGTGGCGCGGCCTTCGCGGCCTCCGGTGGCGGTGGCCGAGGTGGTGTAGAGAATCTTTGTGGGCATGTTGTCCTCTTTTAAGTCGCGCACGATTGAATCGTGAGCGATATGTATCGGCTTTCGCGCCGCTGTCAAGTCTTGCGTATCGATCGTGTGCGATTTATTCCGGTAACAGGAGATCACCCATGCCACAGCCCCCCCAGGACCGCCGCCGCGAGGCGGCAGAGGCGGACCGGTCCAGCCATCTCGACGAAATGCTCTGCTTCGAGGTCTACAGTGCCGAACATGCCTTCGGGCGGCTGTACAAGAGCCTGTTGCAGCCGCTGGGCCTGACCTATCCGCAGTTTCTCGTCATGGTGCTCTTGTGGGAGAGGGACGGGCGCAGCATCGGTGGTCTGGGGCGCGTTCTGGGGCTGGAATCGAATACGCTGACGCCGCTGGTCAAGCGGCTCGAGGCGGCGGGGCTGGTGAGCCGGCAGCGCGACAGGCAGGACGAGCGGCGGGTGCGCGTCGCCCTGACCGAAGCGGGGCGCGCCATGCGCGCCAGCGTGGGGCATGTCCGCCAAGCCGTGATCGCGGCCACCGGCATGTCCGAGGTTGAACTGGCGGCGCTGTTCGGTGCTTTGAGGAAACTGCGGGCCGGGCTTTCCGACACCTGAAAAGGGTCTTGTTGCAGCCTCCTGCGGGCTTTCCTTGGGCAGATGCATTTGCAACACTTGTTGCAGTTATTTATTCGGCCCCGATGTAAATGCGTTTCACATTTCCCATATCGGGGCCAGATCATTGAAAACAGAGGAGAGTTCATGGCCGATTTTGATGCGCAGGTGCGCGAATCCCAGGCCCAGGTCGCAGCGGCGCAGGCCAAGATCACCGAATTGACCGGCCGTATCGAGGCTGCGCGGTCGCGCATGGTCTCGGGCGATGACGTGTCGATCGACATTGAAAATGCCACGCTGGACGATGTGCACGCCCATACCGAGGTCATGAATGCAAATATCGCCGAGCTGATCATGGGGCTCGATGATGTCACCGCCGCCTTTTCCAAGGACTTCGACGAGATGCGCGACAAGACCGGCTGGGAAAGCTTTGTCGGCGTCTTCAGCCGCGGCAAGGCCGAGTCCATGCGCCAGGAACGCATCAAGACCGCCAATATCGACGACAAACTGCAGGATCTGATCGCCAAGTCCGATGTCATCACCCGGCTGCTCGAAGGCCAGTTGGCGGTGCTCAACGAGCAGAAGGACAAGGTCGAGGCCAACCTGACCGAGACCCTGGACGAGCGCGAAGCCACCGTCGGGGCGCTGGAGGCGGTCAAGCAGCAGATCAAGGGCATGGACCCGAAGATCATCGAACTGGAAAACAGGATCGCGGTCGAACAGGACGCCGCCGCGCGCACCCAGCTTGAGACAGAGCTGGCGGGGCTCAACAACGACTACAACGCGCTGGTGCAGGACGAGCAGGTCAAGCTGGCCAAAAGCCAGACGCTGGAGCGTTACATCGAGAAGGGCAAGACCTGGATCGACAGCTTGCAGAACCAGGCGGCGACGCAGATGGTGCTGATCAACAAGCTTCAGACCGACACGCGCCAGCGCGTGGTGCTCTATGATGCGCTGTCCAAGTCGCTGAAGACCGCGCAGCAGCAGGATGTGGCGCATCGGATCAACGAGATCGGCGTCGAGACCGACAAGGAGGCCCAGGCCTCGATGGCAGCGATCGGCACCGCGACCAACCAGCGGATGGCCGATATGCTGGAGGCGCATGAGGGGCATATGGTCTTTGCCCGTGATGTGCTCGAGGCCAAGGCCAAGGCGGATGAACGCTTTGCCCGGCGCTTCGAGAAGATCGTCGAGAAGCATGACAAGAACCTGTATGGGGCCTGAGCGACCATGACCAGCAGAGGGCAGCGTCCGGGCCATGGGAGCGGGCGTATCGCACCCGGCCTCTGCACCGGGCGTGATACGGCGGTCATGCGATCCCGGGGAATGACATGACCGACACCCACAACACCGACCACAGGGCGCTGCGCGACACCTATGCCTCGCGACGCTATTTCAAGAAGTTTGACGGCATCACCGGTCACCTGACCCGCGTCGCGGCGGCCCGGGTGGCGGATGGCGCGTTGAGCGAAGGGGATATGCGCATCCTGACCCGCTATCTGGCGAAGCTCTCTTACAGCTTCCGCGCGCTCAGCATGAAATACCTGCTGGTGGGGCGCGAGACGGGCAAGTTCTTTGGCTCCTTGTCGATGGACGCGGTGGAAAGCGGCTTTCCGGTGTTCAACGAATTGCTGGTCATGGCCAATGACGCGCAGCAGGCCGAAAGCCATCTGCGCAACATGCCCGGCGTCGACGCGCTCAAGGATCAGATGCTGCGCAAGATCATCGGCGAGCGCGAGATTCCGACCCGGCTGCAATTTGCCCTGTCGCAGCGGCTGTATTACGAAGAGCTGCTCAAGGGCGACCTGTTCTGGGCGCAGAACCACCCGGAGTGTCTTTGGGTGGAGAACCTCGACGAGAACCGCCGCCGTTTCCTGCTGCATTGGGCGGTTTATGATAGCCAGATCAACCTGCCGACCATCTATCTGATGGAGCTTGAGGATTCCGGGCGCACCGCCTTGCCGAAGGATGAGCGGCGCTGGCCCGAGTTGCAGGCGCATTTGATGGGGCAGGCGCTGGGCGCGCTGAAACTGGTGACCATCGCCAGGGGCTTTGACGAAAGCTTTGACGATCTGCACCCCAAACGCCTGCGCCGCTATCATATCGGGCCGATGTATTCTTCGGCGTTCACCCGGCAGTCGGGGCCGATCCGCGAGGTTCTGGAACAGGCAAGGGCCCCCGAGGGCGAAGACTGGGCCCTGGCCTGGACGGTGGAGACGCTGGAAAGCGAACGGGTGACGCGGCAGAAATCGGGGTGGTTCTCGTCGGTTGAGCGCGAGGTCTTTGCGCTGGATCCCTTCTCGGGGCGGGGCGTGGACACCGGCGCCACCGATACCGAGCGCGCGATCATCCTGCCGCAGCGCCCCTATCAGGTGCTCGAAGAGCTGAACCCGCCGGGCTTTGCCTCGGTGCGCAAATATGTGGTGAGCCCGCAGGGGCGGGTGTTGAGTTATTGATTGGGTGAGCCGGGCTGAAGCCCGGCCTACTTGCGGCCAACGGCGCGGTGTGCCGGGTATTGTGACCTAAGATTTAAACGGGGTGAGTTATGAGCCTTCCAAGTGATCAGATGGAGCTTCGCGAAGAAGACATTCAGAAACACTATACGGCGGCGTATGGCGTTTTGGACGGCTTTGACCACACGCCGCGCATCGCCAAGGGGCGCGATGCGCCAGCGGTGCCTGAGCGGTCATCGGGCATCGGCACGCGGCGCCGTTTTCGTTCGACCACACCGGGGCTTGTGACCCGCTCGACCGCCCGCCCCGAGGGGGTGCATCTGATCGAACGGATCGAGGGCAGTGACGGCGACGATCCCTTGATCAGCCCGGTGCAGTCCAACGCGCTGACCGGCTTGCGCCGCGCGCTGGCGATTGCCCTTGCAGTGGGCGAGACCTTTTCCGATGCCTCGGGGCTGGGCGATCTCAAACGCGACAACCTTGCCGGCAGCCTTGGCGCCGACCGCAAATCCGAGTTCTCAGAATTGCTGACCGCCGAGGCGCTGGCCGTGGCCTATGTCTTTGCCAATGCGACCTCGTTCCTGCTGTCGCCTTTCACCACCGAGACCCAGGTCGAGGTCGGCGAGGTCGAGGAGCTTTTGACCGACAACGCCCAGCTGGCCCTGCACGGGCTCTTGTGGGAGCTGGATCAGGACATCGCCGCACATGTCAGCGACGAGGCGCGGCTGATCCCCTGTCTCATCGCTTTTGCCGAACAGGTCATGGAAAAGGTCACCTTGCGGGCGCAATCCGCGCCGCGATTGGCGGCTTTTACCGGGGCCAGCTGGCGC
>NZ_JBFJVE010000175.1:0-6363 GCF_041624275.1 Shimia sp.
AAATGAAACGGCTCTTAGAAATCTTGGGCTCCGTCACGTTGCTACTCCAAAGGATGCATTAGCGTTGCTCTAGCAACCCGTAGGGTGCGTGCTCGCACGCACCGCCCCCGCCGCAAGACCTTCGAGACGCGCCTTGTGCCTTGGCGCAATACCCTTGAATATCGGGCAACGACCAAGCAATCGCGGAGGCCCCCATGTCCTTTTTCAAGAAACTCTTCGGCCAAGCGCCGCGGCCGGCGCCTGAGCCCGAGATGCACGAGGGCTATCGCATCTTCCCCGAGCCGGTCGACGAGCCCGGCGGCTTCCGGGTCGCGGCGCGGATCGAGAAGGAGATCGGCGGCGAGATCAAGACCCACCGCATGATCCGCGCCGACACCTATGCCGCGCCCGAGATCGCCCGCCAGGCCTCGATCGACAAGGCGCGCCAGCTGATCGACCAGCAGGGCGAGCGGATCTTCGGCTGAGAGGGGCGGGGCAATGCAGACCGAATTCACCGTGACCACCCGGGGCCCCGGGCTCTACGAGTTCACCGGCGAGGTGGCGGGCTGGCTCGCCGGGCAGGGCGACGGGCTGCTGACGCTTTTCGTGCGCCACACCTCCTGTTCGCTGCTGATTCAGGAAAACGCCGATCCCGAGGTGCAGCGCGACCTGCGCAATTACTTCCACCGGCTGGTGCCACCCAGCAGCGCCCCCGAGATGGCCTATCTCAGCCACACACAGGAAGGCCCCGACGACATGCCCGCCCATATCAAGGCGGCGCTGCTGCCGGTGTCGCTGTCGATCCCGGTGCTGCGCGGGCGGATGCGGCTGGGCAGCTGGCAGGGCATCTACCTGTTCGAACACAGAAATGCACCGCGCACGCGGAACGTGGCGGCGCATCTGCTTGCATGATGGGAAGTTGCGGAGGAACTTCTTGGACTGAAGCTAGGCAGTGCACAGCGACGGATAAAGGGGGCCGGGGCGGATTTTTTGCCCGTCGGCAGGTCGTTGCCGGGCGGTGGCGGATTCTTGCCGGGCCGGCCTCGCGGCGGGCAGGGCCGGCGGTTTCATTGGCTTATCTTGGGGCTGCATTTGCCCCCTACCCAAAGGCTAGCGGCTGACCTATAGTGGCTGTGGATAAGTTGGGCCAGCACCCAACCGACTGAGGCAGAGAAGAATTGAAGGGGAAGGCCGATGCGCTGCCCGTTTTGCGGAAACATTGATACCCAGGTGAAGGATTCACGCCCCGCCGAGGACCACGTGTCGATCCGGCGGCGCCGGTTCTGCCCGGCCTGCGGCGGTCGCTTCACCACCTATGAACGGGTCCAGCTGCGTGACCTTGTGGTGGTCAAGTCCAACGGCCGGCGCGAGGATTTCGACCGCGACAAGCTGGAGCGTTCGATCCGTATTTCGATGCAGAAACGCCCCGTCGACCCCGAGCGTATCGACCAGATGATCTCGGGCATCGTGCGGCGCCTCGAGAGCATGGGCGACACCGATATTCCTTCCAAGACCATCGGCGAGATCGTGATGGAGGCGCTGGCCCGGATCGACACCGTGGCCTACGTGCGTTTTGCCAGCGTTTACAAGAACTTCCAGGAGGCCGGGGATTTCGACAAGTTCGTCTCTGAACTGCGCCCCGATCCGCAGGCGGAAGAATAACCCTGTCTGATAGGCGCTATATGGCGCTGGCCCTGACGCTCGGGCGTCGGGGGCAGGGCAACACCTGGCCCAACCCGGCGGTGGGCTGCGTGATCCTGCGCGACGGGCGCATCGTCGGGCGCGGCTGGACCCAGCCGGGCGGGCGCCCCCATGCCGAACCCCAGGCGCTGGCCCAGGCCGGCGCGCTGGCGCGCGGCGCCTGTGCCTATGTGACGCTCGAGCCCTGCGCCCATCACGGCCGCACCCCGCCCTGCGCCGAGGCGCTGATCGCGTCCGGGGTGGCGCGGGTCGTGGTGGCGCTCGAGGATATCGACCCCCGGGTGGCCGGCCGGGGGCTGGCGATGCTGCGCGCGGCCGGGATCGAGGTGGTCACCGGGGTGCTGGCCGATCAGGCGCGGCGCGACCTTGACGGCTTTTTCCTCAGAACCGGCGCAGGGCGCCCCTTTGTGACCCTGAAACTGGCCCAGAGCCTGGACGGGCGCATTGCCACCGCCACCGGCGAAAGCCAGTGGATCACTGGCCCCGAGGCGCGGCGCATGGTGCATGCGATGCGGGCCCGCCACGATGCGGTGATGGTCGGCGGCGGCACCGCCCGCGCCGATGATCCGGCGCTTACCGTGCGCGGCATGGGGGTCGACCGCCAGCCGGTGCGGGTGGTGGTGTCGCGGCGGCTCGACCTGCCGCTGATGGGGCAGCTGGCGCGCAGCGCCCGCGACATCCCGCTGTGGATCGCCCATGGGCGCGATGCCGACCCGGTTCTGGTCCAGACATGGCGCGATCTCGGCGCCACCCTCTTGCCCTGCGCCGCCGAGGCGGGCAACCTGGCCCCGGCGTCGGTGCTGCGGGCGCTGGCGGATCAGGGGCTGACGCGGGTGTTCTGCGAAGGCGGCGGCGCGCTGGCGGCGTCCCTGCTGACCTCGGATCTGGTGGACGAACTGGTGGTGTTTAACGCCGGCATGGTGCTGGGCGCCGAGGGGTTCCCGGCGGTCGGGGCCATGGGGATCGAGCGGCTGGCGATGGCGCCGCGCCTGCGGCTGGCGGCGCAAAGCCGCGTCGGCGCCGACCTGATGAGCGTCTGGCGGGCCAGCTAGCGACGCCAGAGAAAGCTGGCCCCGGCCAGCAGGCCCTGCAGCTTTGACAGCGCGCGGTTGACCCGGCCGGGATGCGGGATGTCGCCGTGCGACAGCCGCTCGAGCGCCACTTCCACCGGGCAGGGCAGGCCGCTCACCGGGTCGTGATAGCGCGGATAGTCGATCAGCGCGGCGTGAACCAGCCCGGCAAGCGCCGGGCGCGCCTTGCGCCGGGCGGGCAGGGCGCCGCGATCGTCGCTCAGCCCCCAGCCGGCATAGAAGGGGGCGCCGAAAGTGACCACGCGCCTGCCCCGGATCAGGGCTTCGAAACCGGTGCCCGAAGTCATGGTCCAGACCTCGTCGACCTGTTCCAGAAGCGCCGCCATGTCGGCCTTTTCGATCACCAGATCGGCCCAGCGTTCGGGGCGGTCGACCGCGCCGATGCGCAGCCCGGCCAGCACGTCGGGATGCGGTTTATAGATCACCACCGCTCCGGGGTTCTCGGCCCGCACCCGGGCGAGCAGGGCGGTGTTGTCGCGCAGATCGCCGGCGCCGCAAAGGATCGAGGCATCGTCCTCGACCTGCCCCGGCACCAGGATCCGCCGCCCCTCGGGCAGCGGCGGCAGGGCGCCGGCGAGGTTGTACTTGCTGATGCCCTGCCGGCGCAGCGCCGCGACCAGCCTGTCGGCGCGCAGCGCCTGATCGGGGCGCAGCTCGGCGCGCGACGCGATCAGCCGCTCGAGCCGGCTTTCGCGTGCCGGATCGTAATAGACCCCGAGATCGTCGCAGACCAGCGACAGGGGCGGCACCAGCTCGGCGCCAAGCCCGCGCGAGCGCAGGAAGCCGTCCTCGACCCGGACCGCGCCTTCGGGCGCCTCCTGCCTGCCCCAGACCATGGTGCGGCGCTCGGGCGTCGATGGCCTGTCGAAGACCACGGGGCGGGTCGCGCCGAACATCTTTTGTATGTGGCGGCGTTTCCAGAGCCGCATGCCCAGGGCGTTCCAGCCGTGCCGGTCCTCGCGCCAGCTCCGGGTCGTCGCCTCGAGCGTGCCGATCGCCTCTTCCAGCGTCGCAAGCCGGTCGCGATAGGGGTCGTACCAGCGCGGATAAAGGATCATCGCGGCGGCAAAGAGCTGGGCCCGCGTCAGCACCCTCTGGCGGCGCGGCACCGGGCGTTCGTCCTCGGTCAGCCCCCAGCCGGCATAGAAGGGCTGGCCGAAGACCCGTGGCCTGTGGCCGGCAAAGATCGCCTCGAAGCCCATCTGCGACGACAGTGTATAGACCCCGACCGCGCCTTCGAACAGCGCCCAGGGCGAATGCGGCGCGGTGCAGAGGGTGACGCGGTCGGTTTCATCCTCGGGGCCGAAATAGCCCGGGCGCTGGCCCTGCGCGGTTTCCGGGTGGCTCTTGATCAGCACCGGGCAGCCGGGGTTTTCCACCTGCGCCATCACCAACATCTCGCGGAACTCGGCGTCGCCGGCCCCCGAGGCGGTGACCGAGGCATCGCCCCGGGTCTGGTCGATGACCAGCACATAGCCCGGTGCCAGGGGCGGAAGTGCCGGGTCATTGCCGGAATATTTCGACAGATGCGCTTCGCGGATTCGGGCAATGGCGCCGCGCGCCCGGTCGAGAAGCGCGCTGTCGTCCAGCGGGTGATCGCTCAGCAGGTCTTCAAGCTCCGAGCGTCGGGAGGGGTCGAAATGCGGCGCCTTGCGGTCGATGAACAGCCCCAACGGCGGCTCGCCGCCGCTGCGCCCCGGCAGCACCGAGCGCAGGAAGGCATCTTCGACGTAAAGGGTGTCGGCCCCGGTCATCCGGGCGACGGCGGCGCCGCGCCCCGAGGTCGGGCTCTGGCCCCAGACCGCCACGCTGTCGCTGTCCGAGGGTTTGCCGAGGCAGACCCGGTAGCCGGACAGCGCCAGGATCCGCTTTACCCGCGTCTGGGTGAAGAAGCCGCCGTTATAGGCATAGAGCCGCCGCAGGTCGCCTTCTGCGGGCTCCTGCGGCGGCGGTCTGTCTGTCACTTACTGAACGCCCAGATTGCTGACCGTATTGGCCGAGGTCAGGGTGCCGACGCCGGCCGCGATGATCTTGTTCCAGGTGGTGATCGGCGCTTCGGTGACATAAAGCGTGTCGCCGTCGCGGATGACGAAATCGCGGGCCACGAACATGCCGTTGGGGCGGGTCAGGTCAAGCACGTAGACCATGCGCTGCGCGCCCCTGAGATCGCCCCGTCCCAGCACCTGATTGGCGATTGCTTCGGGTTCGTTGCGGAAGATGAAGACCCCGGTCGGATCGCCCTGATGGGCCTGGATGCCGCCGACCTGGGCGATCGCCTCGAGCGCCGACATGTCCTTGGTCTGGAAGTTGATCCGGCTCTGGGTGCCGGTGGCGCCGAGCGCGGTAAAGGCGCGGGTGTCCTCTTCGACCAGGATCCGGTCGCCGGCGCGCAGGGCGATGTCGAGCTGCGGGTTTTCGTAGAGGTCCTGCAGCCAGATCTGGCCGCGTGTGCCACCGCGCAGCACCGTCACCTGGGCGATTTCCGGGGTGATGGTCACGCCGCCGGCGCGGGCCAGCATCGCCGACAGGGTGCGGGTCGGCCGTTCGATGGCATAGACGCCCTGGGCGCCGATCGCCCCGACCAGCGACACGGTCGATCCGTCGCCGGCGACCCGGCGCACTTCGACCTGCGGGTCGGGTGTCTGTTCCTCGAGCTTGTTGACGATGATGCGGCGGATCGATTCCGGGGTGTTGCCGGCGGCGCGGATGCGCCCGGCATAGGGCACGAAGATAAAGCCCGCGCCGTCGACCTGCACCTCTTCAAGCACCGCCGCGACCTGGCCCTGGGGCCCGAGCAGCGGCTTGTCGACGTTTTCCCAGATGGTCAGCGACAGCACGTCGCCGGGCCGGATCGTGTCCGAGCCGAGCTGCGCGGCAGCCTGAAAATCGCGCGAGAAGCCAAGCGCCGGCACCACCGCCGTGGTGCGGGTGACGCGGTCATTGACGGCGACGACGAAGGCATCGCCCTGCCGTTGCACCGATCCGGCGAAGATTTCCTTCTTGCTGGGGCCGGCGCGGGGGATCAGCGTACAGGACGACACAATGGTCAGCGCAGCCACGATCGCGACGCATTTCGCCCAGCGTTTTTCTACGGGTTTCACTGCACGGTCTCCTCGACCTATGATTTCTGCCTCGATTTTTTTCAGTAACCTACCGGAATCCGAAACGAAAATCCAGCGCTACAGGTTGTGTGTCTCAGGTGACGAGACGCAACTGTTGCCTCGGCGCCGCTGTTCCCGAGCGCAGCGCGTCATAGGGGTCTTCGTCGGAAAGCATCATGTCGACCACGTGGCGCAGCAGTTGCCGGCGCCCGCGCGACGAATAGAACCCGCCCGCCACCTGGCTGGTTTCAAGCAGAAACCGGCGATAGCTGCGATAGGCACGGTTGTCGGGCCTTGTGGCACCGGCGAAGAATTCGGCCAGCGGCTGGGTGCTGACGAACTCGGGCTGATCATAGACCGCCCTGCCGAAGATGCGCAGCGGAATGCCGCGCCACAGCACCTGCTGGGCGGCGGTGGAATTGACGGTGACGGCGCTGCGCGCCTCGTTCAAGAGCTGCGCCAGCTTGCCGCCGCGCACGAAATGCACCCGC
>NZ_JBFJVE010000176.1:0-6120 GCF_041624275.1 Shimia sp.
GAAAAAATGTCGGTCTGTCTTGTCGGCGAGCCGACCTGCCCCGACGAGATGGGCGAGATGATGAAGATCGGCCGCCGCGGCTCGCTCACTGCCTATTTCACCTTCACCGGCATCCAGGGGCACGCCGCCTATCCGCACCGGGCCAGGAACCCGCTGCCCGCCATGGCGCGGCTGATGCACAGGCTTTCCTCGCACCAGCTTGATACCGGCACCGCGCATTTCGATGCCTCGACCCTGGCCGTGGTCACCATGGACACCGGCAACCCGGCAACCAACGTGATCCCCGCGACCTGCCGGTCCACCGTCAACATCCGCTTCAACGATGCCCATACCGGCGCCGGCCTGACCCGGTGGCTTCAGGCCGAATACGAGACTGTTGCAGCCGAAACCGGGGTCAAGGTCGATATGGAGGTGAAGATCTCGGGCGAAAGTTTCATCACGCCGCCCGGTGCGCTGTCGGAGCTCGTGGCGAAATCGGTCGCGGCCGAAACCGGGCGGGTGCCGGCGCTTTCGACCAGCGGTGGCACCTCGGATGCGCGTTTCGTGCAGCATCATTGTCCGGTGGTCGAATTCGGCCTTGTCGGCAAGACCATGCATCAGGTCGACGAACGGGTGCCGGTGGCGCAGATCGACCAGCTGAAAGCGATCTATTCGCGCATTCTCAGTGACTATTTCGCCTGAAAACCGCTGGCGGCCGCGTCTGGTCGTGATGGTGAAAGAGCCCCGACCCGGCCGGGTCAAGACCCGTCTGGGGCGTGACATCGGGATGACGAACGCCGCCTGGTGGTTCCGCCACCAAAGCGCCGCCCTGTTGCGCCGCGTCGTCGATCCGCGCTGGGATTGCTGGCTTGCGGTAACGCCGGAAACAGAGGGTCTGAACAGCCGGATCTGGCCATCGCATCTCAACAAGATCCCGCAGGGGCCCGGCGATCTCGGCGCCCGCATGGCGCGCCTGTTCCGGCGGGTTCCGCCCGGCCCGCTCTGCATCATCGGCGCCGATATTCCCGGCATCACCCGGCAGCACGTGGCGCGGGCCTTCAACCGCCTCGGCGATCATGACGCGGTCTTCGGTCCGGCCAGCGACGGCGGCTACTGGCTGATCGGCCTCAAACGCACCGCCCCGGCCCCGGCCGGCTTTCTGCAGGGCGTGCGCTGGTCGTCCGACCGGGCGCTGGCCGACAGTCTCGCCACCCTGCCGGGATGCCGGATCGCCCGCATCGACACCCTGAACGACGTCGATCACGCCGCCGACCTGATCCGGTTGCGGTCGGAATGAAACAAAAAGGGCGCGCCGGTCCCGGCACGCCCCCTGGCAACAGTTCCAGCAATGCGGTCAGACCCGCGCGGGCTGTTGCGGGCTTTCGCTCTCCTCGGTGACGATCTCGGCCTCGATCGGCGCCGCATCTTCGTCGTCATCGCGGTCTTCGTCGCCCCTGTCTTCCAGTGCGCCGACGATCAGCGGCAGCATTTCCACCCCGGTCGGGCTGGCCACCTCGGACACCGGCGGCGCGGTCCAGGACAGGGTGTCGAAACTCTGGCAATTGTCGCAGACCGGCGCCCATTCGGCATGGATGTTGTGGCAGTTGTCACAGACCCACTGCGGACCGCGCGGCGCGGTCAGCGCCTTGGCCAGCCAGCCCTTGACCACCGCGTCACTGCCGCCCTCGCCGCGCTCGATCGCCGCCATGATGGTCAGCGAGCGGGTGGTCGGATCGGTCTCGATCAGATCGCCCAGCGCGCGCCGCGCCTCGGGGAAATCCTCGGCCGCGATTTGCAGCTCGGCCATCAGCATCCGGGTCTCGGGGTGATCGGGGGTCGACTTGGTCAGGGCACGGAAACGCTTGATCCGCGCCGCCGGCGCCTCGTCGGCCTCGATCGCCGCGAAGGCCGCCGCCAGCTCGGGGTGCGGCTGCGCCTCCCAGGCCTTTTTCAGCACCCGCGTCGCATAGCGCGGCTTGCCCTGCTCGATATAGCCATGCGCCGCCCGGACCGCCGCCGGGATCAGGTCGGGCGACAGGCGGTTGGCCTCGATCGCCGCCTCGCGGGCCTCGATCGGCTTGGCATCGTCAAGAATGTCCTTGGCCTGGCTCAGCGCCAGCACCGCGTCGCGGCGGCGATGCACGTCGCGCGGCAGCGAGCCGCTGCGCAGCTTGGCCGCCAGCGTCTTGCGGGCGCCGGTCCAGTTGCCGGTCTCGGCCTGAAGTTTCAGCAGGATGTCCTGGGTCTCTTCGTGGCGCGGCTTCAGCGCAAAGGCCGTCTCGGCCAGTTTCAGCGCGGTGTCGGTATTGCCCTCGCCCAATTGCTGGCGCATCAGGCCGCGCACCCCGACAAAGCGGGTCGAATCATTGCCCAGCAGCTTCTTGTAGACCTCGGTCGCCTTGCGCCGGTCGCCCGACAGTTCGGCCGCCTGCGCGGTCAGAAGGTTGGTCAGCTCGGGCTTTTTCAGCAGACGCTCGGCCTTGCGTGCCTTTTCCATCGCCGTGCGCCCCTCGCCCGAGGCCAGCGCCAGCACCCCGTCGGACAGCGCCTGATAGCCCTTGCGCTCGCGATTGCGGTCAAAGAACCGGCTCAGCGCGGTCTCGTCCCCGTTGAGGAACTTCAGCACCGCCACCGACAGCGAGGCCAGTTTCAACAGCACCCAGAGCAGCACCACCAGAACAATCAGCGCGATCACTGCCTGTAGCGGCCCAAGGGTATATTCCACGCCGGCAACGGTGATCATCACGCCGCCTTCGCTCTCCATCAGGTAGCCTGCGCCATAGGTCAGGCCGGCGATCGCGGCGACGAAGAGCAGGATTTTAATCAGAGACCACAGCATGCAATCACCTTCACTTTGAATTCAGGGTTCTGGCCAGGGCATCGACCGCCGACAGGGCGGCCAGCCGGCTTGCCGCCATTTGACGCCAGTCGCCCATCGCCGCCTGCGCGCCCTCCGGCAGGGCGGCAAGTTCGTCCAGCGCCGCGCTCAGGCGGTTTTCGCGCAGCGCCGCCTCGGCACGGGACAGGATCGCATCTGCGTCCTCGCCTTCCTTGGGCTGGGTCGAACGCGCGCCAAGCTGCGACTTGAAGAACAGCTCGAGCCGGTTGGCGACCCCGGCGTCGGCGGATTTCTCGGCCTTGCGCGCCTCGGCCAGCGCCGGGCGGGCAAAGTCGGGATAGCGGTCGATCAGAACCGCCTGGGTCACGACCCCGGTCTCGGCATTTTGCGAAAGCTCGGCCGGAATCGCCACGCCCGAGACACTGGCCAGTTCGGTCAGCGCCGCGCGATAGGGCACCCCGGCATCAACGGCCGAGACCACCCGGGTCAGCGCCGCCTGGGCCAGCGTTTCCTGCGCGGTGCGGGTCGAGGTCGCCTTCAGCTGTTCCGCCTCGGCCAGCTGCTCGGCCACCAGGCTGCGCAGTTTTTCCACTTCTTTCTCATAGGCCTCGATCGCCGCCGAAGAGGCGCCCTCGCTCATCGGGCGCTTTTCGGCCTCGATCACGCGCCCCTCGAGGGTCAGCAGTTTGCCGCCCAGCTCTTCGACACGCTGCGACAGGGCCGCCATGCGGGCATTGCTGTCATCGACCGCGCCCTTGGCCGCCGCCATCTGGTCGGCCGCGCCGCCGGCAATCGCCTGCTGGGCGGTCTGCAATTGCGACATCAGGGCGCTCTGCGCTTCGAGCTTTTCGGTCAGCGCGGCGATCTCCTCGTCAGCGCCGCCGCCGAACAGGATGCCCTCGGTCTGAAGATAGGTCGCGGCGCCAAAGCCCAGAGCGGCGGCCACCACGCCCCCCAGAACCAGCGGCACGAAACCGCCGCGCGCCTTTTCGGGCGGGGCCTCGGCGGAAACCGCCGGCTCGGTCGTTTCGGGGTCTGCCGGGTTCTTGGCCGGGTTCTTGGCCGGGTCTGTCTCTTCGGCTTCCGCGTCGGCTTCGCCGTCCTTGGCCTCGGCTGTCTCTGCGTCGGAAGCGCCGGGCGCCTCGCCGTCTTCTGCCGTGTCTTCTGCCGCTTGGTCCTCGGCCGGGGCGGGTTCGTTTGGCGCGTCGCCCGCACTGTCTTCGGGGGCGTCATCTTCGGCGGCGTCGCGGGACGGCTCTTCCAGTTGCAGCGCCTCTGCGGGTTCATCCCCCGCCGGCTCTGCTCCCGCGTCGATCTCGGCGGCTGTCTCTTCCACGATCTCGGCGTCGATAATGTCGTCCGTCTTGCCCGCGTTGTCGGGCCGAGCGTCTTCCGGCTTGTCGGTCTTGTCTGGCTTGGCCACCCCGGTTCACCCTTTCGAATCCGTTGGTTTCTGCAAATGCACAATCTAAAACTAAGGAGAGTTTTCACCACTCTCAATGCCATATGCGGCATTTATGACCTGTCGTATCGCCGCAACCATGGCCTCGGCGTCCGGCGCGGCAGAGACCACCATGCGATGCGGCGACAGCGCCGCCGCCTCGGCGGCCACCGCGTCGCTCATCGCGACCACGACCAGCGGCGCGGCAAAGGGCCCCTGCTGCACCAGCTGCGCCGCCGAACGGGGCGAAAAAAGCGGCACGATCACGGGGCTTTCGCCGCCCAGGCAGTGCCGCGCCCGACCCGACAGCGGTTTGCTGATCTGCCGGTAGACAGTGATTTCACGTGTGTCCAGACCCGCTTCGCCAAGCCGCTGTGCCAGATTTCCGCGGGCAAACTCGCCGCGGAAATGCACCAGCGGCAGCCCGAGCCCGCCGGCCGCGTGATCGGCCAATATCCGCCGCAGCAGCGCCTCGGCGTCGCCATCCGCGGAAATCGCCTGCCAGCCCTTGTCGTGCGCCGCCCGCGCGGTGGCCCCGCCCACGCACCAGGCCGGCGCCGCCCGCCCCGCGACCGCATCGACCCCGTTGCGCGAGGTGAAGATCGCGCCGCCAAAGCGGGCCGGCAGCTCATGCGCCACCGGCGCGATCGCCTGAACCGGGGAAATCACCACCTCGGCGGCGAGATCGGCCAGCCTTTCGGCAAAGGCCCGCGCGGCGGGCAAGGGCCGCGTCAGCAGGATTTTCGGGGTTTCAGGGGTCATTCGACTGGCCAGCATTGTTCCCGGACACCATTCGGTGTTACCTGCCCGGGACGCTTGGTGCAACGGCATTGGACATGACAGACAACCTCACCATTCTCGGGCTCGAAAGCAGCTGCGACGACACCGCGGCGGCGATCATCCGCCAGACCGGCGAGGCCGCACCAGGCATTCTTGCCTCGGTGGTGCACGGGCAGACCGAACTGCACGCCGATTTCGGCGGCGTGGTGCCCGAAATCGCCGCCCGCGCCCATGCCGAGAAACTGGATATCTGCATCGAAGAGGCGCTGGAACAATCGGGTCTGGCGCTGAGCGACATGGATGCCATCGCCGTCACCGCCGGCCCCGGCCTGATCGGCGGCGTGTTGTCGGGCGTGATGTGCGCCAAGGGTCTGGCGGCCGGGCTTGGGATTCCGCTGGTCGGGGTCAACCATCTTGCCGGCCACGCGCTGACCCCGCGCCTGACCGACCAGGTGGCCTTTCCCTATCTGATGCTGCTGGTCTCGGGCGGGCATTGCCAGTTCCTGATCGCCCATGGCCCCGAAAGCTTTTCGCGCCTCGGCGGCACCATCGACGATGCCCCGGGCGAGGCTTTCGACAAGACCGCCCGCCTGTTGGGTCTGCCGCAACCGGGCGGCCCCTCGGTTCAAAAGGCGGCGGAAACAGGTGATGCCAAGCGCTTCCGCTTTCCCCGCCCGCTTCTGGACCGGCCGGGCTGCGACATGTCCTTTTCCGGTCTCAAGACCGCCCTGCTGCGCGCCCGCGACGCGGTGATTGCCGAAAAACAGGGTCTGACCCAGCAGGATCAGGCCGATCTCTGCGCCGGGTTCCAGGCCGCTGTCGTCGACGTGCTGGCCGAGAAAACCCGCCGCGCGCTGGCCACCTACCTCGAAGATGCCCCTGCCGAGCCGCTGCTGGCGGTGGCGGGGGGTGTTGCGGCAAACACCGCCATTCGGGCAATGTTAGAGACTGTTTGTGCCGAAATGGGCGTGACCTTCACCGCCCCGCCTCTGGCGCTTTGCACCGACAATGCGGCGATGATCGCCTATGCCGGGCTGGAACGGTTCCGCAGCGGGCAGCGCGACGACATGACATTGATGGC
>NZ_JBFJVE010000177.1:0-6073 GCF_041624275.1 Shimia sp.
GGCCGGCGACCTTGACGCGCTGCGCGCGGCGCTGGCCGGTTTCGCCGGCTGCGACCTGAAACGCGGCGCCCGCAACCTGGTGTTCGCCGACGGCAACCCGGCGGCGCGGGTGATGGTGATCGGCGAGGCACCGGGGCGCGACGAGGACCGCGAGGGCCGGCCCTTCGTCGGCCGCGCCGGGCAGCTTCTGGACCGCATGTTCGCCGCCATCGGCCTGGCGCGCGATCACGGTTCCTCGGCGCAGGCGCTCTACATCACCAACCTGTCGCCCTGGCGCCCGCCGCAGAACCGCGACCCGGAACCCGAAGAAATTGCCATGCTGCTGCCCTTTCTGCGGCGCCATGTGGAGATCGTCGCCCCCGAGGCGATCGTGCTGATGGGCAATATCTCCTGTCAGGCGATGCTTGGCCGGCGCGGCATCACCCGCCTGCGCGGCATCTGGACCGAGGCGCTGGGCAAGCCGGTGCTGCCGATGTTCCACCCGGCCTACCTGCTGCGCCAGCCCCAGGCCAAGGCCCAGGCCTGGTCCGACCTTCTGAGCCTCAAATCCAAACTGAAAGACATCTGAATGCCCCGTTTCGACGACACCAAAGACTTCCTGCCCGTCCGCATCGCGGTGCTGACCGTCTCGGACAGCCGCGGGCTGGACCAGGACCGTTCCGGCGACACGCTGGTGGGCCGGATCGAAGCCGCCGGCCATCTTCTCGCCGACCGCAAGATCCTGCGCGACGAACGGGTCGAGATCGCCGATCAGCTGCGCGCCTGGTGCGCCGACCCCGAGATCGACGTCATCATTTCCACCGGCGGCACCGGCCTCACCGGCCGCGACGTCACGGTCGAGGCGCACCGCGATGTCTATGAAAAAGAGATCGAGGCCTTCGGCACCGTGTTCACCATCGTTTCGATGAACAAGATCGGCACCTCGGCGGTCCAGAGCCGGGCCACCGGCGGCGTCGCCAACGGCACCTATCTCTTTGCCCTGCCGGGGTCGACCGGGGCCTGCAAGGACGCCTGGGACGAGATCCTGCAATACCAGCTCGACTATCGTCACCTGCCCTGCAATTTCGTCGAGATTTTCCCACGGCTCGACGAACATCTGCGACGGAAGTGACGCGCCGGGCCGTATCGGGCGAATATCCTTGGCAAGCGCCCCGAATGCGCCAAATACTAGGGGGACAGCCCCAGCCGCGGAGAGCGAAGCGTCATGCGATTTCTGAGACAAAGCCTGACCGGCCTGTTCCTGCTTGCGGTCACGGTCGCGCTGCTGCTGGTCGCGGGGCAGATGATCCTCGGCGCCTTTTCCGAACGGCTGGCGCGCGACAGCCGCCCGCCGCAGGGGCGCGAACGGGTCTTCGCCGTCAATGTCGAGATCGCGCACCCGGAGACCATCCGCCCCGAACTGGTGGCTTTCGGCGAGATGCGCAGCCGGCGCAGCCTCGATGTGCGCGCCAAGGCCTCGGGCACGATCGTCTATCTCTCGCCTGATTTCGTCGATGGCGGCATGGTGGCCGAGGGCGACCTGCTGTTGCGGGTCGATCCGGTCCCGGCCGAGTTTTCGCGGCAACGGGCCCGGAACGACCTGTCGGATGCCGAGGCCGAGCAGCGCGACGCCGGCCGCGATCTCGAGCTGGCGCTGGCCGAGCTTGACGCGGCCCAGCAGCAGGCGGCGCTGAGGCAGAAGGCGCTGGACCGGCAGAGCGACCTCTTCGAACGTGGCGTCGGCACCACGGCGGCGGTGGAAACCGCAGAGCTGGCGGTGGCCTCGGCCAACCAGGCGGTGGTGGCGCGGCGCAAGGCGGTCGCGGCGGCTCAGGCCCGTATCGATCAGGCGGTGACCCGACTTGAGCGGGCGCGGATCGCCCTTGCCGAAGCCGAGCGCGCGCTGGCCGAGACCGCGATTCACGCCGGCTTCGGGGGCACCCTGTCCGATGTCTCGGTGGTCAAGGGGCGCCTGGTGTCGCAGAACGAGAAGGTCGCGACCCTGATCGATGCCGGGGCGCTCGAGGTGGTGTTCCGGGTCTCGACGGCGCAATATGCGCGGCTGCTCGACGACCAGGGCCGCCTTCAGGGCGCCGAGGTGATCGTGGCGCTCGACGTCATGGGCGAAGACCTGACCGCGACCGGCGTGGTGACGCGCGAGGCGGCGGTGGTCGAAGAGGGCGAGACCGGGCGCCGGATCTTTGCCCGGCTCGATGCGCCGCGCGGGCTGAAACCCGGCGATTTCGTCACCGTCCGGGTGCGCGAAACGGCGCTTGCCGAGGCGGTGTCGCTGCCGGCCACGGCGCTGGATGCACAGGGCCGGGTGCTGGTGGTCGATGCGGACAACCGGCTTGAGGCGGTGCCGGTGACTCTGCTGCGGCGCCAGGAAGACCGCGTCTTGGTGGCCGGTGATGCGATTGCCGGGCGCAGCGTGGTGACACGGTTGACGCCGCTGCTGGGGCCCGGGGTCAGGGTCAGGCCGCTGATTTCGGGCGCAGCCGGCGCCGATGAGCCCCCCGGCCCCGAGATGGTGGCGCTTGACGACGCCCTGCGGGCGCGTCTGATCGCCGCCGTCGAGGCCAACACCCGCATGCCGGCCGAGAACAAGGCCCGCCTGCTCGATACACTGGCACAGCCCGAGGTGCCGGCGCCGCTGCTCGAGCGGCTCAGATCCCGCGTCGGAGGCTAGAGCGCGATGCGTCGGATCGCTGGCCCGGCCCGGGGCTTCCTGTCCTATTTCACCCGCCACGGCACCGCCGCCAACCTGCTTCTGGTGGTGCTGATCGCCGCCGGCCTGCTGGCGGCACCGCGCATGCGGGCCCAGTTCTTTCCCGATGTGATCCTCGACAACGTCACCGTGACGGTCACCTGGGAAGGGGCCGGGGCGGCCGATGTCGACGCCGGCATCGTGCAGGTGCTGGAGCCGGCCCTGCTCGCGGTCGAGGGGGTCGAGGGCACCTCGTCGCGCTCGATCGAGGGCAATGCTCGCATCACGATGGATTTCGAACCCGACTGGGACATGGCGCGGGCGGCGGATGATGTGCAGGCGGCGGTGGATGCGGTCACCACCCTGCCACGGGACGCCGAAGAGCCCGAGGTGCGGCGCGGGGCGTGGCGCGACCGGGTCACCGACGTGGTCATCACCGGCCCGGCCGACCCGGCCCAGCTGGGGCGCTATACCGATGAATTCCTGACCCGGCTCTTTGCCGCCGGCGTCACCCGCACCACGATCCGCGGGCTGGCGGCGCCGCAAACCGTGATCGAGGTCTCGACCCTTGATCTGATGATGCATGACGTCAGTATCGAAGCCATCGCGCAGGCCATCGCCCAGGAGGTCGACGCCGACCCGGCCGGCGATGTCGATGGGGCCAATGCGCGGGTGCGCACCGGGGTCGAGAAACGCGCCCCCGACCAGATCGTGGGCATTGTGCTGCGCTCCAACGCCGACGGCTCCAAGCTGACCATCGGCGATGTCGCCCGGATCCGGGTCGAGGGGGTGACGCGGGCCCGGTCGTATTTCGTCGGTGAAAACCCGGCGATGTCGATCCGCATCGACCGCAGCGACGGGGGCGACGCGATCGCCATCCAGTCGCGGGTCGAGGAGGTGGCCGCCGAGATGCAGACCACCCTGCCCAAGGGGATCACGGTCGAGCTGATCCGCACCCGCGCCGAGGCCATCACCAGCCGTCTCAACCTGCTGTTGGACAACGGGGTGATGGGTCTGGCGCTGGTGGTGGGGCTGCTGTTCCTGTTCCTCAATGCGCGCACCGCGCTCTGGGTGGCGGCGGGCATCCCGGTGGCGATGCTGGCCACCATCGCGCTGATGTATGCCTTCGGGCTGACCATCAACATGATCTCGCTCTTTGCGCTGATCATCACCCTGGGCATCGTCGTCGATGACGCGATCGTCGTCGGCGAACATGCCGATCACAGGGCCCGCAGCCTGGGCGAGCCGCCGATGCAGGCGGCCGAGAATGCCGCCCGGCGCATGGCGATGCCGGTGTTCTCGGCCACCCTGACCACGGTGATCGCCTTTTTCGGCCTCACCGCCATATCGGGGCGGTTCGGCGAGATGATCGCCGATATTCCCTTCACCGTGATCGCGGTTCTGCTGGCCTCGCTGGTCGAATGCTTCCTGATCCTGCCCAACCACATGGCCCATGCGCTGACCCATGCGGCCCGCGACCATTGGTACGACTGGCCCTCGCGCGTGGTGAACCGGATGTTCCGCTGGTACCGCGAAACCGTGTTCCGCCCGGCGATGGCGCTGGTGGTCTGGGCGCGCTACCCGGTGGTGGCGCTGGCCCTTGTGGTGCTGGCCAGCCAGGTGGCGCTTTTCGTCGGCGGCGATGTCAAATGGCGGTTCTTCAACTCGCCCGAGCGCGGCTCGGTGACCGGCAATTTCTTCATGCTGCCCTCGGCGACGCGGGACGACACCATGATGCAGATGCACGAATTGCAACGTGCCACCGAAGAGCTGGCGGCGGAATATGCCGAGCGCTACGGACGCAACCCCCTTGATTACGTGCTGGCCGAGGTTGGCGGCAATTCGGGCTACGGGCTGGCCGGGTCGGAAACGCTGGACGCCGATCTCAAGGGCGGCATCGCCATCGAGCTGATCGATGCCGACCTGCGCCCCTATTCCAGTTTCGCCTTTGTCGGCGAGTTGCAGGACCGGGTGGCGAAACACCCGCTGGCCGACACGGTAAGTTTCAGGGGCTGGCGCTCGGGGCCGGCGGGGGATGCGCTGGACGTGCAGTTTTTCGGCGCCGATGCGGCGACGCTGAAACAGGCCGCCGAGGCGCTGAAGACCGCGCTGTCGGTCTTTCCCGAAGTGTCGGCGGTCGAGGACACGCTGTCCTATGACAAGGAAGAACTGGTGCTGGAGCTGACCCCGCAGGGGCAGGCGCTGGGTTTCACCATCGACGGTCTGGGCAAGGTGCTGCGCCACCGGCTGAACGGGCTCGAGGCGGCGACCTATCCGGACGGGCCGCGCAGCGCCGCGATCCGGGTGCAACTGCCCGAGGCGGAGCTGAACGCCAATTTCCTCGAAAGCAGCCTGATGCGCAGCTCGGCGGGGAAATACGTGCCGCTGGCCGATCTCGTCACCGTCGAGCGGCGCACCGGGTTTTCCACCGTGCGCCGCGAGAACGGGGTGCGGGTGGTCAGCGTCACCGGCGATATCAGCGAGGACGACCCGGCGCGGGCCGAGGAAATCTCGACCCTGCTGCGCGAGGAGATCCTGCCCGACATCGCCAGCCGCCAGCAGGTCGAATGGCAGCTCGCAGGCCTGGCCGAACAGGAGGACACCTTCCTCAGCGATGCCCGGCTGGGGCTGATCATGTGCCTGACCGGGATCTACATCGTGCTGGCCTGGGTCTTTGCCAGCTGGGTACGGCCGGTGGTGGTGATGGCGATCATCCCCTTCGGTCTGGTCGGCACCATCTTTGGCCATCATTTCCATGATGTGCCGCTGTCGATGTTCACGGTGGTCGGCCTGCTGGGGCTGACCGGCATCATCATCAACGATTCGATCGTGCTGGTGACCACGGTCGACGACTATGCCGAAAGCCGCGGGCTGGTGCCGTCGATCATCGACGGCGCCGCCGACCGGCTGCGGCCGATGATGCTCACCTCGGCGACCACGGTTCTGGGGCTGACGCCGCTGCTGTTCGAACGCTCGCAGCAGGCGCAGTTCCTCAAGCCGACGGTGATCACGCTGGTCTACGGGCTGGGCTTCGGCCTGTTCCTGGTGCTGCTCGTGGTGCCGGCGCTGATTGCCATTCAGGCCGATATCGCCCGGCAGGTGCAGGCCCTGCGCCGGGCGCTGCGCAGCCCCGCGCTGCGGCCCCTGTTGCTGGTGTCGGGGGCGCTGATGGCGGGCTGGCTGGCGCTCACCGTCGGGCATGGGGCGGTTGTCGGCGGTCTGCATCCGCTGCTGGCCGCTGCCCTGCCGGGGGCGGATGCCCCGCCGCGTGACGGGCTGGTGCTGGCGGTGTTCCTGCTCGGGGCGCTGGGGCTGTCGATCCTGGTCTTCGTGCTGGCCGGGCTGCGGCTGACCCTGTGGCGTCGCGCGCAGCGGCGCTGATCAGCC
>NZ_JBFJVE010000178.1:0-6041 GCF_041624275.1 Shimia sp.
GGCCTGGTCGGTCTGGGTGACGCCGACCGCCTGGGACCTGGCCATCCTGTTCGCGGTCGCCTGTTTCGCCACTGCGGGCCATTACACGATGACGCTGGCCTTTGCCGCCGCGCCGATCACGGTGACCCAGCCGGTGAGTTTCCTGCAACTGGTGTGGGCGGTGCTGCTGGGCTGGCTGGTCTTCGAGGAAAGCCTTGATCTCTGGGTGGTGGTCGGCGGGCTGGTGATCATCTGCGCCATCAGTTTCATCACCTGGCGCGAGGCGGTGCTGAAGCGCCGCCAGATCACGCCGGATGTGAATGCCACCAAGGTCTGAGCGCGGCCGAGGGGGGCGGATTCCCCATCGCCGCGCCAAGTCTCGCGCGGGGGAGTCCGGCAGGCGGCGGCCCGGACTCAGCGGTCGCTGTCAAGCAGCAGCTGCGCCACCCGGCGCGCATCGGCGCGGGCCTTGGCCGCGTCCGGCGCCACCGCCGACTGGGCGGCCTCGAGCCAGACCCCGTCCATGTAGCTTTGCAGCGCCTCGCGCACGGTTTCGCGGCGCGACTCGGGCAGCAGCGCCTTCAGCTCGGCGCGGAAATTCGAGGTGACCCGGGCGCGGTTGATACGGTGCAGCCGCGCCAGCGAGGGCACGTAGGGGGCGCTGCCCCAGAACTGCACCCACAGCGAACACTGTTCGATCGTGTAAAGCCGGTCCGAGAAATTGGCGTCCAGCAGCGCCATCAGCCTCTCGTGCGGGGTTCTGGCCTCGGCGATCCGTTCCAGAAGGCTGGATTTCAGCAGCCCGAACAGGCGCCGCATCGTCGCCTCGAGCAGCTTTTCCTTGGAGCCGAAATAATAGTTGATGCTGGCCGCGGTGGCGTCGGCCTCATGGGCGATTTCTGCCATGGTCACAGCGGTATAGCCGTGTTTGTACACCGCCGTGATGGTGGCGCTGATCAGCTCTTCGTTGCGGATTTCCCGGATTCTCTTCCTGCCCATGGGGGCATTCTGGACGCTGCGCAGCCCCCCCGCAAGGCAAATTGCACGGTCATTTTTTGTATGAATATTTAATTTTTTATTTTCTCAAACCAAAACCTGTGGTACCGCGGCCCATGTCATGCGGGCAGGGAGGTGCCCGGCAGCTGGGAGGAACCTATGACAACACTGCTTTCGATCGGCATCGCCCTGGCGCTGCTTCTGGTGCTGTTCTGCCTTGTGAAATGGTGGAACCTGCGCAACGTCGGCGTCACGCCGGTACATCTTTTCACCTTCATCGCGATCCTGTTCACATCGGGGCTTGATGTCGGGCTGATCATGTTCCCGCTGACCGAATTCCCGGTCTATGCCGATACCGCGACCGCGCCGGAATATGGTTTCGCCAACCCCTTGGCGATCGAGTTCGGTTTCTGGGGCTTCCTGATCTGGGCCTTCTACTTCCTCACCGCCTTCTATTTCTGCATCGTCGAGCCGCGGGTGCGCTTTTTCGAGAAACCCGTGGTGAAGATCGTCAACAACGCGGTCATCATCGGCACCTGTGCCTTCACCGGCTACCTGTTCCTGACCTATCTGCCCTGGTATGCCTCGGGCATCATCGGCGACGGCGAAACGCTGAGCTGGCATTTCTATGCCATCGTGCTGGCGACCATCGCGCTGGCCGCCTACAGCTCGACCGACATCAAATATGTGCGCATCCTGTCGCTGGCCTCGACCTGGCTGTTCTTCGCGCTGATCCTTGGCATGGCGCTGGCGGCGGCGATGGGCATCGACGATCTCTTTGCCACCGCGTCGCTGGCGGGGGAGTATTTCACCAATATCCACAAGTTCGTGCTGCCGCTGAACGACTATCACCAGTTCTACCTGTTCTGGTGGTTCGCATGGTCGATCATGATCGGCCAGTTCACCTCGCGCTTCGTCGGGGGGCTGAAAACCTGGCAGGTCTTCGTGTCGCTGCTGGTGTTCCCGTCGATCCCGCTGCTGATCTGGTTCTCGGTGCTGCATTTCTACTGGGCCAACGAACTGGCCACCGGCGGGCTGATCGCGATCTCGATGCTGGTGGTGGGGGTGACCTTTGTCATCAACTCGCTGGACTCGCTGATCCGGCTATATACCGACAACCTCGGCCTCACCACCGAGCGCCTCGGGCGTCTGGTCTATCTGGGGCTCAACGTCGCGGTGCTGTTCGGCCTCGTGCTGCTGTTCAAGTCGGGCTGGATGCAGATCGAATGGATCGGTTCGGTGGTGATCGGCATCTATTTCGCCTGCGTCATCTACATCGCGCTGTTCAAGCGCCGCGAGGTGATGGCGATCACCGCTTCGCCCGAAGATCGTGATCTCGACTTCCAAAGGATCGAGACCGTTCACTGAGCCAGACGCCCCGGCGCATCGCTGCGCCGGGGTCACATCGAAAACGGCCTGCGTGCCGCACCTATTCCGGGGGATCCATGGACCTGCAACCCAAGGCCAGTCACTTCATCAACGGCGCCTATGTCGAGGACAGGGCCGGCGCCGCAATTCCGGTGATCTACCCGGCAACGGGCGAGGTCATCGCCACCGTCCATGCCGCGACACCCGAGATCGTCGAACAGGCGATCGCCAGCGCCAAGGCGGCGCAGGTCGCCTGGGGCCGGATCAGCGGCACCGAACGTGGCCGCATCCTGCGCCGCGCCGCCGACATCATCCGCGCGCGCAACCACGAGCTTTCGGTGCTGGAAACCCATGACACCGGCAAGCCGCTGCAGGAAACGCTGGTCGCCGACGCCACCAGCGGTGCAGATGCTCTGGAGTATTTCGGCGGCTTGGCCGCCAGCCTGACCGGCGAGCACATCCCCCTTGGCGAAGACTGGGTCTATACTGTGCGCGAGCCGCTGGGGGTCTGCGTCGGCATCGGCGCCTGGAACTACCCGACACAGATTGCCTGCTGGAAGGGCGCGCCGGCGCTGGCCTGCGGCAATGCGATGATCTTCAAACCCTCGGAAACCACGCCGCTGGCGGCGCTGAAAGTGGCCGAGATCCTGCACGAGGCGGGGCTTCCGGCGGGGCTTTACAACGTGGTGCAAGGGCTTGGCGAGGTCGGCGCCGCGCTGGTCAGCGATCCGCGCATCGCCAAGGTCTCGCTCACCGGCTCCGTGCCGACCGGCAGAAAGGTCTATGCCGCCGCCGCCGCGGGCATGAAGCATGTGACCATGGAGCTTGGCGGCAAGTCGCCGCTGATCGTCTTTGATGACGCCGATGTCGAGAATGCCGTCGGCGGCGCCATCAACGGCAATTTCTATTCCTCGGGGCAGGTCTGTTCGAACGGCACCCGGGTGTTCGTCCAGAAAGGCATCAAGGAAGCCTTCCTGCGCCGTCTGGTCGAACGTATCGGCGACGCGGTGGTCGGCGATCCGATGGACGAGGCAGTAAGCTTTGGCCCGATGGTCAGCGAAGCGCAGATGAAGATCGTCATGGGCTATGTGCAAAAGGGCATCGACGAAGGCGCGACGCTGGTCTGCGGCGGCAAGCGGCTCGACATGCCCGGCTTTTACGTCGAGCCGACCGTCTTTGCCGATGTCACCGACGGGATGACCATCGCCCGCGAAGAGATCTTCGGCCCGGTGATGTCGGTGCTCGAGTTCGACGACGAGACCGAGGTCGTGGCCCGCGCCAATGCCACCGAATTCGGCCTTTCGGCCGGCGTCTTCACCCGTGACCTGACCCGGGCGCACCGGGTGATCCGTGACCTCAGGGCCGGCAGCTGCTTTATCAATTCCTACAATGACGCGCCGGTCGAGGCCCCCTTCGGCGGGGTCAAGGCCTCGGGCGTGGGGCGCGAGAATTCGAAAGAGGCGATCCAGCACTACAGCCAGGTGAAATCGGTCTATGTGCGCATGGGAGACGTCGAAGCGGCGTTCTGAACGCCGCTTTGAAAGGGCCCGCCGAAGCCTCCGGCCGCGGCTGGCAGGATCGGCGGGAACAGAAAACAGACGGGCCGACGAGGGCCTTGGGAGAACGAGATGAACGCGGATTATGTGATCGTCGGAGCGGGCAGCGCAGGCTGCGCCATGGCATATCGTCTGTCCGAGGCGGGCAAAAAGGTGCTGGTGATCGAACATGGCGGCACCGACGCCGGCCCCTTCATCCAGATGCCGGCGGCGCTGAGCTACCCGATGAACATGGGGCTCTATGACTGGGGCTACAAGACCCGGCCCGAGCCGCAGCTTGGCAACCGCAGCCTGGTCTGCCCGCGCGGCAAGGTGATCGGCGGCTCGTCCTCGATCAACGGCATGGTCTATGTGCGCGGTCACGCGGGCGATTATGACCACTGGCAGGACAGCGGCGCCGCGGGCTGGGGCTATGCCGATGTGCTGCCCTATTTCCGCCGCATGGAATGCTGGCACGAAAGCGGGCAGGGCGGGGATGCCGCGTGGCGCGGCACCGACGGCCCCTTGCACATCACCCGTGGCCCCCGCGACAACCCGCTGCACGCGGCCTTTGTCGAATCCGGGCGTCAGGCGGGCTACCCGGTGACTTCGGATTATAACGGCCAGCAGCAAGAGGGCTTCGGCCCGATGGAGATGACGGTCTGGAAAGGGCGTCGCTGGTCGGCGGCCAATGCCTATCTGAAGCCGGCCCTGAAACGCGACAACTGTACCCTGATCCGCGCCCTCGCGCGGCGGGTGGTGATCGAGGGCGGCCGCGCCGTCGGCGTCGAGGTCGAGCGCGGCGGCAGGACCGAGGTGATCGGCGCCAATGCCGAGGTGATCCTTGCCGCCAGCTCGCTCAATTCGCCGAAACTCCTGATGCTCTCGGGCATCGGCCCGGCGGCGCATCTCGCGGAACACGGCATCGAGGTCATCGCCGACCGTCCGGGTGTGGGGCAGAACCTTCAGGATCACCTCGAGGTCTACATGCAGTTCGCCAGCAAGCAGCCGATCACGCTCTACAAATACTGGAACCTGATCGGCAAGGGGCTGATCGGAGCGCAATGGCTGTTCACCAAGACCGGGCTCGGGGCCTCGAACCAGTTCGAAAGCGCCGCCTTCATCCGCTCGCGCGCCGGCGTCTCCTATCCCGACATCCAGTACCACTTCCTGCCGATCGCGGTGCGCTATGACGGGCAGGCGGCGGCCGAGGGCCACGGCTTCCAGGCCCATGTCGGCCCCATGCGCTCGCCCTCGCGCGGCGCCGTGACCCTCAGCAGCAGCGATCCCAGGGACGCGCCCGACATCTTTTTCAACTACATGTCGACCGAGCAGGACTGGGTCGATTTCCGCACCTGCCTGCGCCTGACGCGCGAGATCTTCGGTCAAGAGGCGATGGCGCCCTTTGTCAAACACGAGATCCAGCCCGGCGCCAATCTGCAAAGCGATGACGAGCTTGACAGCTTCATCCGCGACCACGCCGAAAGCGCCTATCATCCCTGCGGCACCTGCAAGATGGGCGCTGCCGATGATCCGATGAGCGTCGTCGACCCCGAGTGCCGGGTGATCGGCGTCGACGGGCTGCGGGTCGCCGACAGTTCGATCTTCCCGCGCATCACCAATGGCAACCTCAACGGGCCCTCGATCATGACCGGCGAAAAGGCCGCCGATCACATCCTCGGCAGGGGCCTGCTGGCGCCGGCCAATGACGCGCCCTGGTTCAACCCGGACTGGGAGCAGTCGCAGCGCTGATTTTCCTCCCTTGCGGGCGCGCTTCGATCTCTGTCTTGACCCCGGTCAAGGTCGCCCGCGCGCCATCGGTCTAGACTCGCATCAAAGACAGAACAAAGGAGCCTTGGATGTCCCACACCCCTCACGAGCTGGCCGAAGAATTTCCCGAATTCGTCGAGAAGATGCATGCGCTGAAGACCACCGACGCGCATTTCGCCAAGCTGGCCGAAGACTATCACGAGCTCAACCGCAAGGTGCACCGCGCCGAGACCAACGTCGAGCCGCGCGAAGAGCTGGCCGAGGTCGATCTGCGCAAGCGCCGGGGCGCGCTGAAGGACGAGATCTACGCCTATCTCAAGGCCAACTGATCCGGCCTGCCCCCTTTCCTCCCACCAACTCCTCCCGATGGGGCGGCGGCGAAACCCGTCGCCC
>NZ_JBFJVE010000179.1:0-6034 GCF_041624275.1 Shimia sp.
CCCCTCGGCGTCGAAGGGCCGCGAGCCGCTGACCCGGGGGCGCAGCGGGTCTTCGGTGAGGCTGAGATGGCCGGGCAGGATCTGCTGCCCCAGCGCGTCGCGCAGCCACGAGGCACCGCGCGCGATGCTGGCGCCGTTGCAGGCGGCCAGCAGATGACCGATCAGCGAGGCGGAAATGCGCTCGTCGAACAGCACCGGATAGGCGCCGGTGGGCGGCTGGACCGCGCCAAGCCGCGCCACCGCCCGTTCCCCGGCGCTGCGGCCGATGTCCTCGGCGCTGCGCAGATCTTGGTGAAAGATGCGCCCGTCGCCGTCGTGGTCACGCTCCATCGCGTCGCCGCTGCCGGCGATGGCAACGCAGGAGAGGGCGCGGCTGCTGCGTTCATAGCCGCCGGCAAAGCCGTTGCTGGCCGCAAGGTGGATCTGGGTCCGGCTGTAGCCCGCCGTCGCCGACTGAACCTGCGTCACGCCCCTGACCGCCTGGGCGGCGGCCTCGGCCTCGGTGGCGTCGATCTGAAGCCGCGCCGGTTCCGGCTCGGGGGCAGGGTCGCACAATTGCAGCGCGTCGATGTCCCATTCACGGCAAAGCTGTTCCGGGTCGGCAAGGCCGACAAAGGGGTCTTCGGGGGCCTGGCGCGCCATCGCCACCGCGCGCTCGGCCATGGTGGTCAGGGTTTCCGGGCGGCTGTCCGACACCGAGACGTTGGCCTGGCGCTGGCCGACGAAGACCCGCAGCCCGAGGTCGATGCCTTCGGAGCGTTCGGCCTGTTCCAGCGCCCCGGCGCGCACGTCGATCGCCAGCGAGGTGCCGCGCACTGCCATCGCGTCGGCGGCATCGGCCCCGGCCGTCTTCGCGGCCCCGAGCATGGCCTGCGTCAGCTGTTCCAAATCCAAGCTCTCGTCCCCCCGATCAAGTCGCCCCTGAGGTAGACAATGGCACCGGTTCACGCAAGAGCAGGCGTGCAAAAGGCCGCGCTGCCCGGGCGGCGCGGCCTGTCATGCCGGCGATGATCGCCTATTGCAGGCGCTGCCCGTTGGCCAGAACATGACCGTCGGCGTTGATCTCGATCACCGAGGTCAGCTCGTCCTCTCCGGCGCCGGGCACCGCGAACATCGCCATCATCATGCGCCCGCCCATCGCCTGTTCCTCGGGCAGCAGCCCCATGGCCACCAGCGTATCGATCAGCCTGTTGGCGCCGCTGAGGCTGAGGTTGATGCTTCCCTCGGGGCGCGGCATGCCGTCAAATGTCTGCATGTCGGTATTGTCGAAGGTGAAAGCGCCGCTGCCGCTGAGCCGCGCGCCGACCATGTCGACCAGCAGTTCGCTCAGGGTCAGCGAATTCAGTTCGCCTGGATAATCCTCGCCCTCGCTGGCCACCAGGTCCGCGAACAGGGTGGTGGTGCCGTTCACCGCCACCGCCAGCGTTGCCGGGTCACGCGGCAGCATCGCGCCGGGGTCGAAGACCCCCCACAGCATGTCCGACACCGTCAGCCCGGCCAGCTTGAAACGGGCCGAGAAATCCTGCGCCATGTTGTCCTGCAACAGCGGCATGGCAATGCCGTAGGCCAGTTCCTTCATGTCCATGATGATCGGCAGCGGAATGCCGGCCCCGGCCATGTTGACGCCCAGATCCATGACGCTGCCCTGATAATCGAAGCGGCCGCCGGCGATCTTGATCGCCAGCGAACTGCCGCTGGTCGACATGTTGGCATTCATCGGCCCGCTGCCGTCATTGGCCATCAGCGCCAGCTCGGTGCCCTGTTGGGTGACCTTGCCGTCGATCCGGAAGCCGGCGCGGAAAAAGGCGCCGGGATCCTCGGGGTCCTGGGCCATCGGCACCGCGCCCGAGATGTCGAAACCCAGCCCGGCGACGGTCATCTGCATGTCGACCATACCCTCCTGCGGGTCGTCGCCCTTGACGGTCATGGTCATGCGCTCGGCCTTCATCGACTTGGCGAAACGCGGCGTGTTGCCCGCGCTCATCTCGGCCGCGCCCGTCACCGTATCGGCGATGGCATTGAAGGTGGCATCGGTCTCGGGCGTGCCGTTGACAACAAGTTCGGTCAGCTCCCAGGCCATCTGCGCGACCCGGTAGTCGTATTTGATGTTTTCCGGCACCCCGGAGGCCACGAGATCGGCGTCGCGCATGGAAATGGTCAGCGTCGCCCGGGTGTTGTCGCCGTGCTCCGAGCTTTCGATCCGCACCGGGAAGGATGCGGGCATGCCGACACGCACGGTGCCGTCGCCGGCCTCGGTAAAGGTCATCCGGCCCAGATCCGCCAGCGCGCGGCCGTCGTCCTCGGGAAAGTCGAGGCTGATCTTCAGGTCGTCGACGCTGAGCACGCCGCCGGATTCTCTTTCGGTGGCCGAGACGCTGTAACCGACGCCGGTCATGAACCCCTTCCAGGCACCCCAGACATCCTGGTTGGACACATCCGCAAAGGCACTTGCAGTCGACAACAGCATGGCCATTGTCCCCGCGCCCAGAAAACTCGCCGGTTTGATCATAACACTATTCCTTTTTCAATCGGCACCAGCTTCGACTTCTGCCAAGGCGGGGTCAAGGGCAAAGACTGGACGCCCGGCCAGCGGCGGTTTAGGTCTTGGGCAAAGAGGTTGCAGGAGGGGCGGACAATGACTGAAATGAACGACAAGACGGTTCTGGTGACCGGGGCCAGCCGGGGTATCGGTGAAAGCGCGGCGCGGATCTTTGCCGAGGCCGGGGCCAATGTGGTGCTGGTGGCCCGCAGCGGCGCCGACATCGAACGCATCGCCGCCGAGATCGGCGACAAGGCTTTGGCGCTGACCTGCGACGTCGCCGATTATGCCTCGGTTCAGGCCGCGGTCGACGCCGCGGTGGCGCGGTTCGGCGGGCTCGACGTGCTGATCAACAATGCCGGGGTGGTCGAGCCGATCGCCCATCTCGCCACCTCGGACCCCGAGGGCTGGGGCCAGGTGATCGATATCAACCTCAAGGGGGTCTATCATGGCGTGCGCGCGGCGCTGCCGGTGATGCAGAAGGCCGGCGGCGGCACCATCCTGACGATTTCCTCGGGCGCCGCCCATGGTCCGGTCGAGGCCTGGAGCCATTACTGCGCCTCGAAAGCGGCGGTCAACATGCTGACCCGCTGTATCGACAAGGAAAACCGCGACAAGGGCATCCGCGCCATCGGCCTGTCGCCCGGCACCGTGGCCACCGAGATGCAGCGCGAGATCAAGGCCTCGGGCATCAACCCGGTGAGCCGGCTCGACTGGTCCGATCACATCCCGCCCGACTGGCCGGCGCGCTGCCTGTTGTGGATGTGCGGCCCCGAGGCCGACATGTGGGTCGGCGACGAGATCTCGCTGCGCGACGAAGGCATCCGCCGCCAGGTGGGGCTGATCGCATGATCGAGTTGCAGAAAGAGGAAAGCGGCCTCTGGATCGCCACCATCAACCGCCCCGACAAGGCCAATTCGCTGACCCATGCCATGTTGACCGAGCTGGCCGATATCGCCGAGGCGGCGCAGGAGGCACGGGCGCTGATCCTGACCGGGCGCGGCAAGGTGTTTTCCGCCGGCGCCGATCTTGACGAGGCGCGGGCCGGGCTGGCGACCTCGGATGTCTGGGAGCGGCTTTCGGGCAATATCGCGGCGCTGCCGGGGCTGACCATCGCGGCGCTCAACGGCACGCTTGCGGGGGGTGCCATGGGCATGGCGCTGGCCTGCGATCTGCGGCTGGCGGTGCCGGGGGCCAAGTTCTTCTATCCGGTGATGAAGCTCGGCTTTCTGCCGCAGCCTTCGGACCCGGCGCGCATGGCGGCGCTGATCGGCCCGGCGCGGGCCAAGCTGGTGCTGATGGGCGGGCAGAAGCTTTTGGCTGATGAAGCCTTGCGGTTTGGTCTGGTGGATCGGCTGGTTGCCGGGGAAGAACTGCTCGAGACGGCGCGGGCGGTGGCCGCCGACACGCTGGCGGCGCCGGTCGAGATTGCCCGGGGCATCAAGGCGATGTGTCGCTGAGGGGCGCTGCCCCTCTGGCCCCTGCGGGTCCATTCACCCCGGAGTATTTCTGAAGAGATGAAGCCGGGGCGCATTGGGGCAGGCATCTAGCGCCTGCGGCGCGGGCCGGGGGTGACGGCGTGAAAGTCAGCCGGGCGTTTGGCAATCCAGCGGATGAACCCGGCCAGCTCGGGATGTGATCTCAGCGCCTCTATGGTGGCGAAATCGCGGGCCAGCTCGGCCTCGGTCAGGGTGGCGTGGATCTGGTTGTGGCAGATCTGGTGCAGAAGCACCTGGGGCCCGGTCTTGCCGCCCTTGAGGCGCGGGATCAGGTGGTGGCGGCTTTGCCGCGCAGCGGGTGGAATCGGGCGTTGGCAGAGCGGGCAGATCGGGTCCGGCACGGGAGGTCTCTTGAAATCGGGTCTCTTGAAGTCCTGGGGTCTGTCGGGCATGACCATGACCGGGATGGCGGAACTTGGGAAGGGCGCCTGTGACAGACCGCGTGACATATTCGGGGGCAGGGACATGCGCCGCGCGCTGGTGATCGGCGGCGGCCCGGCCGGGCTGATGGCGGCCGAGGCGCTGGCCGGGCAGGGGTTGTCGGTCCGGCTGGCCGAGGCCAGGCCGAGCCTGGCGCGCAAGTTCCTGATGGCCGGGAAATCCGGGCTGAACCTGACCCGGGAAGAGCCATTTGAGGACTTTCTTGCCGCCTATGAAGAGGCCGCGCCCGCCCTGCGCCCGATGCTGGAGGCCTTTGACGGCAGGGCCGTCGTGGCCTGGGCCGAGGCGCTGGGCCAGGAGATGTTCACCGGTTCGACCGGGCGGGTGTTTCCGCGGGTGATGAAGGCGTCGCCCCTGCTCAGGGCCTGGTTGCGGCGCCTCGAGGCGGGCGGTGTCGAGGCCCGCACCCGCTGGCGTTGGGTGGGCGAGGATCGCGGTTTCGTCTTTGACACGCCGCAGGGGCGGCAGGTGGTGCAGGCCGATGTGGTGGTGCTGGCCTGCGGTGGCGCGAGCTGGGCGCGGCTGGGTTCGGACGGGGCCTGGGCGGGCTGGCTCGACGTCCCGCTGGCGCCGTTCCAGCCGGCGAACATGGGCTTTGTTGTCAATTGGTCGTCCCATATGCGGAAGCATTTTGGCGCGCCGGTCAAATCGGTGGCTCTCAGGGCAGGCGCGCAATGCCTGCGCGGAGAGTTTGTCGTTTCAGAGCAGGGCCTCGAGGGCGGCGGCATCTATGCGGTGTCGCGGCGCCTGCGCGAGGGGCACGATCTGCTGGTCGACCTGTTGCCGGACCTGTCCGAGGCCGAGGTGCGCGCCCGGCTGGCCCGGCCGCGCGGCAAGGCGAGCCTTGGCAACCACCTGCGCAGGGTGCTGAAGCTCGACCCGGTGAAACAGGCATTGCTGATGGAGTTCGCCCGGCCCCTGCCTGACGATCTGGCGCCGCTGCTCAAGGCGCTGCCGATCCGCCATGCCGGCCCGCGCCCCATGGATCAGGCGATCTCGACCGCCGGCGGTATCCGCCTTGGCGCTTTGGACGAGGGGCTGATGCTGCGCCACCGCCCGGGCGTCTTCGCCGCCGGAGAGATGCTCGACTGGGAGGCGCCGACCGGGGGCTATCTGCTGACCGCCTGCCTTGCCACCGGGCGCTGGGCCGGGCAGCACGCGGCGCGCCATGCGCTCAGCGCTCGGCCAGCCTGAGGAAGGCGGGGCGCGCCCGGCAGCGCTTGAGATAGGCGCCAAAGGCTTCGTTGTCGGCCGGGAAGCGCGCCGACTTGGCCCAGCCGCCGCAATGGGCCAGGATGATGTCGGCCAGGGTGAAGCTCTCGCCCATCAGGTAGGGGCCGCGGATCTGGTCGGTGATGCGGTTGATGTTGCGGGCATATTCCCAGCGCAGCGAGTCCTTGATCTCGGGCAGGCGCTTGTCTTCGGGCAGCGCGAAACTGTGCCGGGCCGCGGTCCACAGAACGGCGTCGATCTCGTCGAGGATGCATTGGGTGAACCCGTCCTGATGGGCCCGCTCGACGGTGCCCGCCGGGAAGGTCAGCGCGCCGTGCTTGTC
>NZ_JBFJVE010000180.1:0-6027 GCF_041624275.1 Shimia sp.
GCGCCTGACCGTGCAGGCCTTGCCCGGTGGCGGCATTTCGCTGGTGCACGCGCGCGGAGACGAGATTTTCCATGGCGTGCTGAACCATGATTCCTCGGCCGTGCGCACCGATATCCTGCGCGTCACCTACAGCTGGGACATGGCCCGCGACTGGGCAAGGCTGGCGGTGGAGCGCCCGGACGCGGGGCGCAGCTTTCAGACCGTGCTGAGCGGGCCGGTGGAGATGCGGCTATCGGATGTGCGCGAGCTTGCCGAGAACCCCAATGCCAGCTTCATGGCCCCCGACCTGATGTTCCTCGCGGTTTCGGACCGGATCGAGCCGATCGGGCCGATGCCGGGAATGACCGGCCTGACCCCGGTCGCGACCCCCTACGGGCCGCGCGCCCTCGGCACGTTGAAACGCGGCGATCTGGTGACCACGCTGGGCGGCGACACCGCCCCGGTGCTGGCCGTGCTGCGGCGCACGGTGCCGGCCTTCGGCCTGTTCGAGCCGGTGCGGCTGCGGCACCCCTATTTCGGGCTTGAATCCGATATCGTCGTCGCCCCCGGCCAGCGGCTGGTGATCGGCGGCTCGCGGGTCGAATACCTGTTCAACGCCGAACATGTGCTGGCGCCGGCGCGTCATTTGATCAACGGCAGCGCCGCGATCCCGGAACGTGGACACCGGCTGGTGACCTATACCCAGGTGCTGCTGCCGGACCACCAGGCGATTCTGGCCTGCGGCACCTATGTCGAGAGCATGAATATCGGCCGCATCCGCCGCAACGAGGCGCTGTTGCGCAGCAGCCTGCTGGCGCGCTATCCGCGCAGCCGCCTGCCCGAGCATTCCACCCAGGCCTTCCCGGCGCTGGGCAGTTTCGAAGCGCTGGTTCTGGCCGAGCAGCGCGCCGCCTGAGCTCAGTTCATCCGGTCGTCGCCGGCGTCGAGCGTTTCCTCGCCATTGAAAAAGGCGGTCATCTGCGCCACCACGACCGAGTTCTCGTCAAGCGCCCGCTGCATCAGGGCGCGTTCCTCGTCGGCGATGTCGTGGCCCTGGGCCTGGCGTTCTTCCAGCGTGCCATAGCCGGTGACGTCCAGCGGCGCCAGATCGGCCTGTTTCAGGATCGCGACGGTCTCGCGGACCGCCTCGGCCTCGTCGACGCCGCTGGCATAGATCATCAGCGCCGCGCCGGTGGCACCCTCGGGCAGGCCGTCGCCCTCCTTGCGCCCGACCTGGACGAGAAGCGTATAGGCCTGCTGGCGGGATTTCTTCTTGGGCTTTTCCATGGCCGCGCCTTATCGCGCCGGGGGCGGCAAGGTCAAGCGCGCCGCGCGCGAAGGCTGCCGTGCGCACCGTCTTTTGCGGCGAAATCGCTGCCCAACGCGGGGATTTTCCCCTTGCCGGCCCCTTCTGACGTGGTGACGCGTTGACCCCCGTGCCCATCCGGGCAATGTAAACACAAGGACCGACCGACGCGCTGGGGAAGACATGTTGGGAATGCTGAGAAATCTGGCCGTTCTGGCCCTGAGCTACTGCGCCGTGGTGACGGGAGCGCAGGCGCAGTCCGCCGCGCCGCTGAACTTTGCCACCGTGCACCGGCCGCCCTTCGCGATCTTTCACGACGACGGGGTCGACGGTTTCTCGATCGACCTGATGCAGGCGATTGCCAAGGATCTCGGCCGGCCGGTTGAATTTGCCAAGCAGGAATCGTTCGGCGACATGCTGAACACGGTGCGCAACGCCGAGCTTGACGGGGCGATCGCCAATATCTCGATCACCGCCGCGCGCGAGATCGAAATGGACTTCAGCCAGCCGATCTTTGAAAGCGGCTTGCAGATCCTTTTGCCCGCCGAGGCCGGATCTGTGCAGCGGCTGGGCGGGGTGCTGGCGCGCGAGATCCTGGTGCTGGGGGCACTGGCACTGGCGCTGCTGTTCGGTGGCGGTTTCCTGATGTGGCTGTTCGAACGCCGCCATCAGGTCTATTTCGACCGGCCGATGCGCGAGGCCATGTTCCCGTCGTTCTGGTGGGCGCTGAACCTTGTGGTCAACGGCGGCTTTGAAGAGCGTATGCCGATGTCGCGCATGGGGCGGATCTTCGCGGTGTTTCTGGTGATCTCGAGCCTGTTCGTGGTCTCGATCTTCGTCGCCACCATCACCGCTGCGGTGACCGTGGACGCGATCCAGTCGAATGTCGATTCGGTCAACGACCTCGAGGGGCGGCAGGTGGCGACCGTCGCCGGATCGACCAGCGCCGAGTTCCTCGCGCGCCGCGACATCGGGTTCCGCGATTTCCCCGACCCCGAGGCGATGCTGCGCGCCTTCGAGCGGGGCGAGATCGACGCGGTGGTCTTCGACGGCCCGATTCTGGCCTTTTACGCGATGGGGCGCGGCAAGCGCCATGCCCGGCTGATCGACCGCGTTTACCGGCCCGAGAACTACGGCATCGCCCTGCCCACCGGCAGCGCGATCCGCGAAGAGATCGACCAGTCGCTGCTGCGGCTGCGCGAAGACGGCACCTATGACGATCTGGTCGACCGCTGGTTCGGCGCCACCTATCGCAACTGACCGCAAAAAAAACAGGCCCCGAGCGTATCGGAGCCTGCCTGATCTGTCTGCAAGAGGTGCCGTGGCGCGGGGTCAGTCGCGCAAGAGGTCGTTGATCGAGGTTTTCGAGCGGGTCTTGGCGTCGACGCGTTTCACGATCACCGCGCAATAGAGGTTGATGCCGTTCTTGGAGGGCATCGAGCCGGCCACCACGACCGAACCGGCGGGCACTTCGCCATACATGACTTCGCCGGTTTCACGATCGACGATCTTGGTCGACTGGCCGATGAACACGCCCATGCCCAGAACCGAGCCTTCGCGCACGATACAGCCTTCGACCACTTCCGAGCGCGCGCCGATGAAGCAGTTGTCCTCGATGATGGTCGGGCCGGCCTGCATCGGCTCGAGCACGCCGCCGATACCGACGCCGCCCGAGAGGTGCACGTTCTTGCCGATCTGGGCGCAGGAGCCGACCGTGACCCAGGTGTCGACCATGGTGCCGGTGTCGACATAGGCGCCGAGGTTGACGAAAGAGGGCATCAGCACCGCGCCGGGGGCGACATAGGCCGATTTGCGCACCACGCAGTTGGGCACGGCGCGGAAGCCGGCCTCTTTCCATTCATGGTCGCCCCAGCCCTTGAACTTGCTGTCGACCTTGTCCCACCAGCCGCTGCCCTGCGGGCCGCCGTCCTGGAATTCCATGTCCTTGATGCGGAAGCCCAGCAGCACCGCCTTCTTGGCCCACTGGTTGACGTGCCAGTCGCCGTTTTCCAGTTTCTCGGCCACCCGCAGCTTGCCCGAGTCCAGCGCGTTCAGCGTGTCTTCGATGGCTTCGCGCACTTCGCCGCCGGTTTGCGGCGTGATGCTGTCGCGGGTGTCCCACGCGGCTTCGATGGCTTGTTCCAGTTGGGCGTTCGACATGTGTTCAGGCTCCGGTTCTCACGATTTGCGCTGTTCTAGCCAAATCGCACCGCCGCGTCACCCTGTCAAAACGACCTTTGTTGCAGCGGGTCCGGCGCGACATTGGCGCCGCAGATCAGAACCGCGACCTTTTCCCCCGGCGCCGGGCGATAGGCGCCGGACATCAGCGCCGCGAGGGCGGTGGCGCCCGCCGGCTCGACCAGCTGCCGGGTCTCGCGCCACAGTGCCGCCTGCGCGCGGATGATGGCGTCGTCGTCGACCAGCAGCGAATCGGCGCCGGTCGACTGGGCGAGATCGAAGCAGATCTGGCCGATGCGGCGGGCGCCCAGCGCATTGGCGGCGACGCCCGAGACCTCGACATCGACCGGCTCTCCGGCCTTGAGGGCGGCGTTCAGGGCGCAGGAGGTCTCGGGCTCGACCGCGACCACGTGGCGGCTTCCGTCGAGCCAGGCCATGGTGCCGCCGATCAGCCCGCCGCCGCCGACCGCAACCAGCAGCGTGTCGGCATCAAGCCCCTGATCTTCCCATTCCATCGCGCAGGTGCCCTGGCCGGCGACTGTCGCGGGGGCGTCATAGGCGTGGATCTGCATGGCGCCGGTCTCGGCCTCGTAGGCCAGTGCCTGCTCCAGCGCGTCGGAATAGGCGCCGGGCACCACCACCAGATCGGCCCCGGCCTCGCGGATCAGCGCGACCTTGGCGGGCCCGGCCATCTCGGGCACGTAGATCCGCGCCCTGTGTCCCAGCCGATGCGCCGCATAGGCCACGGCGGCGCCGTGATTGCCGCCCGAAGCCGCCACCAGTCCGGCCGCCGGCACGTCCTGTGACAACAAGGTGTTGAAGGCGCCGCGCGCCTTGAAAGTGCCGGTATGCTGCATCTGTTCCAGCTTGAGCTGGAGCGGATAGCCAAGCCCGAAGCCGGTTACCGTGACCACGGGGGTTTTCTGCACATGTCCTTCAATTCGCGCGGCGGCGGCGCGAATGTCGTCCTGCCAAGTCATGGTCATACCTCTGTCACTGGCCATCGTGCCTGCGAACCTATAGCTGTGGAGGAAAGACTTACAAGTCAGGAGAGGCATGATGAATAAAGACCGCAGGAGCCCGCTTCCCTCGGCGCACAGGGACATCGACGCAGCGACCCATGTGCGTGACACCGCCCAGACCCGTTCGCCGGCCTACCGGCTGGCCTTCGCCGACCCGGATTTCCTGTGCCGCGACGAGATGCGCTCGGTGCGCTTGCAGCTGGAGCTGCACAAGCCCGAGCTGGAATTGCAGCAGATGGGCATCGAGGGCACCATCGTCATGTTCGGCGGGGCGCGCATTCCGGCGCCGGCCAACAGGGACCGGGCCCGCACCGAGACCCTGGCCGGCCTGTCCGTCTTCTACGACGAGGCGCGCGAATTCGCCCGGCTGATGACCCTGCGCAGCGACGGGCGCGACAACGTGATCGTCACCGGCGGTGGCCCGGGGGTGATGGAGGCCGGCAACCGCGGCGCGCAGGAGGCTGGCGGCAAGTCGATCGGGCTCAATATCGTGCTGCCGCATGAACAGGCGCCGAATGAATACGTGACGCCCGAGCTGTGTTTCAACTTCCACTATTTCGCCATCCGCAAGATGCACTTCCTGATGCGGGCCAAGGCGATCTGCGTCTTTCCGGGCGGTTTCGGCACCCTGGACGAGATGTTCGAATCGCTGACCCTGATCCAGACCGGCCGCATGGAGCGGGTGCCCTTCCTGCTGTTCGGCCGGGCCTTCTGGGAGCGGATCATCAACTGGGAGGCGCTGGCCGATGCCGGCACCATCTCGGCCGAGGACCTGCAGCTGTTCCGTTTCGTCGAGACCGCCGAAGAGGCAATCGCGGTGATCGACAGCTGGGGTGATTGCGCGCCGCGCGAAGCGATTCCCGGACGTTAGGGCCGGGCGGCCGAAAAATGGCCGGGCTTTCGCTGCCCGGCCACGCCCTGTTGGACCTTGGTTGTTGAAACGCGCCTAAAGGGAGGAGGATATAGCCGCGTTCAGTCTTTGCGGACCGGATGCCCAGGAAGAACGATTTGCACCCGGCCCGGTCGTATCTCCAGAATGCCGCGCCGCAGCATCAGCGCAAGGGAATTCCTTTGCAGATGCAGAAAAAACCCGACAGGCCCGCAGCAGCGGATATTTTTTGAACTCTTCGGTAAAATTTTGGGCCAGGAGCGCACAGCGCCGGGCGGCGTGGCGTTCTGCCCGGCTCAGACCTTGCCGAGCCCGGCCTCGGCCTCGATCTGCCTGCGTGACTTGCGGGCCCTTTCGGTGGCCGATTTCAGCTGGCCGCAGGCGGCCATGATGTCCTCGCCGCGCGGGGTGCGGATCGGCGAGGCATAGCCGGCCTGATAGATGATATTGGCAAAGGCGCGGATGCGGTTGTTGGACGATCGCTGATAGGGCGAGCCGGGCCATTCGTTGAAGGGGATCAGGTTTATCTTGGCGGGAATGCCGTGATCCTTGATCAGCTTGACCAGGCGATGGGCGTCCTCGTCACTGTCATTCACGCCCTGCAGCATCACGTATTCGAAGGTGATGCGCTCGGAGTTCGACACCTTGGGGTA
>NZ_JBFJVE010000181.1:0-6025 GCF_041624275.1 Shimia sp.
GGGCTGGCCGACACCAAGTACCGGCCCTGCCCGCTGCTGACCAAATATGTCGAGGCCGGCTGGCTGGGGCGCAAGACCAAGCGCGGGTTTTACGACTATCGCGGCGAGACCCCGGTGCCGACCCGCTAGGCCCGGCGCCTCTTGCGGGCGGGGGCTTGCCGCCCCCCTTGAGCCTGCGGCTCAATTCCCCCCGCGGATATTTCCGGCAAGAGAAAGCGGTATCGGTGGCGCTCAGGGTCGCTCGCCGAGCGACAGCGTGCGCCGGCGCAGCGCGGCCATGAAACCGCGCGGATCGGTGGCCAGGGGCGCCATCTCGGCCTCGGTCAGGGGCTTGCCGACCACCGGCGCCTGCGGCTTGTTGCAGGCGCGCACGATCTCGTGCAGCAGCAGGCCCTGGCGCAGGATCGCCGAAACCCGGCAGGCGATCAGATAGGCGCGCGAATTGCGGCCGGGAAAGTAGATCGGCACCACGCGGGCGCCGGATTTGCGGATCATCTTGGCGGTGAAGACGTTCCATTCACGCTCGATCGCGGGGCCGAACCAGCTGTCCGAGGACATCACGACCCCCGAGGGGAACAGCGCCACCACCCCGCCTTCGGAGAGATGCGCCATCGCCTTGGCGCGCATCTCGACCATCTTGCGCTGTGCCTCGGGGTCATGCGGGAAGGGCACCGGGATCATGAACGAGGTGGCGGCCTCGTCGAGCCCGGTCAGCACCGAGCGGGTCAGGATGCGGTAATCCTGGCGGACGCGGCCGATCAGGTCGGCCAGGATCATGCCGTCGACCATGCCGTGAGGATGGTTGGCGACCACCACCACCGGGCCGGTGGCCGGGATATGGGCCAGCTGCGCCGCGGGGGTGGCGAGGTCGATTCCCATCACGTCGAGCGCCCCGCGCCAGAACTTCTGGCCGCGATACTCGGCGTTGGATTTCTCGAAGCGGCGCACCATGCGCAGGATGGTCAGCTTGCCGGTCAGCCATTCGATGGCGCGGATCGCGGCACCGGTCCAGGGGTTGTCGAAGCTGTTGGCATAGGTCAGCGTTCGGCGATCATAGATCTCCCCCTCGGGGGTCGGTTGCGGCGAGCTTTCGGCCAAATCTCTGTTCCTATTCCCGGATCGCAGCCGGATCCTCAGGCGCCTTCGCCGAACTTGTCGGCGACCAGCACCTCGATTGCGTCGGCCAGCGGCATCGCGTCGGGCCCGCTGGTCTGGACCTCGATCGTCGACCCCTTGGAGGCCGCCAGCATCAGCAACCCCATAATACTGTCACCGCAGGCACTCAAGCCATCCTTGCTGACTTCCGCCGCGGCGTCGAAACCTTCGACCACCTCCACCAGCCGCGCCGAGGCCCGGGCGTGCAGGCCCTTGATGTTCACGATTTTCAGGGAACGCGTCACCGTTTCGGTCATGAGATCAATCCGTGTTGATATTCTGGCTGTCGATATATTTGCGCCCGGCGTCAAGCGCCATGCGCACCGCTTCGGGCACCGGCATGTGGCGGCTTTTCGCCAGTTTGATCAGCATCGGCAGATTGGCCCCGTAGACGATCCGGCGGTTGTCGGGCGCGCAGGCACGCAGGCTGAGATTCGACGGCGATCCGCCGAACATGTCGGTCACCACGACCACGCCGTCGCCCTGGTCCACCGCATCGGCGGCGCGGCAGATCTCGTTCTGCTTCGCGGCCCGGTCATGATCGGCGTCGATGGTGATCGCGGTGACCCCGTTCTGCACCCCGACCACATGTTCGACGGCAGCCAGGTATTCTCTGGCCAGCCCGCCATGTGCCACGATCACGATTCCGATCACTCTTGTCAGTCCTTGTCACGCGCCTCAGATGCCGATTGTCGGCCAAGCCTTGCCTGGCGGTCCAGTTCGCGGTGCCTAATTGACACCTGCCAGCCCGCTTGTGCAAGGGCCTCGGCCAATCTTTCGGCGGCAAAGACCGATCTGTGCTGCCCGCCGGTGCAGCCGAAGCCAAGCGAGAAATGCGACCGCCCCTCCTCGAGGTAGGCCGGCAGCAGCATCAGCACCAGATCGCGGGTCCGTTCGAAGAAGGGGGCAAAGCGCGAATCGCCGGCGATATGGGCGGCGACGGCCGGGTCACAGCCGTCGAGCCGGCGCAGATCGGCCTGCCAGTAGGGATTGCGCAGAAAGCGGCAGTCGATCACCATGTCGGCGCCCAGCGGCAGGCCGCGCTTGTAGCTGAAGCTCTGCACCGTGAGGCCGAGCCTCTGGCCGCCCTGCGGCGCGAACCAGCGTTCGATCTGCCGGCGCAGCATATGCGGGCTGAGATCCGAGGTGTCGATCAGGATATCGGCGCGCTCGCGGATCGGCTCCAAGAGATCCTGTTCGCGCCGGATCCCGTCGACCGCGGTTTCGCCCGGCGCCAGCGGATGCCGCCGCCGGGTGGCGCTGAAGCGGCGCTGAAGCTCGGGCAGCGCGCAGTCGAGATAGAGCAGCTCGGGCGCCAGAGAGGGGTTGGCCTGCAAGCCGTCAAGCGCCGCCAGCAGCGCCAGCTGCGAGAAATCGCGGTTGCGCACATCCAGCCCCAGCACCATCGGCCGGTCGCTGGCCGGCCCCGAGAACAGCCGCTCGAGCAGGCCCAGGGGCAGGTTGTCGATGGCCTCGAAGCCGAGATCCTCGAAGACGTTGATCGCGGTCGAGCGGCCGGCGCCCGAGGGGCCGGTGACCAGCACCAGGCGCTGGCGCGCCCCGGACCGCGCCGCGCGGCTCATGGCGCCCGCCGCCCATGCGCCAGCATTTGCAGGATGGCGGCCGGGAAATAGGGTTCCGGCACCGCGTGCAGCAGCGGCAGGCTGCGCCCCAGCACCTCGGTGCGGCGCAGCGGCGGCAGCCGAGCGCTTTCTTCCTGGTCCAGGTCGATCACCATCACCACCTCTGTTGCGCCCGCGGGCTCGGCCCGCAGCAGCCCGACGCCGCGGGCCTCGATCAGGCCCCGGATGGCGGCGGGCGCCTCGGCCATGATCCGCCCGCCCTGTCGGTGCAGCGCCGTGCGGTCGTCAGAGACCAGCCGCGCCCCCAGCGCCATCAGTTGCAGGGCCAGCGAGGATTTGCCGCGCCCCGAGGCGCCAAGGATCAGCACCCCGCGCGCGCCCAGGGAGACGCAGCTGGCATGCAGGATCAGCGGCGCTGCGCCCCCCTCCAGACTGTCCTTGTTGCCGCCGGGTTGTGTCACGGCCCCGCCCCCGTTCAGACCGGCAGGCCCACCACGAAACGCGCACCCAGCGGTTCAGAGGTCGGGTCGGCGTCGGTGGGGCGGATGTTCTCGGCCCAGATCACGCCGCCATGGGCTTCGACGATCTGTTTCGAAATCGCCAGCCCGAGGCCGGAATTGTTGCCGAACTGCTCTTCGGGGCGCTGCGAATAGAAGCGGTTGAAGATCTTGCTCAGCGCCTGATCGGGAATGCCGGGGCCGGTATCCTCGACCACCACCAGAACCCGGTTCTCGCGCCGCCGGGCCCAGAGGCGGATGGCGTCACCCTCTTCGCAGAAGCTGATGGCATTGGTGATGAGATTGACGAAGACCTGTGCCAGCCGCGCCTCGAGGCCGCGGATATGGATCGCGGTCTCGGGCAGGTCGGTGATGAAATCGATGCCCTTGCTGCCGGCATCTTCGCCGAGATACTGCGCCAGGTTCTCGATCATGCCGAGAAGGTCGAACTGCTCCTCGTCCTCCTTCACCAGCTCGCTGTCGAGCCGCGAGGCGTTGGAGATGTCGCTGACCAGCCGGTCGAGGCGGCGCACGTCATGCTCGATCACGTCCAGCAGCTTCTCGCGGTGCTCGGGTTTCTTGACCAGCCGCAGCGACCCCACCGCCGAACGCAGCGAGGCCAGCGGGTTCTTGATTTCATGGGCGACGTCGGCGGCGAACTGCTCGTTGCTGTCGATACGGTCGTAAAGTGCCGAGACCATGCCCCGCAGCGCGCCCGACAGGCGGCCGATCTCGTCGGGGCGCGCAGTCAGGTCGGGGATGCGCACCCGGCCGGGATTGACCGTGCGCAGGTCGTTGTCGCGGCCGATCTCGGCGGCGGCGGCAAGATCGGAAAGCGGGTTGGAGATCGTCGAGGCCAGCACCATCGACAGCCCCACCGACACCACCAGCGCAATGGCGAACATCTGCAAGACGCGCTCGCGTTCGGCGCGCACCATCTGGTCAAGCTCGCCGGCGGCGCTGGTCAGCACCACCGCCCCGACGGCAGCGCCGTTGTGGAACACCGGCACCGAGACCGCGAAAACCCGGCTGTCGGCGGCGCCGCGCAGCGTGGTCAGCACCTCTTCGCCGGCAATGGCGCGGTCCGACAGACCGGCCGCCTGCTCGCCGGTCGGCGGCAGCGCGGGCTCGACCGGGGCGGTGTCGCCCGCCACCCGGGCCCAGAGCCAGTTCAGCGCCCCGGTCAGCGGCGTGCCGCGCGGCCGCGCGGCCAGCGCCTGCGCCGCCTCGTCGGTCTCGGTGCCGCTGGCGGTGGCGATCTGGTTGCGGCTGGCGTCGAAGACATAGACCTGGGTGCCGCGCCGCAGCGGCAGCTTGGCAAGCGTGCGCTCGGCATCGACCCCGTCGGCACTGGCCAGGTTGACCGGCGCCCCGGCCGGCATCTGCGCCTCGAGCGCGCCGGAGATCAGCCGCGCCTCGCTCATCAGGCCGGCGGCACGCTGCACCGCAAGACTGTCGCGGGCCGAGTTCAGATAGAGGATCCCGGCGACCATGACGCAAAGCGCGATCAGGTTGAAGGTGATGATCTTGCGGGTCAGCGGCGACCGGCCCAGCGGCAACAGCCGCCGCCTTTCGCGGCGTCCCCGCCGGTCTTCCTCGGCCGTGGTCTCGGGCGCCACCCAATCGTCGCCCAATACAACGTCACCGTCCCGTCCATGGGCCATGTCGCGCACGTTTATCCTTTCGGCCAAAGCCATGTCAGTGCTTACTCTTCGTTATACCTGTAACCGATCCCATAGAGCGTTTCGATCGCCGAGAAATCGTCGTCGGCGCTGCGCATCTTCTTGCGCAGCCGCTTGATGTGGCTGTCGATGGTGCGGTCGTCGACATAGACCTGATCGTCATAGGCCACATCCATCAGCTGATCGCGGCTTTTCACGAAACCGGGGCGTTGCGCCAGCGCCTGCAACAGCAGGAACTCGGTCACCGTCAGGGTGACGTCCTTGCCCTTCCAGCTGACCGAGTGGCGCAGCGGGTCCATCGTCAGATCGCCGCGCACCATGACCTTGGTGTCCTCGGTCTCGCCGACGATATTGCCCTCGACCGCGTCCTGGCGCCGCAAAAGGGCGCGGATGCGTTCGACGAGAAGGCGCTGCGAAAAGGGTTTCTTGACGTAGTCGTCGGCGCCCATGCGCAGGCCCAGAACCTCGTCGATCTCGTCGTCCTTCGAGGTCAGGAAGATCACCGGCATGGTGGTCTTCTGGCGCAGCCGCTGCAACAGATCCATGCCGTCCATGCGCGGCATCTTGATATCCAGCACGGCCATGTCCGGAAGCTTCTTGTTGAAGGCATCCAGAGCCTGCTGGCCGTCGTTATAGGTCTCGACTTCGAAACCCTCGGCTTCGAGAGTCATGGAAACGGATGTCAGGATGTTCCTGTCATCGTCCACCAAGGCGATTTTCGACATTGGTTGATGTCCTCATACTGCTCGCAATTATTTTCTGTTATTGGCCACATTATGCGCCTTTCGTGCAATTTAGATCAATCCCAAAGTGCGAATCACGTCAGATTGCTGCCTCATTTCAGCCCGAATTCGCTAACCAATGGCTAAAATGACTCACCGATCCGGGCCTGCCTCACAGGTTAAAGGATTTGATGGCGCTAACTTGCGCTTGGTTGCGCTAACTGCGCGAAACCGTCCTGTTCTTTCACGGAAGCGTCATGCTAAGAGCGCGATGTCGGCCCCCGATGGTGGCCGGCAGGGGCCCCGAAATCCGCCCCTGACAGATGAACTTTGCCGCCAGATATCCGGTCGGCCACAGGAGTTAGAACATGACATTTGGACGGGTA
>NZ_JBFJVE010000182.1:0-6024 GCF_041624275.1 Shimia sp.
ACGAAATGGGTTTCCTCGATTTCGCGGGCTCGACCGTCGTGCACTCGGTCGGCGTCTGGGCGGCCCTGACCGGCGCCATCATCCTCGGCCCGCGTATCGGCAAGTACAACAAGGACGGCAAGACCGTGCCGATCCCGGGCTCGAACCTGACGCTGGCGACCCTGGGGACCTTCATCCTGTGGCTCGGCTGGTTCGGTTTCAATGGCGGCTCGCAGCTGGCCATGGGCACCGTGGGTGACGTCGCCGACGTGAGCCGCATCTTCGCCAACACCAATACCGCTGCTGCCGGTGGCGCCATCGCGGCGATGATCGCCTCGCAGGTGATGTTCAAAAAGCCCGACCTGACCATGGTGCTGAACGGCGCGCTGGCCGGTCTGGTGTCGATCACCGCCGAACCGCTGACCCCGTCGCTGGGCGCGGCCACCCTGATCGGAGCCGTGGGTGGCGTGATCGTGGTCTTTGCCATCCCGATGATGGACAAGCTGAAGATCGACGACGTGGTGGGTGCGATCCCGGTGCACCTGATCTGCGGCATCTGGGGCACCATCGCGGTGGTGCTGACCAACTCGGACGCCTCGCTGATGACCCAGCTCTACGCGATCTTCATCGTCGGTGCCTTCACCGTGGTGGTCTCGGCAGTGGTCTGGCTGGTGCTGAAGGTGACCATGGGTCTGCGGGTCGACGAAGAGACCGAGATCAACGGTCTCGACATGGCCGAGCTGGGCATGGAAGCCTACCCCGAGTTCAGCAACGGCTGAACCGCTGCAAGCGACACGAACACGCGAAGGCCCGGGGCGATCCCCGGGCCTTTTGCCTTGTGGCCCGTGCCCCGCGCCGGCGGCGGCCCCGGACGGGGCGCAAGAAAAAGGCCGCCGGCGCATTGCGCGGGCGGCCCTCTTGGCTCGTGAAGATCGGCTCAGATGCCGACGTCGACGATCGCCTTGGCCAGCACCGGCACCGTATGGGCGTTGAGCCCGGCGATGTTGAGCCGGCTGTCGGACACCATGTAGATGCCATGTTCGGCGCGCAGACGCTCGACCATCTCGGGCGTGGTGCCGAGCTGCGAGAACATGCCGCGGTGCTGCGCAAGAAAGCCGAAGCGGTCCGAGCCCGACAGGCGCTGCAATTCGCCCGCCAGCTGCTCGCGCAGCGCCAGCATGCCCAGCCGGGTGTCTTCCAGTTCCGCCATCCAGTCGGCGCGCAGGGCGTCATCGGTGAGGATCGTGCTCACCACCCGGGCGCCATGGTCGGGCGGGAAGGAAAAGTTCTGCCGGTTGAGGTGGTTGAGGTTGCCCTGGGTGACAGCGGTATTGCCCGCCTCTTGCGACACCGCCATCAGCAGGCCGGTGCGCTCGCGGTAGACGCCGAAGTTCTTCGAGCAGCTGGCGGCGATCAGCGTTTCCGGCACCGACGAGGTCACCAGGCGGGTCGCCGCGCCATCCTGTTCAAGCCCGTCGCCAAAGCCCTGATAGGCGATGTCGATCATCGGGATCAGGCCCTTTTCGTTCAGCAGATCGACCACTGCCTGCCACTGGGTCAGGTTCAGGTTGGCGCCGGTCGGGTTGTGGCAGCAGCCGTGCAGCAGCACCACGTCGCCGGCCTTGGCCGCGGCCAGATCCTCGATCATGCCGTCGAAATCGACGCCGCGGGTCTCGCTGTCGAAATAGCGATAGGCGGTGTGGTTCATGCCGAGATAATTGAGGATCGACACGTGGTTGGGCCAGGTCGGGTTCGACACCCAGACCGTGGCCTCGGGGCTGGTGTTGCGAATGAGCTCAAAGGCCTGGCGCACGGCGCCGGTGCCGCCGGGGGTGGCGGCGGCGGCAATGCGGTCGCGGGCCACGGCATCGGCCAGGATCAGCCCGATCATGGCATCGCCATAGGCCGGGTCACCGGCCAGGCCGACATAGGACTTGCTGGTCTGGGTCTCGACCAGTCGGCGCTCGGCAGCCTTGACGGCACGCATCACCGGGGTCACGCCCTCGGCGTTCTTGTAGACCCCGACCCCGAGGTCGATCTTGGTCGGGCGCGGGTCGTCGCGATACATGGCCATCAGGGCCAGGATCTTGTCGGCGGGCTGTTGTTTCAGGTTGCTCAGCATCAGGTGTCTCCGGTGGCAATTGGCAGGGTGGGGAAGGCGCCCCACTCGGTCCAGGATCCGTCATAAAGCGCATGGTCGGTCTTGCCGAACCGTTCCATGGCCAGGCTCAGGATGGCGGCGGTGACGCCCGAGCCGCAGCTGGTGATCGCCGGTTTGGCAAGGTCGATCCCGGCGGCCTCGAAGGCGGCGCGCAGCGCCTCCGGCGCCTTCATGGTGCCGTCGCCGTTCAGCAGGTTGCCGAAAGGCAGGTTCTTCGAGCCCGGGATATGTCCCGAGCGCAGCCCCGCGCGCGGCTCGGACGCGGCACCGCTGAAACGCTCGGCGGCGCGGGCGTCGATGATCTCGTGATCGCCCAGTTTCGAGGCGCTGGCGACCTGGGTGACATCGCGCACCATCTGGTTCTGGCGCCGCACCGTCATGTGGCGATCGCGGATCACCGGCGGCAGATCCTCGATCGGATGGCCCTCGGCCTGCCATTTCGGCAAGCCGCCGTCCAGCACCGCGATGTCGTTCTGGCCCATCAGCCGGAACAGCCACCAGACCCGCGCCGCCGAGAAGATCCCGGCGCCGTCATAGACCACCACCTGATGGCCGTCACCGACCCCCAGCGCGCGCATCCGGCTCATGAATTTCTCGACCGGGGGCACCATATGCGGCAGGTCGCTGCGCAGGTCGGCGATCTCGTCGATGTCGAAGAAACGGGCGCCGGGAATATGCGCCGCGTCATATTCGGCCCGCGCATCGCGGTTCTCGGCCGGCATGTACCACGAGGCATCGAGGATCCTGAGATCGGGGTCGCGGATATGCTTGGCCAGCCAGTCGGTGGAAACAAGGGTTTTCGGATCGTCCATGCTCTGTGCCCTCTGTCGCTTGAAACCCTGCCTACTATCGCCGGCGCGAACACGCAAGATTGAGCGCCGGCCACGGGGCGGCAATTCTTTCTCTTGCCCGAAATATCCCCGCCGGAGGCCCCCCGAGGCGGCGGGGCGCAGCCCCGCGGCCGAGACAGGCTGCGCGCCGCAAGGCGCACCTCTCGCGCCGCTGGCGGGCAGGCTCAGTCGCCGTGGCGCATCAGCCGCTGTTTCTGGCGGCCCCAGTCGCGCTTGGCCTCGGTGGCGCGCTTGTCGTGCAGCTTCTTGCCCTTGGCGATGCCAAGCTTCATCTTCACCAGCCCCTTGTGGTTGAAATACATCACCAGCGGCACCAGGGTCATGCCCTTGCGCTGGGTGGCGTTCCACAGGTTGGCCATCTCCTTGCGGCTGACCAGAAGCTTGCGCCGGCGCCGTTCCTCGTGGCTGAACATCGCCCGGTCGTAGGGCGCGATATAGGAATTCACCAGCCACAGTTCGCCATCTTCCACGGCGGCATAGCTCTCGGCGACATTGGCGCTGTTCTCGCGCAGCGACTTGACCTCGGAACCGCTGAGCACGATGCCGCATTCGATATCGTCCTCGATCGCATAATCGAACCGGGCCCGCCGGTTCTCGGCGATCACCTTGTAGTTGGGGTCCGTGCTCGGTTGCGTTTTCTTGGCCATGATGGCGCCTGATTACCCTGACCGCGGGCAGCTGTCCATGACCTGCGTTCGCGTGCGAGGGGGATTGCATCGCGGCGTCAAACCGGGATTCTGGTGCTGTTAAACCCGCCCTGCGACCGTTAAAGACACCCCATGACCCATTCGCCCGCCTTCAAACCGTTTCACCAGCGCGCCGAACGTATCGTACAGAGCGAGTCGGTGCATGAGCTGTGGCAGCATCATCTCGATTTTCTGGCCAGTGTCGGCTTTGACCGGGCGCTCTACCTGGCGGCGCCGCTGGCCAACCGGCTGGACTGGGGCGATATCCGGCACTGGCTGGTGCTGACCAATTTCCCGGCGCCGGTGATCGATGTCTTTCTCGGAGACGACCTGCACAAGACCGTGGCCCGGGTGGTGAAACCCTATGACGGCCCGCGCGCCTACAGCTGGTCCGACCCCGAGCATCGCGACATCACGCTGCTGAGCCGGGACCAGCAGCGCCACCGCGACCTGTGCCGCGATTGGGGCATCCATGCCGGCTACACGATCTGGTTCAGCGACAGGTGCAGCCACCGCAAGGCGGTGATCGCGCTCTGTGCGCGCCGCGACCTGAGCCAGCCGCAGGTCGACGCGCTGTGGCAGCAGCACGGCAGCGAGATCCACGCCCTGTGCCGGATCATGCATCTCAAGGTGTCGACATTGCCGGCGCCGGCGCATCGCGACCTGTTGACCGCGCGCCAGCGCGAGGTGCTGAGCGGGGTCGCCGATGGCCGCACGGTGCAGGACATCGCCGAGCAGATGTCGCTCAGCGCGGCGACGGTGGAAAAGCACCTGCGCCTGGCGCGCGCGGCGCTCAATGCCGAAACCACCGCCAGCGCGGTGCGCAAGGCGGCCGAGCTCAACCAGCTGTTCCTTCTGCCCTGATTCGCCGCCCGGCGCGCCACGATCCGCTTTACAGCGCCGCGCGGCGCGCGTAGTGCTGAAGGCGATGGTTCCCGGCCGGTCCGCCGGCGGGGAAAAGGGAACACGGTGCGGCCCAGCCATGGGCCAAGTCCGCGACTGCCCCCGCAACTGTAGGCGGCGAGCGACCCCGAGACACCCACTGGCCATGTGCCGGGAAGGGTCGGGCAAGCGATGATCCGCAAGTCAGGAGACCTGCCATCAGCAACTGTAACCGAAACCGGGCGGGGTGCTCCGGGAAAGGGCTGATCCGATGGCGCATCGCGTTTTACATTCCGGCTCTTCCGTCGCCCCGCGCACACGCGGAGGGCGTCATGAACCGGAACACATCCCACGGCAATTCCCACAGCAATTCCCGCAGCAACTCCCACGGCTCGGCGCAAGGCACGCCCCCCTATCGGATCCTGCAGTGCAGCCTCTGCCCGCATACCGGTGACGCCTGTCGCATCGGTTTTGAACTGGCGCAGGGCCTGTACCGGTCGATTGCCGCCGGGGGCGAGATGATCGCCGAGGATTTCGAGATCTCGGGCCATGTCGAGATGCCGGGCTGCACCCGGCCCTGCACCGGCGCCTTTCACGCCACCAAGACCGCCTGCCACCTGTTCGGCGACGTGGAACGTGGCGCCGATGTCGCGGCCCTGCTGTCCGACCCGGCGCCGGCGGCGGCGATCACGCTCGAGGCGGGCGCCGCGCGGCTGAATTAGCCACTGCGGATCAGGTGCCGGGTAGCGGCGCGGCTTTGGTGGATTGTCCGAGGCCGTGCCGAAGGCCGAGTCAGAGGTTCATATCGGTGTGCCAACCGTTGGTTTTCCCGCTGCAGACCCAAGAGGCGTCGCGGTTTTGCGATCCGACTGAATACCATCCGTAGCTGCCGGTGGAATGGGCATCGTATGCCGAGAAGGTTTCGCTTTTTCCAGCACGTATCCAGGAGGCTCCGCAATCGTCGGAACCCGATTTGCGTTTGATACAGACCTTGACATAGACGCCGCTGTTTTCGCGATTGGTGATGGTGACGATCAGCTTGTCATCGTCATATTTGCTCCAACGTGCGTCCCCGGTTGTGCGCGGCTGGAAATAACAGCCATCACTGTCAGCAGCTACGGCCTGTGCTGCAGGCAGAGCCAGTGAAATGGAAAGTGCCAGAAGGGTGAGGAATTTCATTGTATTGCCCTCTTTTTGAGTGAAATACTCTTAGTATTGCGAGCGTTCCCCGAGGGCGAAATCTGGGAAGATTCATAGGGTTTACCCTCGATCCGCCGCCCCGGGGGTCAGCAGATGCCGCAGCAGCGCCACCGGGTGGCGGCGCAGGGTGAGGCGCATGGCGACATAGTCTTCGACCACCTCTTCGCCCTCGCTCATCTGCGGCAGATGCGCGGCGGGTTCGACAATGCCCTCGCCGTCGATGTCGCCGGCAAACAGCGGCAGCGGTTTCTCGGAGCGGATGGCG
>NZ_JBFJVE010000183.1:0-5846 GCF_041624275.1 Shimia sp.
AGACGACGCCCCCCGGGATATTTGGGGCAAGAGAAAAAGGCGGGTATCGGGCCCGCCTTATTCTGTTTCGTGGCTGTGATTTGTCCGGTTTATTGCCGGCGCATGTCGTCCTTGGAGATGCCGGCCACTTCGACCGGGGTCTTCATCGCGTCGCGGCGGAAGGGTTCGCCAAGCTCCTGGTTGATCATCGCCTCGATCAGCGTGGTGATGCCGTTTTTCTGGTCGCTCATCGCCTGGTTCAGCGCCGCGGTCAGCTCGTCCATGGTGCGCGCGACCACGCCCTTGAGGCCACAGGCATTGGCGATGCCGGCGTAGGACACCTGGGTGTCGAGCTCGGTGCCGACGAAATTGTCGTCGAACCACAGGGTCGAGTTGCGCTTTTCAGCGCCCCACTGGTAGTTGCGGAACACGATCTGGGTCACGGCGGGCCATTCTTCGCGACCGATGGCGGTGAGCTCGGTCACCGCGATGCCGAAGGCACCGTCGCCCGAGAAACCGCAGACCGGCGTGTCCGGGCAGCCGATCTTGGCGCCGACCACCGCCGGCAGACCATAGCCGCAGGGACCAAACAGGCCCGGAGCCAGATACTTGCGGCCCGCTTCAAAGGACGGGTAGGCATTGCCGATGGCGCAGTTGTTGCCGATGTCGGATGAGATGATCGCCTCTTTCGGCAGCGCCGCCTGGATGGCGCGCCAGGCCATGCGGGGGCTCATCCAGTCGGGCTTGTCGGCGCGCGCGCGCTGGTTCCAGGTGGTGCCGGGATCGTCGTCTTCGTGGTCCATCGAGGCCAACTGCTGGGCCCAGGTCGATTTCTTGGTGGCGATCAGCGCCCTGCGCTCTTCGCGGCCCGCGTCACCGGCGCTGTCCGACAGTTTTTCGAGGATCGAGGTGGCGACCTTCTTGGCGTCGCCCACGATGCCGACGCTCACCGGCTTGGTCAGGCCGATGCGGTCTGGGTTGATGTCGACCTGGATGATCCTGGCCTTGGTGGGCCAGTAGTCCATGCCATAGCCGGGCAGGGTCGAGAAGGGGTTCAGGCGGGTGCCGAGGGCCAGCACGACGTCGGCCTGGGCGATCAGCTCCATGCCGGCCTTGGAGCCGTTGTAACCGAGCGGACCGGCGAAGAGCGGATGCGAGCCGGGGAAGGCGTCGTTGTGCTGGTAGCCGACGCAGACCGGCGCGTCGAGCCGTTCGGCCAGCGCCATGGAGGCCGGGATGGCACCGCCCAGCACGACGCCGGCGCCGTTGAGAATGACCGGGAACTTGGCCGCAGAGAGAAGGTCCGCCGCCTGGCTCACCGCGTCATCGCCGCCACCGGGGCGTTCGAAGTCGACAATCGCGGGCAGGGAGATGTCGATCACCTGGGTGAAATAGTCGCGCGGCACGTTGATCTGGGCCGGGGCCGAATTGCGCTTGGCCTGCATGATGACGCGGTTCAGCACTTCGGCCATGCGCGACGGGTCGCGGACCTCTTCCTGATAGCAGACGCAGTCCGCGAACAGGCGCATCTGTTCCATTTCCTGAAAGCCGCCCTGACCCATGGTCTTGTTGGCGGCCTGCGGGGTGACCAACAGCAGCGGCGTGTGATTCCAATAGGCGGTTTTCACGGCGGTGACGAAATTGGTGATGCCGGGGCCGTTCTGGGCCACCATCATCGACATCTTGCCGGTGGCGCGGGTGTAGCCGTCGGCCATCATGCCCCCCGAGCCTTCGTGGGCGCAGTCCCAGAAGGTGATGCCAGCTTTGCCGAACAGGTCGGAAATCGGCATCATGGCAGAGCCGATGATCCCGAAGGCATGTTCGATCCCATGCATCTGCAGGACCTTGATAAAGGCTTCTTCGGTGGTCATTTTCATGCGGCGGAACTCCGTGGGCGCCGGCGGCGCGTTGTGCGGTCAGGATTGGAAACTACGGCGCGGCGCGGGCAGCCGTTAGGGCCAGTGCAGGGTGCGGCTTAAGTCCAGACGCGCTGGCGGCGCAGTTCCTCGGCAATGCGCGCGATGCCTTCGGGGATGCGCTCGGCCGGGATCGAGGAATAGGCCAGCCGGTAATAGTTGCGCGGCCGGTCGCTGCCGTTGAAGAACGGGTGGCCGGGTTCGATCAGCACGTCACGCCGTTGCAGCACGCGTGTCAGGGCGGCGGTGTCGACATGCTCGGGTGCCCGCATCCACAAGGAAGAGCCGCCATGCAGGCCCTGGCCGGCGATCTCGAGCCCATGGGTGTCGATTGCCTCCTGAGTGACGCGCCGCCGCCGCCGCAGTGCTTCGCGGATGCGCCGGATCAGGGCGTCGTAATGGCCGAGCGACAGGAAATAGGCCGCCGTGCGCTGGATATGGCCGGGCGGGTGGCGCAGCACTGAGGCGCGCAGGGCCCGGGCTTCGCGGATGAAGGGCTCGGAGCCGACCAGGTAGCCCAGCCGCAGCCCCGGAAAGATCGACTTCGAGAAACTGCCGACATAGATCACCCGGCCGTCGCTATCGAGCGATTTCAGCGCCGGCGAAGGGGCATCGAGGAAGGACATCTCGAATTCGTAATCATCTTCGACGATCAGCGCGTCCATGTCCCGCGCCACCTTCAGCAGCTCGTGGCGGCGGCTCATCGGCATGGTGGCCGCCGTCGGGCATTGGTGGCTGGGGGTGGTGAAGATGACGTCGGTATCGGCGGGAATGTCGGCGGGGCGCAGGCCCTGATGGTCGACCGCGACCGGCGACAGGTGGCAGCGCGCCTGATTGAGGATGTCGTGCAGCGCGTGGTAGCAGGGGTCTTCGATCGCGGCCCGGCGGCGCTGGGTCAGCAGGATCTGGGCCGCCAGCCAGAGCGCGTTCTGCGCCCCGAGGGTGATCAGGATCTCTTCGGGGCGGGCGATGATCCCGCGGCGCGGCAGGGTGTTGCGGGCGATGAATTCGATCAGCTGCGGATCGTCCTGATCGTAATAATCGGTGGTCAGCGCGGTGAAGTCCTTCTGCCCCAGCGCCTGCAGCGCACAGAGCCGCCAGTTGGCATGATCGAACAGTTTCGGGTCTGTCTGACCGTAGACGAACGGGTATTTGTAATCGGCCCAGCCCTGGGGTTTCTCGGGCATGTTGCCACCCGAGAAGCTGCGCCCGATGGCGCGCGACCAGTCGACCCGGTCCTCGGTCTTCTGCACCGGCTTGAAGCTTGGGGGAACCGGCGCGTTTTCAGAGACATAATAGCCCGAACGCCCGCGCGATGTGAGATAGTCGTTGGCCAGCAGCTCGGTATAGGCGAGGGTCACGGTGATGCGGCTGATGCCGAGGTGCGCGGCCAGCTTGCGGGTCGAGGGCAGGCGTTCACCGCGCCGGAACCGCCCCGAGAGAATACCCTCGGCGATCATCTGCTGGATCTGCGATTGCAGGGTGCCCTGAAACAGCGGGTTGAGGAAAAAGGTTTCGACCGAGATGCCCATGGCGCCAGCTTAGGGTGGACTTATCTTGCGCGCAATCTGGTATTATGCGCCGGTCGTGTATTTGCACCGAACAAGGCCGGGGCTTGCGCTCCGGCCTTGTTCGCTATGACGCGGTGGGTGTCAGCCGAAGACCTTGGTCAGGGCCTTGTCGACCGCGTCGGTGATCGCGTCGACGTCTTCGGGGGTGACGATCAGCGCCGGCGAGAAACAGAGCACGTTGTTGCGCCCCGGGATCGAGCGGTTGGCGGCGCCGATGATGACGCCCTGGGCGCCGCAGTCGCCGACCACCGCCATGACGTCCTTTTCATCGACCGGCTCTTTGCTGTCGCGGTCCTTGACCAGCTCTGCGCCAAGGAACAGCCCCTTGCCGCGCACATCGCCGATGACCTGATGCTTCTGCATCAGCGCCTCGAGGTTGGCCTTCATCCGCGCGCCCATGGCGGTGCAGTTCTCGAGCAGGCCCTCTTCCTCAATGATCGCCATGTTCTCCAGCGCCGCCGCGGGGCCGGCGGTGCAGCCGCCAAAGGTCGAGATGTCGCGGAAATGGTTCAGCTTGTCATCGGGATTGTCCTTGAAATTCTCGAAGACCTCCTCGGTGGTCACCATGCAGGCGATGGCGGCATAGCCCGAGGCGACGCCCTTGGCCATGGTCACGAAATCGGGCTTGATACCGTAGTGCTGATAGCCGAACCATTCGGTGCCGGTGCGGCCGATGCCGCAGACCACTTCGTCGATATGCAGCAGGATGTCATACTGTTTGCAGATCTCCTGAACCCGCTCCCAATAGCCTTCGGGGGCCTCGATCACGCCACCGCCGGCGGTCACCGGCTCGAGGCAGAGGGCGCCGACGGTCTCGGGGCCTTCGCGCAGGATCACCTCTTCGATCTGGTTGGCGGCGGCGATGCCGAAGTCGCGGCCCGACAGATGTTCGAGCCCCAGTTCATGCTTGCGGTATTCCATGCAATGCGGCACCCGCACGAAATCGGGGGCAAAGGGGCCGTATTGCGCGTTGCGCTCGTCCTGGCCACCGGCCGACATCGCCGCCAGGGTCGAGCCGTGGTAGTCGCGATCGCGATAAAGGATCTTGGTCTTCTTGCCGCCGTATTTCTTGTGCGCGATCTGGCGCACCATCTTGAACGCCTTCTCGTTCGCCTCGGACCCCGAATTGGTGTAATAGACGCGGCTCAGGCCGGGCATCTTGCTGATCAGCTTTTCGGCGAAAAGCGCGCCGGGGATCGAGCCGCCGGTATTGGCGAAATAGCAGACTTTCATCAGCTGGTCGCGCACCGCGTCGGCGATCCGCTCGCGGCCATAGCCGACATTGACGGTCCAGACCGCGCCCGAGACGGCGTCGATGTATTCCTTGCCGTTCTGGTCCCAGACGCGCATGCCCTTGCCCTCGATGATGATCCGGGGCTCGCCGGTTTCGAAGGGCTTGTGCTGGATCAGGTGGTGCCAGACATGGGCCTTGTCTGCGGAAACGACCTTTTCCAGGTCGTTGTCTTTGAAGTTGCCGTCCATTTCGGACTCCTCGCTGAAAGGGCGCCCGGCGGTCTCGGTCGAGTTGCGCGGGGGCCGGGAACTGAACCGGTGGACCCGGTCGAATGTGATCGCCACCATCCTCACTGGAAATCCGGATCACGGGATAGGGCCAGTATTGCGGCTGAAATAAGTCCAGATGCCGGGTTTGGCTGAAAACGGTATTTTCAGTCTCACCCAGCGCGAAAATGGTCGGTTTTCTGCGCGGCACGACGTGAAATAACCCCTTTCCCGAGCCGCGCGGGGACTGCGCCGCGTGATCTGTCACAGATGTCATCTGCCGGTTGGCATGCCGCGAATTTCTGCGGCAGGTCGCATAGGTGCCCGTGCCTGTCGCAACCTCTATTGAAAAGCGTTGCGGTTTCGCAGAGGCTCGCCGCAAATCTGACAGGAGGATACACGATGATGCGCACGAAAGCCGCGGTGGCGCTGGAAGCCGGCAAGCCGCTGGAAATCATGGAAGTCAATCTCGAGGGCCCCAAGGCGGGCGAGGTTCTGATCGAGGTCAAGGCCACCGGCATCTGCCACACCGATGAATTCACCCGCTCGGGCGCCGACCCCGAGGGGCTGTTCCCGTCGATCCTTGGTCACGAGGGGGCCGGGGTTGTTGTCGAGGTCGGTGAAGGCGTGACCACGCTGAAGCCCGGCGATCACGTGATCCCGCTTTACACGCCGGAATGCCGCGAATGCCATTCCTGCCTGTCGGGCAAGACCAACCTCTGCACCGCCATTCGCGGCACCCAGGGCCAGGGCCTGATGCCCGACGGCACCACCCGTTTCTCGATGCTGGATGGCACGCCGATCTACCACTACATGGGCTGCTCGACCTTTGCCAATCACACGGTCCTGCCTGAAATCGCCCTGGCCAAGGTGCGGGACG
>NZ_JBFJVE010000184.1:0-5839 GCF_041624275.1 Shimia sp.
GGCTGGCGGCGGTGGCCGAGGCGCGCGGCCGGGCGCTGGGGATGGAGGCCGAGCAGATCGCCAAGGGGCGCAGCCAGTTCGACATGGGGCTGCTGGCGGTGGCGGTGATCGAGAGCCCGGTGATCTCGGACAAGGTGCCCGAGATCGAGCAGAGCTATTCGGCGGGGGCGGTCTGCCTGCAGCTGCTGAACGCGGCGCTGGCCGCCGGCTGGGGCGCCAACTGGCTGTCGGGCTGGGTGGCCCATGACCGCGGCTTCCTGAGCGAGGCGCTGGACCTCGCGCCGCATGAGAAACTGGCCGGGCTGATCCATATCGGCACCGAGAAACACGCGCCGCCGGAACGGCCGCGCCCGGAGATGGAAGCCAAGGTCACATGGGTCTCGCAATAATCCTCTCGTCCTTCCTGCGCGCCCTCGGCCAGCTTGGCGACCGGCGCTTTCGCCGGGTGCTGTGGCTGGGCATCGGGCTGACCTTTGCGCTGCTGGTGGCGGCCTATGCCGGGCTGCTCTGGGTGATCGATATCTTTTTCGGCGAAGAGGCCTTCTTTCCGGTCTTCGAGGACATCACCTGGATCGGCGACCTGCTGGGGCTGACCAGTTTCATCTTCATGATCGTGCTGTCGGTGTTCCTGATGGTGCCGGTGGCCTCGGCGATCACCTCGATGTTTCTCGAGGACGTGGCGCGGGCGGTCGAGGACCGGCACTATCCGCATCTGCCGAGCGTCGGCTCGGTGCCGCTGTCGGAGGCGGTGAAGGACACGCTGGGCTTTCTCGGGGTGCTGATCGCCGCCAACCTGCTGGCGGTGGTGATCTATGCCTTTCTGCCGGGGTTCTCGCTGTTCATCTTCTGGGCGCTGAACGGGTTTCTGCTGGGGCGGGAATATTTCCAGCTGGCGGCGATGCGGCGGCTGGGACGCGAGGGCGCCAAGGCGCTGCGCAAGCGCCACCGGGCGACGATCTGGCTGGCCGGCACGCTGATGGCGATGCCGCTATCGGTGCCGCTGGTCAACCTCTTGGTGCCGATCCTCGGGGCGGCGACCTTTACCCATCTGTTCCATCAGCTACAGGCGGCAGACGGTTCATCCAGTCGAAATCGCGCACGGTGATGATCTCGTAGGTGATGATCCACCACAGCAGCAGCCAAAGGGCGGCGGCCACGGCAAAGGTGATCTTGGCCTTGATCGCGAGGTTGTGGTGCTCGGGCGCGCCGGGCTGGGTGCCGGGCACCACCTTGCCGAGATCGCCCTGGGTCTTGAGGCGGATCGGGATCACCACCAGAAAGGTCAGGAACCACAGAACGGCATAGAGCACGATGGCAGAGGTGATGGACATGGGGCTCTCTCCTGTTCGCTGACGCCCTTTGTGCACGCCCCCGTGCCCCTGTCCAGCGCAAAAGAAAGGCGCGGGCAAGATGTGATCCCGCCCGCGCCCGAAAGGATGGGGCCGATCAGACCTGTTCCAGCTCGACCAGGCAGCCGTTGAAATCCTTGGGATGCAGGAACAGCACCGGCTTGCCATGGGCGCCGATCTTGGGCTCGCCCGAGCCCAGCACCCGGGCGCCGGTGGCCTTCAGGTGGTCGCGGGCGGCGAGGATGTCTTCGACCTCGTAGCAGACATGGTGGATGCCGCCCGAGGGGTTCTTTTCGAGGAAGCCGTTGATCGGGCTGTCCTCGCCCAGCGGATAGAGCAGTTCGATCTTGGTGTTGGGCAGTTCGATGAAGACCACGGTGACGCCGTGATCGGGCTCGTCCTGGGGGGCGCCGACCTTGGCGCCAAGCGCGTTGCGGTACTGGGCCGAGGCGGCTTCGAGGTCGGGCACGGCGATGGCCACGTGATTGAGGCGTCCGATCATGTCTTGTCCTTTCTGGCTTTCAAGTCCGCAACCTTATGGGCAAGCCGGGCGCGCGGCGCAAGGGACAGGCGGTCGCGCCGGGGCGGATCGGCGGCGGCGTTAACGGCTTGTTCACCTTCTCCGTCCTAGCTTCGGGACAGACGCTGCCAAGGAAGGACCCAACCGATGGACGAATTTGCCCAAGGAGCCGCCCCCGCCCCGCCGACCCCGCATCGCCCGCTTTTGGGGCTGACGGTGCTGGTGGTCGAGGACAGCCGCTTTGCCTGCGAGGCGCTGCGCCTGCTGTGCCTGCGCAGCGGTGCCCGCATCCGCCGCGCCGACTGTCTGGCCTCGGCGCGGCGGCATCTGCAGACCTATCGCCCCTCGGTGGTGATCGTCGACATGGGGCTGCCCGACGGCAACGGCGCCGAACTGATCGAGGAGCTGGCGGCGGCGGCGCCACGGCTGGCGGTGATTCTGGCGATGTCGGGCGACACTTTTGCCGAGGATCTGGCGATCGCCGCCGGCGCCGACGGCTTTCTGGCCAAGCCGGTGCTGAACCTGGCCGATTTCCAGCAGGCGATCCTGTCGCGCCTGCCGCCGGAACGCCGCCCGCGCGGGCTGTGGGCGCTGAGCGAGGACATGGTCGAGCCGGACCCGCATGCCTATCGCGACGATCTCAGCCATGCCGCCGAAACCCTGTCGGGCGGGCGCCCGGAAGAGGTCATCGACTATGTGGCGCAGTTTCTCGGCGGCATCGCCCGCAGCGCCCGCGACATGCCGCTGGCCCGCGCCGCCGAGGCGGTGACGCGGGGGCGCGAAAGCGGCCGCCTGCCCCGCGCCGACATCGTGGCGCTGAAGCAGCTGGTGCAGTCGCGGCTGGCCGAGGAGCAGACGATCTGAGGCCGGGCCGGTGGGCGACAGAGACAGCCGGGGCACGGCCTGCGGGCCGGGGCCCTGTCGAAGGGCCGCGGGGGTGCCGGGGGTACCGGGGTGGTGATGGCCGGGAAAGCCGCGCCCAGTGAACATCGGTGCACGTCGGCGCGGCCCAGTGCCCATAGGTGTGGCCCAGTGCCCATAGGTGTGGCCCAGTGCACATCGGTGCGGCTCGGCAGAGCGGCTCAGCCCAGCGCCGGGTCGCCGGCGACCCGCGCCAGGCGCGTCAGGTCGCCCAGCCGTTCGATCTGCTGACCGTCGGCATCGAAATTGGCCGGCGACAGCCAGACATCGAAGGCGGTGCCGAGCGCCGGCCAGTCCTTGTCGATGGCGGCGAACCAAGCGGTGTCGCGGTTGCGGTTCTTGACCACCACATGCTGGCGGAACACCCCTTCGAAGCTGAGGCCGAGGCGCTGCGCGGCGCGGCGCGACGGCAGGTTCAGCGCGTCGCATTTCCATTCGAAGCGCCGGTAGCCGGCGGCAAAGGCCCATTGCATCATCAGCGCGAAGGCCTCGGTCGCGGCGCGGGTGCCCTGAAGCTGCGGCGCGAGGTTGATATGGCCAAGCTCGATGCTGCCGGCCTCGGGCGCGATGCGCAGGAATGAGGCGACCCCGCCCCAGCGGCCGCTGTCCCGGTCGCGGATCGCATAGAAGAACGGATCGGCCTGCCCGGCGACGCCCTTGACCCAGCGGTGATAGGAGGCGGCGGAGTGGAACGGGCCATAGGGCAGGTAATCCCAGACCGCGTCATGGCCTTCGTAGGCGCGGAACAGCAGCGCGGCATGGGCCTCGGCGGTCAGCGGCTCGAGCCGGGCGTAACGCCCCTCGAGCGGCGCCGGCCCCGGACGCGGCGGCGGGGTCCAGCCCGGCAACGGGTCTCCTAGCTGTCGTGGCGCGGTCATATGGCTGCTCCTGTCTGTTGCCCGGACAGTGGCACAGAGCGGCCGGGGCTGCCAAGGGCCGGCGTGCCCGCGCCCAGGCGCCCGCCACAGACAGCTGCCGAAAACAAAAGGGCCGCGCCTTGCGGCACGGCCCCTGTTCCGGTGACGGCGCCCTGTGGCCCGGCGCTCAGTCCTGCGGGATGACGCGCAGGCCCAGCTCCATCAGCTGATCGGTGGTGGGATCGCTGGGGGCGTTCATCATCAGGTCTTCGGCGCGCTGGTTCATCGGGAACATCACCACTTCGCGGATGTTCTGCTGATCGGCCAGAAGCATCACGATACGGTCGACCCCGGCGGCGCAGCCCCCGTGCGGCGGGGCGCCGTATTTGAAGGCGTTGACCATGCCGCCAAAGCGCTTGCGAACCTCGTCCTCGCCATATCCGGCGATTTCGAAGGCCTTGAACATGATCTCGGGCTTGTGGTTCCGGATCGCGCCCGAGACCAGTTCATAGCCGTTGCAGGCCAGGTCATACTGGAAGCCGGTGGCCGACAGCGGGTCGGTCTCGAGGATCTCCATGCCGCCCTGGGGCATCGAGAAGGGGTTGTGGTCGAAATCGACGGCGCCGGTCTCTTCGTCCTTCTGGAAGATCGGGAAATCGACGATCCAGGCAAAGGCGAAACGGTCTTCGTCGATCAGGCCCAGTTCCTTGCCGATGACGTCGCGGGCGCGCCCGGCCACGGCCTCGAAGGATTTCGGCTTGCCACCAAGGAAGAAGGCCGCGTCGCCGACGCCGAGGCCCAGCTGCTGGCGGATCGCCTCGGTGCGCTCGGGGCCGATGTTCTTGGCCAGCGGGCCGGCGGCTTCCATGCCACCTTCGACCTCGCCGGATTTCAGCAGCGCCTGAGCTTCCTTGACCTTGATGCCCAGTTCCTGGGCCACCGAGTCGGCGGTCTTCTCGCGCCAGAAGATATAGCCCATGCCGGGCAGGCCCTGTTCCTGGGCAAACTTGTTCATCCGGTCGCAGAACTTGCGGCCACCGCCGGTGGGGGCGGGAATGGCGCGCACCTCGGTGCCCTCCTGCTCCAAAAGCTTGGCGAAGATGGCAAAGCCCGAGCCGCGGAAATGCTCGGAGACCTGCTGCATCTTGATCGGGTTCCTGAGGTCGGGCTTGTCGGTGCCATACCACTTGGCGGCATCGGCATAGGAGATCTGCGGCCAGTCCTGATCGACTTTGCGGCCACCGCCGAATTCCTCGAAGACGCCCCGAAGCACCGGCTGGATGGTGTCGAAGACGTCCTGCTGGGTGACGAAGGACATTTCCATGTCGAGCTGGTAGAAATCGGTCGGCGAACGGTCGGCGCGCGGGTCTTCGTCGCGGAAACAGGGCGCGATCTGGAAATACTTGTCGAAACCGGCCACCATCATCAGCTGTTTGAACTGCTGCGGCGCCTGCGGCAGGGCGTAGAACTTGCCCGGGTGCAGACGCGAGGGCACCAGGAAGTCGCGCGCGCCCTCAGGGCTCGAGGCGGTGATGATCGGGGTCTGGTATTCGCGGAACCCCTGATCCCACATCCGCTTGCGCATCGACATGACCACGTCCGAGCGCAGTTTCATATTGTCCTGCATCTGCTCGCGGCGCAGATCGAGGAAACGGTATTTGAGCCGGGTTTCCTCGGGGTATTCCTGATCTCCGAACACCATCAGCGGCAGCTCGTCCGAGGCGCCCAGCACCTCGAGGTCGCGCACGAAAACCTCGATCTCGCCGGTCGGCAGCTTGGCGTTGACCAGCTCGGGGTCGCGCGCCTTGACGGTGCCGTCGATGCGGATGCACCATTCCGAGCGCACCTTTTCCATCTCGGCAAAGACCGGGCTGTCGGGGTCGCAGAGGACCTGGGTGATGCCATAATGGTCGCGCAGGTCGATGAACAGGATGCCGCCATGGTCGCGGACCCGGTGGACCCAGCCCGAGAGGCGCACGGTGTCGCCGACGTTGGATGTGTTCAGTTCAGCGCAGGTGTGGCTGCGAAAAGCATGCATGATCTGGCCCTTTGTCGGCAAATACGTCTGGATGGCGCGAAACGCGCGTCCGCGCCGATACACCTGCTTGGGCGCCGGATGTCAAGGTGGTGTGGCATTGCGGGGGCGCGGAAGCCGGTCAGGGGCCGCTTTTCGCGTTCGCGCGCGGGTGTAA
>NZ_JBFJVE010000185.1:0-5808 GCF_041624275.1 Shimia sp.
CCGCCGAGATGGCGCATCAGATGGCCGAGCACCGGCCGGCCGAGGATGTCGAGCATCGGCTTGGGCATGCGCGCGGTCAGCGGCGCCATGCGGCTGCCGGCGCCGGCGCAGAGCAGCAGCGCCCGGGTGCCCGCCAGTTGCAGCGCCCGAAAGCCGGGATCGGCCAGCGCCTGCTGGCGGCTGGCGAAACAGGGCAGCGCGGCGGTCAGCGGGCAGTCGGCCAGCGCCGCCGCCACCGGGCCCCGCGCGCCGAAGAAGCCGACCCGCGTGCCGGGCCCGAAGGAACAGGCGAACTCGGTCAGCGCGGCCAGCCCCGAGCGCGCCACCTGCCGCACCCCGCCAAGGTCGACCAGCATGGCGCTGCGGCCCTGTTGCAGCATCCGGTCGCGGGCGGCGCAGAGCGGGCCCATGTCGGCCGAGGTCATCCGGTTGGTGGCGGCATGCAGGACGGTGAGATTTCCGACTTCCTCATGATTTGTGAGCACGATCAACTCCTGTGGTCAAAGAAGGCTTTGGGTGCGGGCCGGGGCGCCGGGGCAGGGGGCCGAGGCCGATGGTCCAGGCCAGCGGGCGGTGGCGCGACAGGGCGCGCACGAACAGGGCGGTGGCGGGCAGGGTCCAGGCGATTTTCACCAGTACCAGCGGCAGCGGCGCGAGCTCGGCCCCCATCAGCGCGATCCGGGCCAGCGCGATCTCGGCCAGGTCGAGAAAGATCGGGTGGCACAGGTAGATGCCGAAGGAATAGCGCGCCAGCCGCGAGAACAGGGCCGGCCAGCGGCGGTGGCCGAGGCACATGCAGAGCCCCATCAGCACCGCCGGCATCAGGAAATCGGCCCAGTAGCCGGCGGTGTGGTCGAAGGCCCATGCGCCGCTGGCGACGACCTGCGCGGTGGCGCTGAGCTTGACCGCGAACAAGAGGCCGCCCAACAGCAGCAGCGGCGCCACCCAGGGTGCCCCCCGGCCGGGCCCGAGACGCTGCCACAGGCCGAGGATCGCCGCCGCCGCCAGCCCGTAGCCGGCATAGGTGACGATCTTGGTGGCGCGCACCAGATAGGGCAGCAGATCGCTGCCCCAGAAGGCCGGGTAGATCAGCCCGTCGACCTCGCGTTTGACCAGCAGGGCGCCAAGGATCAGCAGCCCGAGCGCCGGGCGGGCGCGCGCCGGGCGGAACAGCGGGTAGAACAGCAGCAGGCCGAACAGCGTGGGCACGAAATGCATGTGGTACTTGACGTTGCCCAGGGTCAGGAAACCGAGCCAGGACAGGGGCTCGCCGAGCCGCGCCCATTCGGCCTCGAAATAGCCGAAGGCCCGCGCCTTGCCGAGCCCGTAGAAGGCGTAGAAGACGGTCCAGAACAGGAAGGGCACCAGCAGCCGGCGGGCCTGCTGCGCCAGCACCACCCGGTAACGGCGCGGCCGATGGTCGAGGGCCAGGAGCAGCAGGAAGACCGAGATCATCAGGAACAGCTCGGTGCGGGCGGAATAAAGCACCGCCCGCAGCAGCATCGGCGCCAGCCGCTCGGACGCGGTGTGGTCGGGAAAGGGCTGCCCGGCGCCGTCCACCGTGGCGTGCAGACCGACCATCGACAGCCCGGCGGTCAGCCGCAGCGCATCGATCCAGGCGTGGCGCGTCGCGGCCGGTGCGGGCGCGCCGGGCGGCGGCGGCATATGTGGTGGCGGTCCCATGGCGGCAGGGTCGTGGATTCGCCCCAACAAGCGGTAAACCCGGCCCTTGAAAGCATCTGGATTTGAAGGTTTTTCCTTCACCCTTTGTTATCGGTTGCCGCGCTAGGCTGGGGGCATGACAACCAGCGGGAGACGCCCATGCGCCCTTCGATCCTTGCCGCGATGCTGATCGCCCTTGGCGGCCTTTCGGCGACTCCGCCCGGCGCCGCCATGTCCTCGCAGGAGCTCTGCGAAAAGGTCTATGAACAATATGGCATTCGCGGCGCGGACTGCGAGGGGGCAGAGGCGGCAGCCCCTGCGGCGGCGGCGCCCGAGATCAGCGCCGAGATGCGCGAGAGCCACGTGTTCTTCTCCGCCGGCGGGGCGGGGCTTGATCCGCGGGCCGAGGCCCAGCTGGCGGTGCTGGTGGCGGTGCTCGAGACGGCGCCGATGCGCAACGCCTGCCTGAAACTGGTCGGTCATTCCGACAGCAGCGGCAGCGCCGGGCGCAACCACGAGATCGCCCTGGCGCGGGCCGGCGCGGTCGCCGAGCGGCTGCGCCGGGGGCTGGAGGATGGCAGCCGGGTGCGCGCGGTCGCCTCGGAGGGCGAGGCGCGGCCGCTGCCCGGTTTTGACGGCGCCGACCCCGCCAACCGCCGGGTCGAGATTCTCGCCCGGCCCTGTGATTGAGCGGCCAGCGGTCCGGGGGCAGGGCGGCAGAGGCAGGGCAGGGTAGAGGCAGGGCAGAGGCAGGGCGGCCCAGGCCTGTTCCTGGCCCGTTCTCGCTCCGGTTCGGGTTTGACCGGGTCTGGTCGCAGGCCCCGGCCTGGGCCGGGTCCGGCCGCGCGCCTGCCCGCCATTGCCGCCTGCTGTGGTGCCGCGATCGGGGCCCCGGGACAGGGCGGTTGGGGCGCCCCCGATGCCTCCGAAGTCCCTGACGCCGCCGAAGCCCCCGAAGCCCCTGACGGCCCCGAAACCCCGGCCCTTGTTTTCCCCGACCTCTTGTGAACCGGGCACCGCCTTGCCCCCGCGCGCCCGCGGGTGCTGCGACCTGCCCCCTTCTGTCCTTGCGCGTCTTTCGCAGTGGTCCCCTGTGCATCCCGCCGGGTTGAGGGCGGGCGGTCTTTCGCCCCCGTCCCGGACCCTGGCGCCCGCCGCCGCCGCCAGTCTGACCGGCAGGGGCATGCGGCAGGGGGCGCGCGGCAGGAGGGCAGGCGGAGACCCGCCGGAGCGGCCGGGCCGTTACCGGGCAGGGCCGGGGGCTGGCGGTGATCTGGCTGCTGGCGGCCCCCGTGGTGGCGGCGGGCACAGACGGGCACAGCCCCAGCCTCACTCGGGCACACTCGGGCAGGAAGGGTGCCAAGCCCGGGCCAAGCCCGGGCCAAGCCTGGACCAAGTGTCGACGATGAGCGCGCCACAGGGCGACGTATGGCGATTTAATGCGACCCAAGGCGGCACATGGAGCCGCATGGAACCACAGGGAGGCACGGGGAGGCACGGGGAGGCACAGGGGCCGAGCCGGCCTGCCGGCCAGGGCGCGCGGGCCGGGGTTTCGGGCAGGATCGCCGCGCTGGCCCCCGTTGCGCGGATGCCATCCCGCAGCCGTGGCTCGGAGCCTTGCGGAACGGGGTCTGCGCGCCCCGGCGCCGGGACTTGCCGCCCCGGTCCTCAGAGCCGGCGCAGGAAGTCGTAGAGATTGAGGAAATCCCCGTCACAGCCTGGTTCCCCGTTGCGGTCGCCGTTGCACTCGGGTGCGCGGGGGGCGGCGGGTGTGGCGGCGGGGGCTGCGGCGGGGGCCGGGGGCGGCGGCACCGTGGGGTGAAGCGCCGGCGCCGGGGCGTCGGAGACCGGCGCCGGGCGCATCCCGGCCGCGCTTTGCCGGGTCAGGGCCTCGTAGGTGTCGAAATCGACCCGCCCGTTGGGCAGCAGCCGCTGGTCTGACTGAAAGCGGCTGAGCGCGCGGCGGGTGGCGGTGTCAAGCTGGCCGGGCGCATGGCCCCGCAGCCGCCCCAGCGCCACCAGCATGCCTTGTGCGCGGGCGATGCGCGCGCTATCCGGGGTGGCGAGCAGGTCCCGCTCGCGGGCCTCGCTCGCACGGGCCTCGCCGGCGGGCGAGTCAAGGCAGCTCCAATAGGGCACGCCGGCGTGCCGGCCCAAGAGTTCGATGACGCCGACCTCGATCAGGTTGCGCACCGCCTGGCCGCGGCTCTCGATCCTTTCGACATAGAGCGGAATGCCGAGGGTGCCACGGCTGATCAGCCCGGTGAGGGTGCCGTCGAGCCGGCGCTGCATCACCACCATCGAATTGGCCACCGAGCCGCCGGGGATCACCCGCCGGCTGGGGTATTCCACCAGATGCATGTCGACGGTGATCACCGACAGGCTGCGGCTGCCCTTGAGATAGGCGCCGACCAGCGGGGCCCCCGAGGCGCCGTCGAAATCGCCGGTGACACCGGCATCAGCGGCCCGCTCGTCGATCTGGCTGATCGCGCCGCGAATGTAGATCTGCGGGCTGAGCTCGTCCTCCTTGCGGACGGTGAGCAGGTCGAGCTGGCCGAAATCCTTCTGCAGCGCCTGATCGAGAAACTGGTATTTGCGGCTGCCGGCATTGAGCTGGTTGATGGCGTTGATCAGCATGTCGTCGGCGCCAAGGTCGAGATCTTCGGTGCGGTCGGGAAAGCCGTTGGAAGAGATCAGCAGCGGCGGCCGCCTCGAAGTGGCGAGCAGCCGGTCCATGCAGCGCAGCGCCGGGGCGAAGCTGGTGAAATTGCGCGCCGGGCCTGTGTCAGGCTCGGCCACCGCCGGGGCGAGAGGCGCCGCGGGCCCGAGGCAGGCGGCCGCAAGGAGGCCGCAGAGCAGCAGGGCAAAGCAGATCTTGAACGGCGGCGGTTTCGGCATGAGAAGATCCACGATTGGTCCCGGGCAGTGATCGCGCCTCAGCATCGCCGAAGGGGGTTTCGGTTCGATTAAGCCGGCACCGCGCGCTGCGAAAAATCCCCGCGATACGCGCCGCCGGCGGCGTTAACCAACCTGCCGGAAAGCCGTTGCCGCCGCCGGGGTTAACCAGTTCATATTTGGTTAACCTTTGTTAATTCCGGCGGGCCCAAGGCAGATTTCGGCGGGCCCCGTCGGCAGCGCAAACCGGAGGGTGGGCATGTGCGACGGGTCGTTCCGGCGGTTCTGGCGATGACGGTGATGACGGTGATGGGCGCGTTCGCGGCGGCGGACACCCCGGCAGCGGGGTTCTCCGAGGCCTTCCTTGCGCCCTCGCCCGCCGGCTGGTCGGTGGCCGATTATGCCTTTTCGCACCCCGGTTTCGACACCGACTGGAGCCGCGAGCGGCTGGGCTGGAACCAAGGGCTTGAACTTGGCCTGGTGCCGCGCCGCGGCCCGGGCAACCGGTTTTCCGGGGCCGCGATCCGGCGCCTGAACAAATCCCATTACGGGCGCTACGAGATCACCCTGCAACCGGGGCGCGGCGAAGGCGTGGTGACCGGGTTTTTCCTGTATACCGGGCGCTATTACGGCACCCGCCACGACGAGATCGACATCGAGTTTCTCGGCCGTGACACGCGGCGCTTGCAGGCGGCCTGGTTCGTCGACGGCAAAATGCAGAGCCGCTGGCTTGATCTTGGCTATGATGCGGCGCTGGCGCCGCGGCGCTATGTCTTCGAATGGCACCCCGACGAGATCCGCTGGTATGCCGGGGACAGGCTGCTGCTGCGGATCGGCGGCGAGGAGGCGGCGCTGCCGCAGCTGCCGGGGCATCTGTTCATCAACCTCTGGGCTGCCGACCCCAGCCTCGCCGCCTGGGCGGGGCATGCCGCGGCCGACACCCGGGCCCGGGCGCGGGTCACGGCGGTCGGCTTCACTCCGCTGGCGCCCCGGGCGGCGGGGCAGCCAAAGAGAGCGATGCCGGGCGCAGCAGCGAAGACTGCGACCAGGGCACCTGCTGTCCCGCCGTCAGGCGAATGACCCGCAGCCGCAGCCCCCGCATCAGGGCCTCGATCGGCTGTGGCGGGCGGGCCAGCTCGGCGAGCAGCGCGCTGGCAAAGGGCCCCTGTGCGGCGGCGCCGTCATAGGCCGGCTGGCCGGGCTGGGCGGCAAAGGCGACGAACAGCCCGGCCGGGGCGCGCGGCGGCGGGC
>NZ_JBFJVE010000186.1:0-5806 GCF_041624275.1 Shimia sp.
CCGCCCCAGATGCCGATGATCAGGAACATCGGGATCAGGCCGGCCTCGAAGAACAGGTAGAACAGCACCAGATCCAGCGCCATGAAGACGCCGAGCATCAGCGTTTCCAGCAGCAGGAAGGCGATCATGTATTCCTTGACGCGATGCGAGACGTTCCACGAGGCGGCAACCACCAGCGGCATCATGAAGGTGGTCAGCATCACGAAGAGCACCGAGATCCCGTCGACGCCCAGCTTGTATTTCAGGCCCAGAAGCCAGTCATGCTCTTCGACGAACTGGAAGCCGGTGTTGGAGGGGTCGAATTCGAACAGGATGGCCAGCGACACCAGGAAGGTGATCACCGTTGCGGCCATGGCAACCCATTTGGCGTTGCGCTGCGCCGCTTCCTCTTCCCCGCGCAGGAAGATGGCGAGGATCGCCGCCGCCAGCGCAGGGATGAAGGTGACAAGGGAGAGCAAGCTGTCGTTCATTAGTGCGCTCCTCCGCTGAGCGTCATCCATGTGACCAGGACCACGAGGCCGATCACCATGGCAAAGGCATAGGTAAAGATGTAGCCGGATTGTGCGCGGCCGGCGAGGCGGGTGAAGAAGGGCACCACGCCCATCGCCACACCATTGAGGAAACCGTCAATGGTATTGCCGTCGCCGCGTTTCCAGAAGAAGCGGCCGATAGCCTTGATCGGGCGCACGAAGACAAAGTCGTAGATCTCGTCGAAATACCACTTGTTCAGCAGGAACAGGTAGAGCGGACGCTGGTTCTCGGCCAGCCATTTCGGCACCGCCGGGTTCCAGATGTAGAACCACATCGCGGTCAGGAAACCGATGACCATGGCGATGAAGGGCGAAACCTTGACCCATTTCGGGGCGTGGTGCGCGTCGTCCATCACGTGGTTGTCGGGGGCCATGAACAGCGCGCCGACCGGGGCCGCAGCATGGTCGTCCTTGGCCATTGCGTGACCGTCATCGGCATGGCCATCGTCGGCGGCGCCATGACCGGCATCTGCCTCGGCATGTGCCGGGATACCGTAGAACTCGTTGACCTGATCGTGGTCGCCAAAGAACGACCCATACCAGATCATCCCCGCAAAGACCGCCCCCAGCGCCAGGACGCCGAGCGGCACCAGCATGGTCAGCGGGCTTTCATGGGCGTGGTCATGGGTGTGCTTGTCGCCGCGCGGCTTGCCGTAGAAGGTCAGGAACATCAGGCGCCAGCTGTAGAAGCTGGTGAACAGCGCCGCGATGACCAGCATCCAGAAGGCATAGCCGCCCTGGGTTCCGGCCCAGGCGCTCTCGATCACCGCGTCCTTGGAAAGGAAGCCGGCAAAGCCGATATGGGTCAGCGGGATGCCGACGCCGGTGATCGCCAGCGTGCCGATCATCATCGCCCAGAAGGTATAGGGCAGCTTCTTGCGCAGGCCGCCATAGTTGCGCATGTCCTGCTCGTGATGCATGCCATGGATCACCGAACCGGCGCCAAGGAACAGCATCGCCTTGAAGAAGGCGTGGGTGAACAGGTGGAACATCGCCACCGAGTAGACGCCGACGCCGGCGGCCACGAACATGTAGCCCAGCTGCGAGCAGGTCGAATAGGCGATGACGCGCTTGATGTCGTTCTGCACCAGGCCGACGGTGGCCGCGAAGAAGGCGGTGGTGGCACCGAGGACGGTGATGAAGGCGGTGGCCTCGGGGGCATATTCCATCAGCGGCGACATGCGGCAGACCAGGAACACACCGGCGGTGACCATGGTCGCGGCGTGGATCAGCGCCGACACCGGGGTCGGGCCTTCCATCGCGTCCGGCAGCCAGGAGTGCAGGAACAGCTGCGCCGATTTGCCCATGGCGCCGACGAACAGCAGGAAGGCCAGGAGGTTGGCGGCATTCCATTCCGTCCACAGGAAGGTCAGCTGGGTCTCGGCCAGCTTGGGCGCTGCGGCAAAGACGTCACCGAAGTTGATCGAGTCGGTCAGGAAGAACAGGCCCGCGATGCCGAGGGCGAAACCGAAGTCGCCGACCCGGTTGACCACGAAGGCCTTGATCGCGGCGGCATTGGCCGAGGGCTTGCGGTAATAGAAGCCGATCAGCAGGTAGGAGGCGACACCCACACCTTCCCAGCCGAAGAACATCTGCACCAGGTTGTCCGAGGTGACCAGCATCAGCATGGCGAAGGTGAAGAACGACAGATAGGCAAAGAAGCGCGGCTTGTAGCTTTCGCCGTCTTTCCACTGCGGGTCGTGCGCCATGTAGCCGAAGCTGTAGAGGTGGACCAGCGCCGACACCGTGGTCACCACGATCAGCATGATCGCGGTCAGCCGGTCGAGGCGGATCGCCCAGGCGGTGTCCAGCGTGCCCGACTGGATCCAGTCGAGAACATGGATGTACTGGGTCACGCCGTCATGGGTCAGGAACACGATCCACGACAGGAAACAGGCCAGGAACAGCAGGCCGGTGGTGACGTATTGCGCGCCCTTTTCCCCGATGATGCGCCAGCCGAAGCCGCCGATGAGGCTGCCGATCAGCGGAGCGAACAGGATGATCTTTTCCATCTGTCTTAGCCTTTCATCACGTTGACATCTTCCACCGCGATCGTGCCGCGGTTGCGGAAGAAGGAGACCAGGATCGCGAGGCCGATGGCGGCTTCCGCCGCGGCCACGGTCAGCACGAACAGGGTGAACACCTGCCCGACCAGATCGCCCATGTAGCTCGAGAAGGCGACGAGGTTGATGTTGACGGAAAGCAGCATCAGTTCGATCGACATCAGCAGGATGATGACGTTCTTCCGGTTGAGGAAGAGGCCAAAGATACCGATGACGAACAGCACGGCCGCCACGGTAAGATAATGTTCAAGTCCGATCATATTGTCCCTCGGTCCTTATTCTTCCAAGCGCGGGGCCTTACAGCCCCTGCCCCGGTTTAACGTCTTTCATTTCCATGGCATCCGCCGGATCGCGCCACATCTGCTCGAGCACGTTCTGGCGCTTGATGTCCTTGCGGTGGCGCAGGGTCAGAACGATGGCGCCGATCATGGCGACCAGCAGGATCAGACCAGCCAGTTGGAACAGAAGGAAATATTGGTCATAGATGATGAGCCCCAGCGCGGCGGTGTTTTCCACACCTTCCGGCGCCACGGCAGCGCGCTGCGCCATAGCGACCTCGGACACATGCCAGTTGCCGACCGCCATGCCGAATTGCATCAGCAGGATCAGCCCGATCAGCAGCGCCAGCGGCAGATATTGTGCCATGCCGGCCTTGAGCTCGGCAAAGTCGATGTCCAGCATCATCACCACGAAGAGGAACAGCACCGCGACCGCCCCCACATAGACGATGATCAGCAGCATGGCGACGAACTCGGCGCCCAGCAGCACGAACAGGCCCGCCGAAGACAGGAAGGCCAGAATGAGCCACAGCACCGAATGCACCGGGTTGCGGCTGATCACCGTGAACAGTCCACCCACGACCGCAGAGATCGCGAAAAGATAGAAGGTCAGAGCAACAATCATGTGTCACTTTCCTCGTTGTCGGCCATCACCTCTTGGGCAATTTCCATTGCCCGGGTCATGGCGGGAATGCCGGCGAACATCGACATCTGTCCGATGGTCTCGACGATTTCTTGTTTCGTTGCGCCCGCCTCGAGAAGATGGCGGACGGTCATGCGGATCTGGGCATCGCCTTGAGCGCCGAGCACGGTCAGCGCCGCCAGCGTCAGCAACAGACGGGTCTTGCTGTCCAGCCCGTCCTTGTTCAGCGTGTTGCCGAAGAGCATTTCCATCATGTCCTTCGGCATCGTCGGCAACAGCTTTTCGAACCCTTTCGGGGTAAACGACTCCAGCGCCGGGTTCATGGCCTTGGCCATGTCCTGGTACTGCGCGATCAACGCTTCGAAAGGGTTCTTTGCGTCGCTCATCGGTAGGGTGCGTCCAGTTCCAGGTTGCGGGCAATCTCGGCTTCCCAGCGTTCGCCGTTGTCGAGAAGCTTTTCCTTGTTGTAGAAAAGCTCTTCGCGGCTCTCGGTCGAGAACTCGAAATTCGGACCTTCGACGATGGCATCCACCGGGCAGGCTTCCTGGCAGAAACCGCAGTAGATGCATTTGGTCATGTCGATGTCATAGCGCGTGGTGCGGCGGCTGCCATCGGCGCGCGGTTCGGCGTCGATGGTGATCGCCTGCGCCGGGCAGATCGCTTCGCAAAGCTTGCAGGCAATGCAGCGCTCTTCCCCGTTGGGATAGCGGCGCAGCGCGTGCTCGCCCCGGAACCGGGGGCTCAGCGGGCCCTTTTCATGCGGGTAGTTGATCGTCGCCTTGGGCTTGAAGAAATACTTCATGCCCAGCCGGAACCCCTCGATGACATCGGTCATCAGGAAATAGCCAACGGCGCGTTTATAGTCGATGTTCGCCATCAATCAGCCTCCAATTGCCCAGCGGGCATAGGCACCGCCGAAGGCTTCGAATTTTGCCAGGAACGCCACCAGCACGACCCAGACCAGCGACATCGGCAGGAACACTTTCCAGCCCACGCGCATCAGTTGGTCATAGCGGTAACGCGGGGTGATCGCCTTGACCATCGCGAAGACGAAGAAGGCCAGCAGCATCTTGATCACCATCCACAGGATGCCGTCGGGCAGACCCGGGATCGGCGACAGCCAGCCACCGAAGAACAGCAGCGAGACCAGCGCGCACATCAGCACCACGGCCACCAGTTCACCGATCATGAACAGCAGGAACGGGGTCGAGGAATATTCCACCTGATAGCCGGCCACCAGTTCCGATTCCGCTTCCGGAAGGTCGAAGGGCGGGCGGTTGGTCTCGGCCAGGGCCGAGATGAAGAACAGGATCAGCATCGGGAAATGCGGCAGCCAGTACCAGCTGAGCAGACCATAGTCACCGTCCTGCGCGGCGACGATCGAACCGAAGTTCATCGAGCCGGTCGAGATGATGATGCCGATGATGATCAGGCCCAGTGACACCTCGTAGGAGATCATCTGCGCCGCCGACCGAAGGCTGCCGAGGAACGGGTATTTCGAGTTCGAGGCCCAGCCGCCCATGATGACGCCATAGACCTCGAGCGAGGAAACGGCCATCACGTAGAGAATGGCGACGTTGATATCCGCCAGCACCCAGCCGTCGTTGAACGGGATCACCGCCCAGGCGATCAGCGCCATCACCAGCGAGATCATCGGCGCCAAGAGGAACACCGCCTTGTCGGCACCCGCCGGGTAGACGATCTCTTTCACGATGTATTTCAGGAAGTCCGCGAAACTCTGCATGAGGCCGAAGACACCCACGACGTTGGGGCCCCGGCGCAGCTGCACAGCTGCCCAGATCTTGCGGTCCGCATACATCAGGAAGGCCAAGGCCACCAGCAGCGGGACGACAACCAACAAGACCTGTCCTACTATGAGCAGGAAGATCCCGAGATTTGTGGTGGTAAAGAATTCAATCATGGGTCCTCACACCGTGGGTATTCCGTTTTCTTTGCAGTTCGAAACGATGACTTCCGCGTCGATCGCCTTGAGCCCGCCAGGGAGCGCCGAAGAGATGGTATAAGCCGCATCCCCCCGCCAGACACCCTGTTCAAATGTCACATTGGTGCGCAAATGGCGCGCGAATCCGAAGCCCCGGATCAGCGCGTATTGCGCGGCTGCACAGTCTGCATAATCCGCCACGCCCTGCGGCGCGGCGGGATCGTCCCGGTCGCCGTTCATGGCGACCTGAAAGCTGACCAGATCACCCTCGAGCAACCGGGTCTCGACCCCGAGATAGGCGGTTTCAGGCGCTCCGCCATTGCAGCTCACACCCTCGGCGCAGATCGGCG
>NZ_JBFJVE010000187.1:0-5732 GCF_041624275.1 Shimia sp.
ACGCGACGCGGCGACCGGCAAGAAAATCGCCGTGGTCGGCGCCGGCCCCGCCGGTCTGGCCTGTGCCCACCGGCTGGCGATGTACGGCCATGACGTGACGGTGTTCGACGGGCGCGCCAAGGCCGGGGGTCTGAACGAATTCGGCATCGCCACCTACAAGTCGGTCGACGGCTTTGCCGCGCGCGAAGTCGCCTGGCTGTTGCAGGTCGGCGGCATCACCGTCGAGACCGGAAAGCGGCTGGGTGATGGCCTGTCTCTGGACGGGTTGAAGGCGGATTACGACGCCGTGTTCCTCGGCATCGGCCTTGGCGGCGTCAACGCGCTGGGCCTTGAGGGCGAGGACAAGTCCGGGGTGCTGGATGCGGTGGATTTCATCTCGGATCTGCGTCAGGCCGATGATGTGGCGCAGGTGGCCATCGGCCGCGACGTGGTGGTGATCGGTGGTGGCATGACTGCCGTGGATGCCGCCGTCCAGGCCAAGCTGCTGGGTGCGCTCAATGTCAGCCTTGTCTATCGCCGGGGCCGCGAGCGTATGGCGGCCAGCGTTTTCGAACAGGATCTTGCCGCCTCGAAGGGCGTGCGCATCATCACCAATGCCTCGCCGCGGGCGGTGATCGGCAACGGCGCGGTGCGCGAGATCGAGTTCGAATACACCGATGACGATCTGAAGGCGACGGGCCAGACCCTGCGGCTGCCCGCCGATCAGCTGTTCAAGGCCATCGGTCAGACGCTGATCGGTGACGGTTTGCCGGACATCGAGGGCGGTAAGATCACCGTCGATGGGACCGGCCGCAGCAGCGTTGCGGGCATCTGGGCCGGCGGCGACTGTGCCTCGGGGGGGGATGACCTCACCGTGACCGCCGTGGCCGAGGGCCGCGACGCCGCCGAAGACATTCACGCCGTCCTGTCGGCGTAACCAAAGGGAGAAACGCAGATGGCCGATCTCACAAGTGATTTCGTCGGGATCAAATCCCCCAACCCGTTCTGGCTGGCCTCGGCGCCGCCCACCGACAAGGAATACAACGTCCGCCGCGCCTTCGAGGCCGGCTGGGGCGGTGTGGTCTGGAAGACCCTTGGCGAAGCCGGCCCGCCGGTGGTCAACGTCAACGGCCCGCGCTATGGCGCCATCCACGGCGCCGACCGGCGCCTGCTGGGGCTCAACAACATCGAGCTGATCACCGATCGCCCGCTCGAGGTCAACCTCGAAGAGATGACCCGGGTCAAACGCGACTATCCCGACCATGCGCTGATCGCCAGCGTCATGGTCCCCTGCGAGGAGGACGCGTGGAAAAAAATCCTGCCGATGATCGCCGAGACCGGCTGTGACGGGTTCGAGCTCAATTTCGGCTGCCCGCACGGCATGGCCGAGCGCGGCATGGGCTCGGCGGTGGGGCAGGTGCCCGAGTATATCGAGATGGTGGCGCGCTGGTGCAAGGAGGCCACCGACCTGCCGGTGATCGTCAAGCTGACGCCGAACATCACCAATATCCTCTACCCCGCCGAAGCGGCGCTGCGTGGCGGGGCGGATGCGGTCAGCCTGATCAACACCATCAATTCGATCACCAACGTCAACCTCGACATCATGGCCCCCGAACCGACCATCGACGGCAAGGGCACCCATGGCGGCTATTGCGGCCCGGCGGTGAAGCCGATCGCGCTCAACATGGTGGCCGAGATCGCCCGCAACCCGGCCACCGCCAAGCTGCCGATCTCGGGCATCGGCGGCGTCACCCCCTGGCGCGACGCGGCCGAGTTCATGGCGCTGGGCGCGGGCAACGTGCAGGTCTGCACGGCGGCGATGACCTATGGTTTCAAGATCGTGCAGGAGATGATCTCGGGTCTGTCGCAGTGGATGGACGAAAAGGGCCACACCAGCACCGCCGATTTCGTCGGCATGGCGACCCCGAACGTGACCGACTGGCAGTATCTCAACCTCAACCATGTCACCAAGGCGGTGATCAACGAGGCCGATTGCATCAAATGCGGACGCTGCTACGCGGCCTGCGAAGACACCTCGCACCAGGCCATCGAGATGTCCGAAGACCGGGTGTTCTCGGTCAAGGATGACGAATGCGTCGCCTGCAACCTCTGCGTCAATGTCTGCCCGGTCGAGGGTTGCATCACCATGAAGACCCTGGCTCCGGGAGAGCTGGACGAACGCACCGGCGTGCCGGTGGCGGCCGAATACGGCAATTGGACGACGCATCCCAACAACCCCTCGGCGCAGGCCGCCGAATAGGGAGCATTTCGGGCGCGGGTTCTCTGTTGCCCGCGCCCTCCTGCCGGGGCCTTCCCGTCCCCGAACGGCCCGTCGCGGATCTGTCCCCCGCGGCGGGTTCGTCATGTCCGTACCACGTGCAAGACACGATCGGTCCGCTCGCGCAGGCAGATTGCGGCAGCAGCAAGAGGCCCGCGTTGCCTTCTCGGCGACGACCGACCCTTGTCGATTGTGCACATTTTCAGGACAATTCTCGCCGCGAATGACGGAAAACCCGCCCAAACCCCACAATCCGTTGCCCGGGCGGGCCGCTCAGGGGGTCAGCAGCTTGCGAAACATCGTGTCGAGATAGGTGCCGGCCCCGTCGAGCATGCCGCCTTCCCCCGCCGTCAGCACCCGCACCTGAGCGTCGAAATCGGCGTAGTGCTGGGTGGTCGACCAGATCGAGAAAATCAGGTGGCGCGGGTCGACGCTGGCCAGTGCGCCGGCGTCGATCCAGCGTTGGATCAGCGCCGTCTTTTCGTCGAAAAGCGGCTTCAGCCCGGCCTCGAGATGCGGCGCCATGCGCGGCGCCCCCTGAAGAATCTCATTGGCGAAAAGGCGGCTTTCGCGGGGGAACTCCCGCGTCATCTCGAGCTTGCGGCGCACGTAGCCGAGAATTTCGTCAAGCGGATTGCCCTGCGGGTCCAGCTGTTCCAGAGGCTCGAGCCAGCTTTGCATGAGCTGGTTGAGAAGGGTGACGTGGATCTCTTCCTTGCCGCCGAAATAATACAGGATATTGGGTTTCGACAGCCCCGCTTCCTTGGCGATCTGGTCCAGCGTCGCACCGCGGTAGCCGTGGCGGGAGAACACGTCCAGCGCCGCCTCGAGGATCCGCTTGCGATTGCGCAGCTGTATGCGGCTGGGCTTTTTCGGGGTCTGCTCTGTACTGGCCATGTTCGCTTTTCGGGGTCGGGGAAGGTTGACCATAGGACAGGCCGATCGCTGCGTCCAGAGGCCCGCCCCGGCGCCGGGCGGTGCTAATGCACCGCGCCGATGCCGCGCAGGATGATCTGCTTGATGCTGGCGGTGGCCTCCTGCCACTGTGCGTCGCTCAGCCTTTCGCCGTTGTTCAGGGTCTCGATCTGATGGCCGAAGTCGGCGTAGTGCTGGGTTGTCGCCCAAAGCATGTAGAGCAGGTGACGCGGATCGACCGGATCCATGCGCCCCTCCTTGATCCAGCGGTCGATCACCGCCACCCGGCTCTCGGTCCATTCCGCCAGCGTGGTTTCCAGGTAATCCTGGATCACCGGCGCGCGGTGCATGACCTCGGTGGCCCAGACCTTGGAACCCGCCGGATGGCGACGCGAGATTTCCATCTTGGCATCGATATAGGCGCCGATTCCCTCTTCCGGCCCGTCGGCGGCATCGAAGACATCGGCGGCCTGCAACCAGATCTGAAAGATGTTGCGCACCACCTGGCGGTAAAGTGCTTCCTTGGTCGGGAAATAGTAGTGCAGGTTGGCCTTGGGCAGCCCGGCCACATCGGCGATGAGCTGCATGGTGGCGCCGCCAAACCCCGCTTCGGAAAAGACTTTTTCCGCTGCTGCCAATATCAGCTTTTCGCTTTCCTGACGGCGTTCTTTTTTGCTGTTGGGGCGCGCGGCGGTCGGCATGTCTGGCGGGGTCCGAAATTCTTCTTGACCGATTGGTCAGGTTGTGGTGCTGTGATCTTGACCATACGGTCAGAAAGCGCGGAATTGCAAGAGGCCAGAAGGGCCCGGCGCGCGAAACGACAAGGGAGATGACGATGCCGGCACCCGGTGAGAACCTCAAAGTCAATGGCGACCGGCTGTGGGACAGCCTGATGGAGATGGCCAGGATCGGCCCCGGTGTTGCGGGGGGCAACAACCGCCAGACGGTGACCGACGAAGACGGCGAGGGCCGCGCCCTGTTCCAGAAATGGTGCGAGGATGTGGGCTGCACCATGGGGCTCGACACCATGGGCAACATGTTCGCCACCTATCCCGGCACCGACCCCGAGGCGCTGCCGGTCTATGTCGGCTCGCATCTCGACACCCAGCCGACGGGTGGCAAATATGACGGCGTTCTGGGGGTGCTGGGCGGTCTGGAAATCCTGCGCACCATGAAAGACCTCGGCATCAGGACCAAACACCCGATCGTGGTCACCAACTGGACCAACGAAGAGGGCACGCGCTTTGCGCCGGCAATGCTGGCTTCGGGGGTCTTTGCCGGCATCCACACGCAGGACTGGGCCTATGCGCGCGAAGACGCGGAAGGCAGGAAATTCGGCGACGAGCTGAAGCGCATCGGCTGGTGCGGCGACGAGGAAGTCGGCGCCCGCAAGATGCACGCCATGTTCGAGCTGCATATCGAGCAGGGACCCATTCTGGAAGCCGAAGGCAAGGACATCGGCGTGGTCACCCATGGCCAGGGCCTGTCCTGGACCGAGGTGACCATCGAGGGCAAGGATGCCCATACCGGCTCGACCCCGATGCCGATGCGCAGGAATGCCGGCCTCGGCATGGCGCGGGTGCTGGAAAAGGTCGACGAAATCGCCTGGAGCCATGCCCCGCATGCGGTGGGGGCGGCGGGCCATATCGACGTCTATCCCAACTCGCGCAACGTGATCCCCGGCAAGGTGGTGTTCACGGTCGATTTCCGCTCGCCCGAGCTGGCGGTGATCGAGGACATGGAGGCGCGGCTGCGCAGCGAAGGTCGGAAGATCGCCGACGAGATGGGGCTGAGCATCGCTTTCGAAAAGGTGGGCGGCTTTGACCCGGTCAAGTTCGACGAAGCCTGCGTCACGGCGCTGCGCAACGCCGCCGAGCGGCTGGGCTATTCGCACCGTGACCTGATCTCCGGCGCCGGGCATGATGCCTGCTGGATCAACCAGGTGGCGCCGACGGCCATGGTGATGTGCCCCTGTGTTGATGGGCTGTCGCACAATGAGGCGGAAGAGATTTCGCGGGACTGGGCGGCTGCTGGAGCGGATGTGCTGATGCATGCGGTGTTGGAGACGGCGGAGATCGTGGCGTGATTGGGGGCTCGCCCCCAACCCCCCAGAGTATTTCCGGCAAGATGAAGTGGTTATATAATTTCCAAACTGAGGGCGCCGAAGTGAAACACCAGTTTTCAGTCTACTTGAAGCATTGGTTCGTTTGCTCTGCCCTTTTTGTGTCGTGTTGCTTGACCAACTATGCGTTTGCAGACGGACTAAGTTCAGGGATTCACCCGGACGAAATCCCTGCCGCGCTCAAGCGAACTGCAAAAGGGTATGAGACCGCTTATCAATTCCATCGCACGGATGGGTCTTTTAGCAGCTACTTCACTGTTGTGTTTGATGGCCGTAAAGGTCGGGGATACCACTATAGCGGCAAGTCAAAGAGCCGAGTCTCGACCGAGTATCTGGAACGGGTGAAACTAGCGGCGGCCAATGGTCTGATAACCTATGAACTTTTGCCGGGCGACTGGGTGGCTATAACAGGGCATTATCATACAGATGCGAAGGGGC
>NZ_JBFJVE010000188.1:0-5728 GCF_041624275.1 Shimia sp.
ACCACCCCCTTGGGCGGCCAGTGCATCCCTTCCCAGGCCGGGCTGCGGGCATGGCACATCGAGCAGTTCCCGATCACCGTGTCATAGGCCTCGTCGAAGCCCGCGGCCGAGGCGTATTTGCGCTCGGCGTTGGTCAGGGCAAGGGCCTCGGCGGCCTCGTCGCCTTCCCCCCCCGAGAAGGTCGAAAGCCAGGCGATGGCCAGCATCAGAAACAGGGTGACGCCCCAGGTCCAGAGCGGCCCGCGGCCGGTCCTGTGCAGGGTGTTGAAATAGTGCCGGATGGTGACGCCGCTCAGGAAGATCAGGCTGGCGATGGCCCAGGCATGTTCGGTGGCAAAGGCCAGCGGGTAGGGGTTGGACAGCATCAGGAAGACCACCGGCAGGGTCAGGTAATTGTTGTGGGTCGACCGGACCTTGGCGATCTTGCCGTATTTGGCGTCGGGGCGGCACCCGGCCTTGAGGTCGGCAACCACGATGCGCTGGTTGGGAATGATCTGGAAAAAGACGTTGGCGGTCATGATCGTCGCCGTGAAGGCACCGATATGCAACAGCGCCGCGCGGCCGGTGAACAGCTGGTTGTAGCCCCATGACATCGCCACCAGTATCGCGAAAAGCACCAGCATCAGCAGGGTCGGCCGGTCGATCAGCCGGGATTTGCACAGGGCGTCGTAACACAGCCACCCGATTGCCAGCGAACCGCCGGAAAGCACGATGCCCTGCCACAGGGCCATCTCGACCTTGCTCGGGTCCAAGAGGTAAAGGTCGCCCCCGATCCAGTAGAGGATCACCAACAGCGCGAAACCCGAAAGCCAGGTCGTGTAGCTCTGCCATTTGTGCCAGGTCAGGTGGTCGGGCAGTTCGGCGGGGGCCACCATGTATTTGACCGTGTGATAGAAGCCGCCGCCATGGACCTCCCATTCCTCGCCTTGGGCGCCCTCTGGCAGATGGCTGCCCGGCTTCAGCATCAGGTCGAGCGCGATGAAATAGAAAGAGGCCCCGATCCAGGCCATCGCGGTGACGACGTGCAGCCAGCGCACCGAAAAGGCGATCCAGTCCCAGACAATAGCCAGTTCAAACACCACGGGTCTCCTGTAGGCAGCTCTCAGTGCATGTCTATTCCAATTCCATTTCTTCTGGTATCGAGACGGAAAGCCAAGCAGTATCAAAAAAAACGGAACAATGTCCTATCTCGACAACATACGCACCTTTGTCCGCGTCTACGAGCTTGGCAGCATGTCGGCGGCGGGGCGGGATCTTCGGGTTTCTCCGGCGGTCACCTCGTCGCGGATTTCGCAGCTCGAGGCGCATCTCGGGGTGCGGCTTTTCCAGCGCACCACCCGCAGCCTGGCGCCCACCGAACAGGGCAGGTCCTTTTACCGCGGGGCGACCGAGATCCTGGATTCGGTGGACCGCGCCGAGGCCCGGATCACCAGCATCACCGAAAACCTGAAAGGCGCGTTGCATGTCGCCGCGCCCCTCGGGCTGGGGCGACGGCTGATTGCGCCTCAGGTGCCGGAATTCCTGAAACGATACCCCGATGTCCAGCTGCGCCTCAGGCTGACCGACCGCGCCGTCCACCTGACCACCGAGGGGCTTGATCTGGCGTTTTTTCTTGGCCAGCCCGAAGACAGCACCATGCGCATTCGCAAGATCGCCGACGTGGCCCGCGTGCTCTGTGCCTCGCCCGACTATATCGAGGCCCGCGGCATGCCGGAAACCGGCGAAGATCTGGTGGCCGGCGGGCATGAATGCCTGAACCTGCGCTATCCCGGCGCGGCCGAGTTCCAGTGGAGGCTGTCGACGCCGAAGGGGCCGCGGAAGTTCGCGGTCTCGGGGCGCTATGAATGCGACGACGGCGACGTGCTGACCGACTGGGCGCTGGCCGGGTACGGGGTGGTGCTGAAGCCGGTCTTCGAAGTGGCCGAGCATCTCAGGGCCGGCACGCTGGTGCCGGTGGCCGAGCGGACCCCGCCCGAGGCGATCCAGATGGCCTGTCTCTATCCGCACCGCCGCATGCAGGACCCCAAGACACGCCTGTTCATGGATTTCATGGTTCAGCGGGTCTCGGCAGCGATCGAGGCCGGCGCCGGGCGCCGCTGACCGCTTCAGCTGCCCCGGTAGGTGGAATAGCCGAAGGGCGACAGCAACAGCGGCACGTGATAATGCGAGGCCTCCGCAAGGCCGAAGCGGATCGGCACGATGTCCAGAAAGCGCGGCTGCTCTGATTGCGCCCCGATGGCATCGAGATAGGCGCCGGCGTGGAACAGAAGTTCGTATTCTCCGGTCTCGAAGGCGTCGGGCGGAAGGATCGGCTGATCCGTGCGCCCGTCGGCATTGGTTTGCATGCTTGCCAGTTTACGGCGCTGGTCGCCGACGATCCGGTAAAGCTCGACGATCAGCCCCTCGGCCGGGCAACCGCGCGCGGTGTCGAGAACATGGGTGGTCAGAAAGCCGGTCATGGCGCTGTCTCCTGCTGGGGTGGCCTCATTTAATCCGGTTGGCCGGGCCGAGGCAAAGCCCCATTGGGCGAAGACTCCATTTGATCTTTTTTGAAAACCGTCCCTGACTGTCTGGTATATCAACAGGCCAGACCAGAGGACTGAAAGTTGACAAGATACCCCCGAGACATGACCGGCCATGGCGCCCGGGTGCCGCAGGCGAACTGGCCCGACGACGCCCGGATCGCGGTGCAGATCGTCCTGAACTATGAAGAGGGCGGCGAGAACAACATCCTGCACGGGGATGCGGCCTCCGAGGCATTCCTGTCCGAGATCACCGGCGCCCAGCCCTGGCCCGGCCAGCGCCACTGGAACATGGAATCGCTTTACGAATACGGGGCCCGGGCCGGGTTCTGGCGCCTGCACCGCCTGCTCGCGGCGACCCCGGTCACCGTCTACGGTGTGGCGACGGCGCTGGCCCGCGCGCCCGAGCAGGTGGCGGCGATGCAGGCCGCAGGCTGGGAGATCGCCAGCCACGGTCTGAAATGGGTCGAGCACAGGGACATGCCGCCCGAGGAAGAGCGCCGCCAGATCCGCGAGGCGATCGCGCTGCACCGGGCGGTGACCGGGCAGGCGCCGCGCGGCTGGTATACCGGGCGCTGCTCGATGAACACGGTCCGTCTGGCGGCCGAAGAGGGGGGCTTTGCCTATATCGCCGACAGCTATGCCGACGACCTGCCCTACTGGATGCGGGTCGGGGGGCGCGATCAGCTGATCGTGCCCTACACGCTGGATTGCAACGACATGCGCTTTGCCATTCAGGCGGGTTTCGCCACCGGCGATCAGTTCGAAAGCTATCTCAGGGACAGTTTCGACCTGCTCTACGACGAGGGCCGGGCGGGTGCCCCGAAGATGATGTCGATCGGGCTGCATTGCCGGCTGGCCGGGCGTCCGGGGCGGGCAGCGGCGCTGAAGCGGGTTCTGGACCATATCCGGGGGCATGAGGGCGTCTGGTTCGCGACCCGCGAACAGATCGCCGATCACTGGGCGCACGAGCATCCGCCGCAGCACCGGGACAGGCCTTCGCACATGGACCGGGCGGCCTTTGTCGCGGCCTTCGGCGGCATTTTCGAACATAGCGCCTGGATCGCCGAGGCGGCCTTTGATCTCGAGCTGGGGCCGGCCCATGACAGCGCCGCCGGGGTGCACGGCGCGCTGGCGCGGGTGTTCCGCTCGGCCGACGAGGCCCGGCGCCTCGCGGTTCTGCGCGCCCATCCGGACCTCGCCGGCAAGCTGGCCGCCGCCGGCCGGCTGACCGCCGAAAGCACCGCCGAGCAGGCCGGCGCCGGTCTCGACATGCTGACCGACGCCGAACGCGCGGAGTTCACCGAGCTCAACGCGGCCTATACCGAGAAATTCGGCTTTCCCTTCATCATCGCGGTGAAGGATCACGACAAGGCCGGTATTCTCGCGGCCTTCAGGCGGCGCATCGACCATGACCGGGCCCGCGAATTCGACGAGGCCTGCCGGCAGGTGGAGAGGATCGCGCTGCTGCGGTTGCAAGAGGCGTTGGGCCGATGAGCCGGCATCTGACGACCCTGCCGCTGACGGCCGAGGGTTTCGCCCCTTTCGGTGACCTGCTCGAGGCCTCGGGGGCGCCGGACAAATGGATCAACCAGGGCCGATGCGGCCGCTATCACGACCGCGCGCGGCTTGATTTCGCCAAGGGTCGCGCCGGGCTCAGCCTGTTCCGGGCGCAAAAGGAAACCCTGCCGCTGACCCTGCGCATGATGGAGCGCCACCCGCTGGGCAGCCAGGCCTTCGTGCCGATGTCGCAGGATCCGTTCCTTGTCGTCGTCGCGGCCGACAACGCGGGCGTGCCGGGCCTTCCCCTTGCCTTCGTTGCCGCTCCGGGGCAGGCGATCAACCTGCACCGGGGCATCTGGCATGGTGTGCTGACGCCGCTGGCGGAACCGGGGCTGTTCGCGGTGATCGACCGCATCGGAGTGGGCGACAACCTCGAGGAACACTGGTTCGACACGCCCTATGTCATCGACGGGCCCGGCACATGACCGTCCGGCCGCGAGCCCCGGTGCCGGTCAGCGGCGCAGCGCCATGTGGCGGTTGACGTCCTTGTAGAGAAGATAGCGGAACCGCCCCGGCCCGCCCGCATAGCAGGCCTGCGGACAGAAGGCGCGCAGCCACATGAAATCGCCGGCCTCGACCTCGACCCAGTCGCGGTTCAGCCGGTAGACCGCCTTGCCCTCGAGCACGTAGAGCCCGTGCTCCATGACATGGGTTTCCATGAAGGGGATCACCGCGCCGGGCTCGAATGTGACGATGGTGACATGCATGTCGTGGCGCAGGTCGGCCGGATCGACGAAACGCGTGGTGGCCCATTTGCCATCGGTGCCGGGCATCGGGGTCGGCGCGATGTCCTTCTCGTTGAGGATCAGCACATCCGGTGCCGCCAGCCCGTCGACCGGCTCATAGGCCTTGCGGATCCAGTGAAAGCGCAGGGTGTCGGTGCTGCGATTGAAAAGCGTCCAGTCGCTGGCGGGCGGCAGATAGGCATAGCCGCCGGGGGTCATCTCGTGGGTCGCGCCGTCGACACTCAGGCTGGCGGTGCCCTCGACGACGAACAGCACCGCTTCGGCTGCCGGGTCGCTTTCGGGGCGCGCCGAGCCGCCGCCCGGCTGCACCTCCATGATATATTGCGAAAAGGTTTCGGCAAATCCGCTCAGCGGACGGGCGAGCACCCAGAGGCGGGTGCCTTTCCAGAAAGGCAGGGCGCTGGTCACGATGTCGCGCATCGTGCCCCTCGGAAGCACGGCATAGGCCTCGGTGAAGACGGCCCGGTCGGTCAGAAGCCGGTCCTGACCGGGATGCCCGCCCTGCGGCGCGTAATAGGATGTGCTCATGGCGCCCTTCCCCGTGCATTTCGCTGCTGAACGGGGCCGAATATGCGGTTTCCCCGACCTTGGCGCCAGACTCCAAGCGACGACATCACCTTATGCCGTTTTTTGAAAATCCGCCCCCGGTCGGCCTAGGGCGCGGACTCAATTGCGCGTAGCCAGATCCTTGCGGATGCGAGTGCGACGGCAGCCATGAAGTTGGCGGCGTGTTTCTCGAACCGGGTGGCGATACGGCGGAACTGTTTGAGATTACAGAAGAATCGCTCAACGAGGTTACGCTTCCGGTAAAGGTCGGCTGGAACGCTGCGTTGGATGCGGACGCGGCTCTGGGTCGGGATATGCGCCTCACCGCCCCGCGCGCGCACCAACTCGACC
>NZ_JBFJVE010000189.1:0-5640 GCF_041624275.1 Shimia sp.
GCCAGGCCGATCTGAAGCGGCCGGGCTGGGTGGCGCAGAACGTCGATGCGGTGGTGCTGATGTCGCCCGACATTTCCGTCGACGTGTTCCGCGCCCAGACCGGAGACATGCGCCGCCTGCCGCGTGAATTCATCGTCGTCACCTCGCAGAAAGACGTCGCGCTGCGCCTGTCGACTCGGGTCAGCCTCGAACGCGACCGGCTCGGGCTGGGCAACAGCGCCGCGACCCTGTCCGATCTGCCGATCACCTTTGTCGATCTGACGGATTTCAGCGATCGCGACACCAATTCGCATTTCGTGGCGGCGGAATCGCCGGCGCTGATCGCCCTCATTGCCGCCGCCAATGACCTGCCGGGCCATGTCGAACCCGGCAACCGCACCCTGCTGGGCCGTCTCGGCGCCAGCAGCCGCCATATCCAGGCCACTGCCGAAACGCTGGTGCCGGCGGTGCTGTCGCCGGCCCGCTGAACCTAGCCGCCCGCGCCGCGTCGCAGATAGACATAATAGGCGCCGGTGCCGCCATGGCGCAGATGCGCCTCGGCCACCTGAAGCACCGCGCCCGACAGGGGCGGCATCGCCAGCCAGTGCGGCACCTGATGTTTCAGCACCCCCGGCCGGGTCGGGATCGGGTCGTCATCGGCCTTGGACTTGCCCTTGCCGGTGACCACCAGCACCAGCCGCTTGCCTTCGCCATGGGCGCGCAGGATGAAGGCGGTCAGCGCCGGATGGGCCTGGGCCTGGGTCATGCCGTGCAGGTCGATCTTGCCGTCGGGCAGGATCTTGCCGCGTTTCATGCGGCCGAACATCTTCTTGTCCATGCGCAGCGGCTGGCGGGCGACCTGGTCCGAGATCCCCGGCGCCAGCGCATGCGGCGGCGGCTCGCGACGGGCCCGGGCGCCGATCTCGAAACCGCCGAAACGCGGCTTGGCGACCTTGACCGGCTTGGGCTTGGGCGCCGGATCAGCCAGAGGCCGCCGTTCGGGATGAAACCGTTCCGCCGTCTGCGCCACCCTGCGCCACAGCTCGATCTCTTCGGGTGTCAGCCGGCGCCGGGTCACAGCACCGCCTCGGGCAGCATGGCAAAGGCGCGCTGGATCGGCAGCAGCACCACCATCCGCCCCGGATCCTTGAGCCGGCCGGCGGCACGGCCCGCCGCATCGCCGGTGCCGAAAAAGATATCGGCCCGCTGCGCCCCCTTGATCGCCGAGCCGGTGTCCTGCGCGATCATCAGCCGCCGCATCGGCTCCTTGCCGTCCTTTTCCAGCCAGACCGGCGCCCCGAGCGGCGTGTATTTCGGATCGACCGCGATGCTGCGCATGCGGGTGATCGAGCGGTTCATCGCCCCCAGCGGCCCCTGGTCGGCCGGCACTTTGGAAATCCTGCGGAAAAAGACATAGGAGTCATTGTGGCGCAGCAGCTCTGCCCCCTGTTCCGGATTGCGCCGCACCCAGTTCTTGATCACCTGCGCGCTGACCTGATGGGCGGAATAGATGCCGCGCCGCACCAGTTCGACCCCGATCGAGCGATAGGGGTGCCCGTTGGACCCGCCATAGCCGACCCGAAGGAAGGAACCGTCGGCCAGCCGGATCCGGCCCGAGCCCTGGATTTGCAGGAAGAACAGCTCAACCGGATCATCGACCCAGGCGATCTCGAGCCCGCGCCCCTGAAGGGCGCCATTGGTTTCGATCTCGCGCCGGGTCAGCCATTGCGCCTTGCGCCGCGCCTCGGGCGGCATCCGGTAAAGCGGAAAGCGGAACCGCGCGTCCGGCAGCCGCGCGCCGTCAAGCTCGGGTTCGTAATAGGCGGTGAACAGGGGCTCGGCCCCGTCCTCGATCAGAACCGGGCGGAAGAACAGTTCGAAGAACTTGCGCGGATTGCTGAAACCCTCGGCGGCGGCGCAAAGCGCGCGCCAGTCCGGCGCCCTGAGATCGCCGCAGGTGTTGAGAAAGGTCTTTAGCGCCTCGGCGTGGTCATCGTCTTCCCAGCCGTCGAGATCGGAAAAGGCAAGAATGCTGTGCGAGGTTTCGGACATCGCCGTCGCGCCGGTCATCACCAGACCCGCCACAAGCGCCGCCCGGAACCAGCCGGTCATTCGCCCGTCGCAACAAGCCGCCAGTTGGGATCGTCGGTGCCCATGACGCGGGCAAAGGTCCAGACGTCTTTCTGGCGCTTGATCTTGGTCTCGTCGCCCTCGACGATGTCGCCGCCCCGGTCGCGCACCACATGGGTCAGCTCACCGACGAAACGCACCACCAGTTCCGCCTCGCGCCCGGCGGAGTCAAAGCTGGCATCCTGAAGCACCATTTCGCGCACCCCGACAAAGGTGCTTTCCACGGTCAGCCCCTGCTGTTCACGCGAATCCACCACCTGCGAGAAGGCCTCATAGACCTCTTCCGACAGAAACGGCAGAATGCTTGCCATATCGCCGTTCTCGAACCCCATCAGGATCATTTCATAAGCGCCGCGCGCACCCTGCAGGAACTCGGTGACGTTGAAGTCCGGTTCGACCGCCTTCATCGCGCCCAGCGCCTTGGCGGCCTCGCTGTCGGCGGCGACATGATCGAGAATGTCGGCATCGGGGCCGCCCTCGATCACTTCGAGGTCGGGGCCGCCGCGCCGGGCCATGCCGGGTTGCGCCTCGCGCGGGGGTTCGAAACCGTCACGGGTTCCGAGCACGTTTTTCAGGCGCAGGATTAGAAAGATCGCGATACCGGCCAGGACCAGAAGCTGAATGATGGGCGACGAATTCATATGGACCTCGACAAGGGCATGGTAACAGGCATCTACCGCACTTATGTAAGTCACGTGCCCGATCAAGTCCACCGGGCGGGAAAGCTTTGGAGAATGAAAATATGTGGCTGTTTCTGGCCTTTGTCGGTGTTCCCCTGATCGAGATCGCGCTGTTCATCCAGGTCGGTGGCGCCATCGGCCTGTGGCCGACCCTCGGGGTGGTGGTGGTGACCGCCATTGCCGGCACCTATCTGGTGCGCAGCCAGGGGCTGCGGGCGCTGGGCAATCTGCAACGGTCCTTTGCCGAGCTGGACAACCCGGCCGAGCCGCTGGCGCATGGCGCGATGATCCTTTTCGCCGGCGCGCTGCTGCTGACGCCGGGGTTCTTCACCGATGCGCTCGGCTTTGCCCTTCTGGTGCCGGCAGTGCGGGTGGCGGTGTTCCGTTTCCTGCGCACGCGGGTGCAGGTGCAAAGCTTTGCCATGGGCGCGATGCGGGGCGAGGCAGGCACCGGGCCGCGCCCGGCGGCGGGGCAGGGCGAGGTCATCGACGGCGAGTTTTCCGAGCTTGATCCGGCCAAGCGGCCGACCCACCGGCCCTCGGAATGGACTAAGCATTGAGGCCGGTTTGCCTTCCTGCTAGACAGCCGTGACTTTTTGAATTTTCAGGAGAGACCCCATGTCGGAAAACGACAACGGTGCAGCGCAGGCGATGCCCCAGATCAAGATGAATGTTCTGGCACAATTCATCCGTGACATGTCATTCGAAAACATCCTGGCGCAGAAACGCGTTCAGGGCGAAGTGCAGCCGGACGTGCAGGTGCAGGTCAATCTTGACGCTCAGAAGCGCGAGCCCGAGCACCAGTACGAGGTCACCATCAAGCTGAACGTCACCTCCAAGGCCAAGGGCACCGAAGACGCGATGTTCGTGCTCGAGGTCGAATATGCCGGCATCTTCCACATCGAAGGCGTGCCGAACGAGCAGATCCACCCCTTCCTGCTGATCGAATGCCCGCGGCTTCTGTTCCCCTTCCTGCGCCGCATCGTGTCCGACGTGACCCGCGACGGCGGCTTCCCGCCGCTGAACCTGGAAAACATCGATTTCATGCAGCTCTATCGCCAGGAAGTGGCGCGCCGTCAGGCCGAGCAGCCCCAGGGCACCGCATAAATCCCGCGATCAGGATCGGGGCCGCCGGATCGGCGACCTAGCCCGATTTGGCCCACAAGGCATTCTCGCCCATTTTGGCGATGAAGTCCTGGTGGGCCTTTTTTTCGTCCTCGCTCAGGCGCGGGGGCAGGGGCGCGGGGCGCGGTTGCGGGCGCCATTGCGCGTCGGCCGAGTCTGCGCCGTTTCCGGCGCTGGCCGTCGAAAGGCCGAAATCCGGCTGCCGCCCGCCGATCAGCTCGAGATAGACCTCGGCCAGGATTTCCGAGTCGAGCAGCGCGCCGTGCAGGGTGCGGCTGGAATTGTCGATGCCGAAGCGGCGGCACAGCGCATCCAGCGAGGCCGGCGAGCCGGGAAATTTCTTGCGCGCAATCGCCAGCGTGTCCAGCGCCTGCTCCCAGGGGATCTGCGGCAGGCCCATCCATTTCAGCTCGGCATTGAGAAACTTCATGTCGAAGGCGGCATTGTGGATCACCAGCTTGGCGTCGCCGATGAAATCCAGAAACTCCTGACCGATCTGTTTGAACACCGGCTTGTCGGCCAGAAACTCGTCGCCCAGCCCGTGCACTTCAAAGGCCTCCTGCGGCATCGCGCGTTCCGGGTTGATATACTGGTGATAGGTGCGGCCGGTGGGCATGTGGTTCAACAGTTCGACACCACCGATCTCGACGATCCGGTCGCCGGTCGCCGGGTCGAGCCCGGTGGTCTCGGTATCCATCACGATCTCACGCATCGCTGTTCCGTCCCCTTATGGTTTCGACGATCTCGCGCACCTGCGCCCGGGCGTGGTCCAGCGTGTCGGTGACGACCACGTAGTCAGCGCGGGCGCATTTTTCCGCGTTCGGCATCTGTTTGGCAAGGATCTGTTCAAACTGCGCGAGCGTCATCGTACCGCGCTCCAGCACCCGTTTTCGTTGTTCTTCGGGTGGAACAGAGACACATACGACCGCATCCATCATCGTCTCGCTGCCGCCTTCGAACAACAGCGGGATGTCGAACACCACGATGTCGGCACTGGCCGCGCGGGCAAAGGCGGCGCGGTCTTCGGCGACCAGCGGATGGACGATCTGTTCAAGGGTGCGCAGCACCGCGGGGTCGGCGGCGATCATCTCTTTCAGCCGCTCGCGCGACACCGCGCCGTCGACGACCGCGCCGGGCAGGGCGGCGGCAATCGGCGCCACCGCGACTCCGCCGGCGGCATACATGCGATGGACGGCGGCATCGGCATCCCAGACCGCGCAGCCGGCTTCGGCGAACAGCCGCGCCGTGGTCGATTTGCCCATGCCGATCGAACCGGTCAACCCGAGGCGAAAGCTCATTGCAGCGCCGCCTCGCGCGTGGCCTCGTCGACCTCGGGGCGGACGCCGAACCAGCGCTCGAAACCGGGCACTGCCTGATGCAGCAACATGCCCAGCCCGTCGACCGTGGTGCAGCCGATCTGCGCGGCCGCCTGCAAGAGTTCGGTCCTGAGCGGGTTATAGACGATGTCGGTCACGACCGCCGACCTGTTCAACCCGTCCAGCGGCACCCGCAATTCCGGCTTGCCCGCCATCCCCAACGAGGTGGTGTTGACCACGGTGGCGCCCTCTTCCAGCGCATTGCCGGCCTGCACCCAGTCGATGACACGCAGCCGGGTGCCGAAATCCTCGCGCAATTGCTCGGCGCGCACCCTTGTGCGGTTGCTGATCAGGATCTCGGGCACCCCGGCATCCAGCAGCGACGCCACCACCGCCCGCGCCGCGCCGCC
>NZ_JBFJVE010000190.1:0-5622 GCF_041624275.1 Shimia sp.
AGGCAGGTCGAGGCCTGATCGCCGCGCCCGACCCGGCCGCGCAGCTGATGCAACTGGGCCAGGCCGAAGATCTCGGCGCGCTCGATCACAATGATCGTCGCATTGGGCACGTCGACACCGACCTCGATCACCGTGGTCGCCACCAGCACACTGGTCTCGCCCTGCTGAAAGGCACGCATCGCCGCGTCCTTTTCCTGCGGCGGCATCTGGCCATGCACCAGGCCGACGACACCTTCGCCAAGCGCCGCCCGCAAATGCTTGAACCGCTCTTCCGCCGCCGCCAGATCAAGGTTTTCGCTTTCGTCGACCAGCGGGCAGACCCAATAGGCCTGCCTGCCCTCCTGCACCGCCCCGCGCAGGTGGTCGACCACCTCCTCCATGCGGCCGGTCGAGACCAGCGCGGTGGTGATCGGCTGCCGGCCGGGCGGTTTCTCGTCAAGCACCGACACGTCCATATCGCCATATTGCGCCAGTGCCAGCGAGCGCGGGATCGGCGTCGCGGTCATCACCAGAACATCGGCTCCGGTGCCCTTCCGGCCCAGTTCGAGCCGCTGGCGCACCCCGAAGCGGTGCTGTTCGTCGATGATCGCCAGCCGCAGGTCGGCGAAATGCACATCCTCCTGGAACACCGCGTGGGTGCCGACCAGGATCTGGATCTCGCCCCGCGCCAGATCCGCCAGCTTGGCCGCGCGCTCGCGGCCCTTGTCGCGCCCGGTCAGGATGTCCAGCCGCACCCCGGCGCTTTCGGCCAGCGGGCGCAGCCCCTGCAGGTGCTGACGCGCCAGGATCTCGGTCGGCGCCATCATCACCCCCTGCCCCCCGGCCTCGACCGCGATCACAAGCGCCATGAAGGCGACCAGCGTCTTGCCGGCCCCGACATCGCCCTGCAACAGCCGGTTCATGCGCAGATCCGAGCCCATGTCGCGGGTGATCTCGGCGATGGCGCGACGCTGGGCCCCGGTCGGCGCATAGGGCAGCGCCTGCATCACCCTTTCCTGCAGGAGGCCGCTGGCCTGGCTGATGATCCCCTTGGCGCGTTGCAGTTTCGAACGCGCCAGCGCCAGGGTCAGCTGGTGGGCGAAGAACTCGTCATAGGCCAGCCGTTCGCGCGCCGGGGCGGCCGGGGCCATATCATCGGAACGGCTGGGCCCGTGCGCGGCGCGCATCGCATCCTGCCAATCGGGCCATTTCGCCTGTGATTTCTGGGCCGGATCAATCCATTCGGCCAGCGCCGGCACATGGGACAGGGCCGATTGCACCGCCTTGGCCATGGTCTTCTGGGTGATGCCGGCGGTCAACGGATAGACCGGTTCGAAAGCCGGGATCGCGGCAGCCTCTTCGACCCCGGCGACATGGTCGGGGTGGACCATCTGCGCCCCCCGTCGAACAGTTCGACCCGCCCCGAGACCAGACGCCGCGCGCCCACCGGAAGGCTGCGGTTCAGATAGTCGGCCCGGGCATGGAAGAACACCAGCTGAAAGGTGCTGCGGCTGTCCCTGACGGTGATCCGATAGGCGCCGCCGCGCCCGCGCGCCGGACGGTGGGCGATGATTTCGACCTCGACCGTGACCACCGCCGGCAGTTCGGCGTCAAGCACCGAGTCGCGCCGCCGCCGGTCGATGCCCGCATAGGGCAAGGTGAACAGCAGATCGCGCGGTTTCTCGACCGCCATCTGATGCAGGTGCTGGGCGTTCTTCGGACCGACGCCATCCAGCGTGGTCAGCCCGGCAAAAAGCGGGAACAGGATTTCGGGGCGCCCGCTCATAGCCCCTCGATCAGCGCCAGCCAGGCATCTTCGTCGATGGTCTCGACCCCGAGATCGGCGGCTTTCCTGGCCTTGGACCCGGCACCGGGGCCGGCGACCAGAAGGTCGGTCTTGCCCGAGACCGACCCCGACACCTTGGCCCCCAGCGCCTCGGCCCGGGCCTTGGCCTCGGCCCTTGTCATCTTTTCGAGGCTGCCGGTAAAGACCACGGTCTTGCCCGCCACCGGGCTTTCGGCGGCCGGGGCCGCGGGCGGCAGAACACGCAAATGGCCGATCAGGTCCTCGATCGCGGCGCGTTCCTCGGGGTTGGACAGGGCATCCGACAGCGACTGGCCCAGCGTCGCACCGATGCCGTCGATGCCGATCAGGTCGTCCCAGGCGGCACGGGCCGCGGCGGGGACATCGCATGCGGCGATGGCGGCGGCGCGGGTCTCGGCGATACGGGCCCGGCGCCCCTCGGCCAGCGCCGCCTGACGCTCGGCCTCTTCCGCCAGATCCGCGCGGCGATGCGCCAGCGCGGCGGGGCGCGCCAGGTCGACCGCCTCGGTCAGCGCCTGCCAGCCCATGTAGTGCAGCGCCAGATCGCGCGCGCCGACCTCGCCGACATGGCGAATGCCAAGGCCGAAGATCAGCTTGGCCAGCGGGATCTCGCGTTTTTCGCGGATCGCGGCAAAGAGGTTCTCGGCGCTCTGCGCCCCCCAGCCGTGGCGGTTCTTCAGCCGTGACACATTGGCGGCATCGCGCGCCTCGAGGGTGAAGATATCGGCCGGTGCGCGGATCGCCAGCACGTCGTCCTCGTAGAACATCTCGATCTGCCGGGCGCCGAGCCCGTCGATGTCAAAGGCCTTTCGCGACACGAAATGCTTCAGCTTTTCAACCGCCTGCGCCGGGCATATCAACCCGCCGGTACAGCGGCGCACGGCGTCGCCCTCTTCGCGCACCGCCTCGGACCCGCATTGCGGACAAATGGTCGGGAATACGTATTCGGGTGCATCATCAGCGCGTTTCGCAAGGTCGACATCGGCCAGTTTGGGGATCACGTCGCCGGCGCGATAGACCTGCACCCAGTCGCCGATGCGGAAATCCTTGCCCGTATCGCGAATTCTCTGGCCCTTGCTGTCAAAGCCGGTGATGTAATCCTCGTTGTGCAGGGTCGCGTTCGACACCACCACCCCGCCGACGGTGACCGGCGCCAGCCGCGCCACAGGCGACAGCGCCCCGGTGCGCCCGACCTGGATGTCGATCCCCTCGAGCCGGGTCCAGGCCAGCTCGGCGGGAAACTTGTGCGCCACCGCCCAGCGTGGGGTGGTGGCCCGGAACCCCAGCCGCGCCTGCAAATCAAGCCGGTCGACCTTGTAGACCACCCCGTCGATGTCATAGCCCAGCGTCGCGCGCTGTGCCTCGATGGCGCGGTAATGGGCCAGCAGTTCGCCCGGAGAGCCGCACAGCCGGGTCAGGTCGTTGGTCTTGAAGCCGAAACCGGCAAGCCGCGCGATCGCCTGCATCTGCGTTTCGCCGAGCGGCGCGCTGAGTTCGCCCCAGGCATAGGCGAAGAAACGCAAGGGGCGCGCCTTCGTGATCCGCGCGTCAAGCTGGCGCAGCGAACCGGCCGCCGCGTTGCGCGGATTGGCAAAGAGCTTGTCGCCCGCCGCCTGCTGGCGGGCGTTGAGGGCGGCGAAATCGGCGTGGCTCATATAGACCTCGCCGCGAATTTCCATGATCTCCGGGGCGGCGTCGATTGTCTGCGGGATGTCGGCGATGGTGCGCGCATTCTCGGTGACATTCTCGCCCACCGCGCCATCGCCGCGGGTCGCCGCCTGAACCAGCTGCCCGTTCTCATAGCGCAACGACAGGCTCAGCCCGTCGATCTTGGGTTCGGCGGTATAGGCCAGCGGCGCCTCGGCTCCAAGACCGAGGTAGCTGCGGATCGAGCGGTCGAAATCGGCGACATCGCCGTCTTCGAAAGCATTGCCCAGCGACAGCATCGCGACGCTGTGGGTGATCTTGCCGAAACCGTCACTGGCGCGGGCACCGACCTGATCCGAGGGGCTGTCGGGGCGTTTCAGCTCGGGAAAGCGTTGCTCGATCGCGGCGTTGCGCCGTTTCAGCGCATCGTATTGCGCATCCGAGATCTCCGGCGCATCCGCGCCGTGATAGGCGGTGTTGGCGCGGTTCAGCAGCGCGGCAAGGCGGGCCAGCTCGGCGCGCGCCGCCGCTTTCGTCAAATCGGACACATCCGTCTCGCCACTCACCCGCGCATCCTCCTGTCGCCTGCGAGTCAAGTGATAGGCATCGGCGGCGCGAAGGTCCAGAGACCTGCGTCTGCTCAGGCCCTCAGCGCCAGGATCGCCGCGTCGCCCTGAGCCTCGGGCTGCGGGTCGCGCAGCACGTATCCGCGCCCCCAGACGGTCTCGATATGGTTGTCACCGCCGGTGGCCTCGCTCAGCTTCTTGCGCAGCTTGCAGATGAAGACATCGATGATCTTCAGCTCGGGTTCGTCCATGCCGCCGTAGAGATGGTTGAGAAACATCTCCTTGGTCAGGGTGGTTCCCTTGCGCAGGCTCAAAAGCTCGAGCATCTGATATTCCTTGCCGGTCAGATGCACCGCCTTGCCGGCCACATCAACGGTCTTGGCATCGAGATTGACCGCGATCTTGCCGGTGCGGATGACCGATTGCGAATGCCCTTTTGAGCGCCGGATGATGGCGTGAATGCGCGCCACCAGCTCTTCGCGATGAAACGGCTTGGTCAGGTAGTCGTCGGCACCGAAACCGAAGCCCTTGATCTTGTTCTCGGTATCGTCGGCCCCCGACAGGATCAGGATCGGCGTCTCGATCCGGGCCAGCCGCAGCTGGCGCAGCACATCCAGCCCGTTGATGTCCGGCAGGCCGAGATCGAGCAGGATCAGATCGTAGTCATAGAGCTTGGCAAGGTCGATCCCCTCTTCCCCGAGATCGGTGGCATAGACGTTGAGATTGGCATGGGTCAGCATCATCTCGATGCTTTTCGAGGTTGTCGGGTCATCCTCGACCAGAAGCACGCGCATGACAGAATCCTCTCAAAAACAAAATGAACGCGGTTAACACTGACCAAGAAAGGTTAACTGCCGGTTACCTTGTTTGAAAATCTACCATTTCAACTTATGATTGTCTATACTTTTGCAGGTTCGTCGTTTTCAGCGCATCGACCCCGTGCAGTGCAACCGCCGAAATCCATTCCTGGAACTCCTCGTCGCTGAGCCCGTAGCGCGCCAGGGCCTCGTCATAGCTGATCAGCCCGTAAACCACCCCGCGCACCACCGCCGCCTTGCGCGACGCCACCCAGCGGCTGGTGCCGGCGGGGGGCAGATCGGCCTGTGTCATGACCTCGCCACTGGCGGTTTTGGTGGTTCTGAGCCCCGCGACCTTTTTCAGAAACATTCCGATACCCTCGCTTTGGGCTCATGCTGGGGGAACGCTGTTAATGAGATGTGAAACCGCCCCTTGAGAGTAGTTCGGATTTTCCTATATTCTCAGCCATCCCGGACAGGAGAGACTCGCATGGCGCTGGATCGTGACAGCAACCTCAATTCGCTTGGTTTTGCCAAACCGCCGGCGCAGACCCGCGTGGTGGTGGCGATGTCCGGCGGCGTCGACAGTTCGGTGGTCGCCGCCAAGCTGGCGGACGAAGGCTATGACGTGGTCGGCGTCACGTTGCAGCTTTACGATCATGGCGCTGCGCTGGCCAAAAAGGGCGCCTGCTGCGCCGGGATCGACATCCACGATGCCCGCCGGGTGGCCGAGGAAAAGGGCTTTCCGCATTACGTGCTCGATTACGAGAACATCTTTCAGGACGCGGTGATCGACGAGTTCGCCGAC
>NZ_JBFJVE010000191.1:0-5582 GCF_041624275.1 Shimia sp.
AGAGGCAATGTCCTCGCATAGGTAGTTCACCAATCCATTCCCGCGCGGAGTCCAGGCCGCAGGCCGCCGCGCATCATGCCAGAGGCATGTCTTCGACATGACGGGCCGGCCGACCGGCACGTCGATTTGGCAAGCGCATGCACTCCATTTCGAAGATGTACGGAGCTTGGCTGGGATAAACTGCGAGACATTAAGGTTGGATCGACGTACCCCGGCCCGCCGATGCGCGGCGGCCTGCGGCCTGGATTCCGCGCGGGTGATTTGATCGGGCAACTTCAGATGTGAGGGCTCGGAACAAAAAAGGCCGCCCCTCGGGGCGACCCTTTGAAACTTCCCGCACCGATCCCTTCAGTGCACATCCTTATAGGAGATCTCCCGCGCGTCGGCGCCCTCTCCCATCTTGTCGCGGCGCACCAAGAGGCGGTTCAGCGCGTGGATATAGGCCTTGGCCGAGGCGACCACCGTGTCGGTGTTGGCCGACTGGCCGGTGGCGATGTTGCCGCCCTCTTCCAGCCGCACCGAGACCGTGGCCTGGGCGTCGGTGCCCTCGGTCACCGCATGTACCTGGTAAAGCTGCAGATGCGCGGCGTTGGGGTGCAATTCGCGGATCGCCTTGAAGGTGGCGTCGACCGGCCCGTCGCCAAAGCTGGTGGCCTGAACGTCGGCGCCGTCGATCTCCATCTCGACGGTGGCCTCGGCCTGGCCGCCGGTGCCGCAGGTCACCTTCATCGAGACCAGCTTGAGCGCGTCGTTGGCGTCATCCTCGCCGGTGCGCATCAGGGCGATGATGTCGTCGTCGAAGACCTCTTTCTTGCGGTCGGCCAGATCCTTGAAGCGCACGAAGACGTCCTTCAGCTGGTTGGGGCCGAGCTCAAAGCCAAGGGTCTTCAGCTTGTCGTTCAGCGCCGCCCGGCCCGAGTGTTTGCCAAGAGGCAGCGAGGTGCCGGCGAGGCCGACGTCCTCGGGGCGCATGATCTCGAAGGTTTCCTTGTTCTTCAGCATGCCGTCCTGGTGGATGCCGCTTTCATGGGCAAAGGCGTTCTTGCCGACGATGGCCTTGTTGAACTGCACCGGAAAGCCCGAGACGGTGGCGACGCGGCGCGAGATGGCCATCAGCTTGGTGCTGTCGATGCGGGTGCGCCAGGGCATGATGTCATTGCGCACCTTGAGCGCCATCACCACCTCTTCCAGCGCCGTGTTGCCGGCGCGTTCACCGAGGCCGTTGATGGTGCATTCGATCTGGCGCGCGCCACCGGCGACGGCGGCAAGGCTGTTGGCGGTCGCCATGCCAAGGTCATTGTGGCAATGGGTGGCAAAGATCACCTCGTCGGCGCCGGGCACGGTCTCGATCAGATTGCGGATCAGGTCGGCGCTTTCGACAGGCGCGGTATAGCCGACGGTGTCGGGGATGTTGATGGTGCTGGCGCCGGCCTTGATGGCGATCTCGACCACGCGGCAGAGATAGTCCCATTCGGTGCGGGTGGCATCCATCGGCGACCACTGCACGTTGTCGCACAGGTTGCGGGCGTGGGTCACGGTCTCGTGGATCTTGTCGGCCATCTCATCCATGCTGAGGTTGGGGATGGCGCGGTGCAGTTCCGAGGTGCCGATAAAGGTGTGGATGCGGTTCTGGCGCGCGTGTTTCACCGCCTCCCAGCAGCGGTCGATATCGGCGAAATTGGCGCGGGCCAGGCCGCAGATGCGGCTGTTTTTCGAGCGTTTCGCGATCTCGGACACCGCCTTGAAGTCGCCTTCGGAGGCGATCGGGAAGCCGGCCTCGATGATGTCGACGCCCATCTCGTCGAGCATCTCGGCAATCTCGAGTTTCTCGTCATGGGTCATGGTGGCGCCGGGGCTCTGCTCGCCGTCGCGCAATGTCGTGTCAAAGATCAAGACGCGGTCTTGTTTTGCAGGTTCGGTCATTTGGAATGTCTCACTATGTCTTCTGAAGCCTAGGCGCGAATCGGCGTCCTCTGAGCGGTCGCGCCAGACAACGGCACGCTCAGAGGCGGGCTAGGAGAAGCAGGCCGGCCGGAATCGCGGCGCGGATGCGCTGTGCGGGTGCTGCGATATGGGCCTGGGTCATCATGGCTGCGATTTATACATGCACCCAAGGAAATGAAAAGCCCCTTCTGCCGCCCTGCCCGGCCTGCGTCAGGGCTCTGTCAGGATGCCGGCGGCCTGCAAAACCGCGCGTTCGGGAAACCACATCTGGTCATGCGGCTGGCGGAACATCCGCGCGACAAAGGCCGCGTCGACCCCGCGCGCCAGAAAGGTGGCGCGGTCGCGGGCCTCTTCTTCGCCTGCGTCGGCAAAGCCCAGCCGGCCCCGGTTGCTGTAGCCGTGAAAGCCAAGGCGCCCGCCGGGGCCGAGGCTGCGCCGGCTGCCGGCGATGAACAGCAGGGTGCAGGCCGAGGCGCAGGTGTCGGCGACGCGGGTGTCCATGGCGTTGTCGCGGATCAGCCGGGCGATGGCACGGGCGGCATAAACACGCCCCCCGTCGCTGGCCAGCACCACGGTGCCAAGCTCGGGGCGGGCGGCGAGCGCCGCCTTGAAGCCTTCGAACATCTCGAAGCCGACTGGGCCCGCAAGAAGGATGTGATCGGGCGCCACCGTGACCCCGCTCGGCCCCGGTTCGGGCAGCACCATCGGCGCCAGATTGTCGCGCGAGATACGGTCGAGCTGCGGCAGGACAAAGACCGGCAGGGTCGTCAGGATCGCGGCGACCGCCGCCACCGTCACCAGAAAATCGGGGGTGTCGCGCTGGTGGCGGCGCAGCGCCCGCCAACTGCCGACGACCTGCCAGAGGTACAGCGCCGCATCCAGCCACAGGGCGGCGATGCCGCCGGCCCAGGCAATCGCCAGCCGCAGCCCGAGCAGGGTGAACAGCAGCGTCACCCCGAGCCCGACCCGGCCGCGCCAATGCGCCAGAGGAAACCCGAGAACCCGTTTGAACATGCGCCAGCCTAGGCCGGATCACCCGGCCGGGCCAGCGCCTTGGCCCGGTGCCGCCCGGTGCGGCGCGGGCGATCTGGTCAGACGCCCGCCGCTCAGCCGTCGGAAGACAGGATGCCGTCGGCCCAGCGGCCGGTGCTTTCCTCGCCGGTGGCATAGCGCATGGTGCCCTCGCCCTGACGTTTGCCGGCCTTGAACATGCCTTCGTAGACATCGCCGTTGGCATAAGACGCGACGCCCTTGCCGCTGATCTCGCCGGCCTGCCATTCACCGGCATATCTGAAGCCGTCGGGCATCACGATCTCGCCGACGCCATGGCGCTGGCCATTGGCGAACTGGCCTTCATAGACCGTGCCGTCGGGATAGGTCGCCTTGCCCAGCCCGTGGCGCTGGCCCTCGGCCCATTCGCCCTCGTATCGGTAACCGTCGGCATAGGTCATCACGCCCCGGCCATGGTTGCGGGCATCGCGGAACTCGCCCTCGTAGACCAGCCCGTTGGCATAGGTCGCCCGGCCGGTGCCCTCGATCACGCCGTCCTTCCATTCGCCTTCGTAGACCGAGCCGTCGGGATAGGTGATGCGGCCGGTGCCATCGGCGAGATCGCGGCGGAACTGGCCGGCATAGACCGAGCCGTCGGGATAGGTCACGCTGCCTTCGCCCTCGATATGGCCGGCAACCCAGGAGCCGACATATTCATAACCGTCGGCGCCGCGGAAGGTGCCCTGTCCGTGGCGCTTGTCGTCTTCGAAGCTGCCGTCATAGGTATCGCCGTTGGCATAGACCACCCGCCCCTGACCTTGACGCTGGCCACCGGCCAGCTCGCCTTCGTAGACATCGCCGTTGGGCTGCGTCAGCTTGCCCGAGCCTTCGATCTGACCGGCCCGCCACAGGCCCTCGTAGACCAGCCCGTCAGGCATGGTCAGCGTGCCCTGCCCGTCGCGCTCTCCGGCGGCGATCTGCCCCGAATAGGTGGCGCCATCGGGATAGGTGATGTCGCCCATGCCCTCTTTGACGCCATTGACCCAGTCGCCGCTGTAGTGATAGCCGCCGGGGCTGGTCATCTCACCCTTGCCGTGATGCATGGCGTTCTGGAAGCCGCCTTCGTAGCGCACACCGTTGGCATAGATCGCGACCCCCTTGCCGGTGATCTTGCCGTCGACCCACTCGCCCTCGTAGGTGCCGCCGTCGGAAAAGACGATCTTGCCGATACCTTCGGGTTTGCCCTTGGCAAATTCGCCCTCATAGACCGAGCCGTTGGGAAAGCGCGCCATGCCCTGGCCCTTGATCTCGCCCTCGGACCAGTCGCCGACATATTCATAGCCATTGGGCAGCCGGTAACTGCCGGTGCCGTGCTGGAGGCCGCCTTTGAAGGTGCCTTCGTAGACGCCGCCATCATCATATTGCTTGGTCAGGACTTCCCCGTCCTGGGCCTGCGCCGGCAGGGCGAGGCTTGCAGCTGCCAGAAGACATGCAAGTGCGAGTGCCTGCGTTTTGCTCATGTTTTTTCAATCCCCACGGGTCGTCCCCAGCCTGTTCTTCGGCTTGGCAAAATCCTAAAGCAGCGCCAGACCCGGGGCAACGCCTTTTGGCGATTGCGCTTTCCCTCGGGCGCGCTTCTGCTAAATCTGCCGGTGAGGAAGTGACAGGAGGCTGGCATGGCCGAACGATTTAAACTGACCATGGCCCAGGCGAACCCGACGATGGGCGACCTCGAGGGCAACGCGGCCAAGGCACTGGCCGCCTGGGCCGAGGGCAAGGCGGCGGGCGCCGACCTGGTGGCGCTGCCCGAGATGTTCATCACCGGCTACAATGCACAGGACCTGATCCTGAAACCTGCCTTTCACCTTGCCGCCATGGCGCGGATCGAACAGCTGGCCAGGGACTGCGCCGAGGGCCCGGCACTGGCGATCGGCGGGCCGCTGGCCGATGGCGGGCGGCTTTACAACGCCTATTTCATCTGCCGGGGCGGCAAGATCGTCCATCGGCAGCGCAAGCACCACCTGCCCAATTACACCGTGTTCGACGAAGAGCGGCTGTTCGACCACGGCCCCCTGGGCGGGCCCTATGACATCAACGGCGTGCGCGTGGGCTCGCCGATCTGCGAGGATGCCTGGTTCGAGGATGTTTGCGAGACGCTGGAAGAGACCGGCGCCGAGATCCTCGTGGTGCCCAATGGCTCGCCCTATTACCGCGACAAGTTCGACCGGCGCATGAACCACATGGTAGCCCGCGTGGTCGAGACCGGCCTGCCGCTGGCCTATCTCAACATGGTCGGCGGTCAGGACGATCAGGTCTTTGATGGTGGCAGTTTCGTGCTCAATCCCGGCGGCGAGCTGGCGGTGCAACTGCCGGTCTTCGACGAGATGACCGTGCATGTGGAGTTCGAGCGCACCGCCGAGGGCTGGCGCGCCCTGCATGGGCAGAAGGCCCTGTTGCCGGCCGGCGAAGAGCAGGATTACCGGGTCTGTGTCGAGGCCCTGCGCGATTACATGGGCAAGACCGGCTTCAAGAAGGTGCTGTTGGGTCTGTCGGGCGGCATCGACTCGGCGCTGGTGGCGACCATCGCGGTGGATGCCTTGGGCGCAGAGAATGTGCGCTGTGTGATGCTGCCGTCGGAATATACCTCG
>NZ_JBFJVE010000192.1:0-5577 GCF_041624275.1 Shimia sp.
ACTTCTGTGTATCATGGCCCAACAGATCGGCTGAGCCGCTTGCGACGCCGCCTGGCGGCTGGGGGCGCTGCCCCCAGACCCCCGGAGTATTGCCGACGAGATGAAGCAGGGGCGAAGCCGGGGCCCTTTTCTCTTGCCCGAAATATCCCCGCCGGAGGCCTGCCGAGGCCGCCGCAGGCGGTCGCGGCATGGCTATTTGACGGCGCGGATCAGCTTGCGCTCCAGCACCCGCAGCACGGTCCTGAGATCATGGCCGCGCTTGAGGATCTGCCCGTCCATGCCGATCACCGCGTAAAGCCCCTGGCGGGTCTTCAGCCGGGGCCGTTTCTCGATCCGGTAGAGCGGGTTTTCCGCCGTGCGCCGGAAGATCGAGAACACCGCCACCTCGCGCAGGTTGGATATCCCGTAATCGCGCCATTCCCCGGCGGCGACCATGCGCCCGTAAAGCGACAGGATCAGCCCAAGCTCCGTGCGGTGAAACGCCACCTGGGTCGGGGTCTGCGGCGGACCGCTGAACGGAATAGGCGGTTGAGCATTCATGCGATCAGAATCGCCGCAGTTTTGCAAAAAATCAACCCTGCCGCGTTTTCGCCGCAACTTGATCCGCAAATCGCCCCGGGGCCTCCCCGATCTCGCCCAAAGCTTTGCGCATAGTCAATTCATAGCGAAACAACCGCTACCTCCGGCGGCGCGGCGATCTTGCCCCCACCCAGTCCGCGCCGCCGGAGGGACTTCCCCCCGGACCCCGATGATCAGGCGAAACTGCCCTGGCAGAACCAGCCCGCCGACATGTCGCCGCCATGGGCGAAATACATGAACAATCTGGGCCCCTCGCGGCAGGTCACGCGCCAGTAGTCGCGCACCCCGCTGCGCCAGTCCGGATCGTCGAGCCACCATTGCGGGGTGATCCGTTCCGGCCCCGCCGCCAGTTCCAGATGCAGATCGCGCCCGCGCCAGCGGAACACCCCCGGCGGATAGGGGCTGCCCGGCGCCAGCACCGGCTCGGGGCGCCAGATCAGCAAGGGCCGTGGCGTCGCCGGCACCGGCCAGGGCCCGGCATGGGCCTCGGCCCAGGGGGCGGCCATCACCTTGGCGGTTTTCTCCGGCAGATGGCTGTCGGCGGGATGCAGCCGGGTGATGCGCTCGAGCCCGACCCGCGCCCCCAGCCGCCCGATCAGATCCTCCAGCGCGGCGCCGCTTTGCCGGCGTCTGGCCGCCACATGGCCGGCCTCCAGCGGCCCGCTCATGCGCTGCTGCCCGGCCTCTTCCACCCGCAGCGCCACCAGCCGCAGCATGTCGATGCCAAACCCGGCCTCGATCTCGTCAAGCTTCATCGCCAGCAGCGGGCGGATGCGCTCCACCTCGGCCGAGGCCCGGGCCAGGCCGACCTCGACCCATTGCATGCTCTGATCGGTGCGGAACGCCTGCAGCCGCAGCTGCCGCACCAGCTTGCCGCGCGCCTCCAGCAGCACGCAGAGCCGCTCCAGCAGCCGCAGCATCCCGGCCTCGATGTCCTCGCGCAGCCCGATCGGCTCGGGCAGGGTCAGGCGCACCGCGAAATGCGGCGCCTCGCGGGCCGGGGTGATCGGCTCGGCCGCCGCGCCCAGCGCCTGATCCAGCCGCAGCATCAGCCCCTTGCCGAAACGCCGCGCCACGGCGGCGCGCGGCTGGCCCGCCAGATCGCCGATGCGCCGCAGCCCCAGACGCGCCAGATGCGCCTGGGTCTCGGCGTCGATGCGCAGCCCCGCCACCGGCAGATCGGCCAGCGCGGTGCGGGTCTGGCCCACCGGCGCAATCGCCGCCCCCGCTGCCCCCCCGGCCGACCCCTTGCTGGCGAGCTGTGGCGCCGGGCCGCCCCGGGTCCAATGCCGCCGCCGCGCCGCCCGCACCCGGGTCGCCGGCGCCTCCTGGTCGATGGCATCGCCGCTGCGAAACATCGGCATGTCGCCACGCCCGGCAAAGCGCGCCAGCGCCCAGGCGGCGCCGGGCGTGTCGGCAATCCCGGCCTGCGCCGTCAGCCCCAACCCGGCACAGCCCTGCTGCACCGCGTCGATCAGCCCCGGCTCGCCGCCAAAGAGATGCGCGCAGCCGGTAATATCCAGCATCAGCGCCGCCGGGGCCTCTTCGGCCACCCAGGGCGAAAACTGCACCGCCCAGCGGCGCAGGGTGGCCAGAAAGGCGGCCTCGGCCTGCGGGTTCTGCAACCGGGTCAGCAGCCCCGGGCACAGGGCCTGGGCATCGCGATGCGGCTGGCCCAGATGCACCCCCGCGGCGCTGGCCTCTGGCGACAGCGACGACACCAGCTGCATCTGACCGCTGTCGCGCAGCACCGCCAGCGGCTGGCCCCAGAGGTCCGGCTCGGCCCGGATCAGCCGTTCGGCGCCGAGGCGCGGGAACCACAGGGAGAGAATACGACGGTTGGACATCAGCAGTTCGGCAGAGAGGGTGGCGGGCAGTTCGGCAGGCAGTTCGGCAGAAAACAACGGGCAAAAGCCGGGCCGCAGAACCGGCCATTTGACAGGCACCCCGTTATTTGTTCTTCTTTTGTTCCAGCCTATCGCGATTCGCCCCCTGCTGTCGAGACAGGCGCGCCCAAGGCGGACCCCGACCAGAAACCGCACCACGAAACCCTGCCCCATGGTTGCCGAACTCTGCATCACGTCGAATTTCACCTTCCTCACCGGGGCCTCGCACCCCGAGGAATACATGCGCCGGGCGGCGCTGGACGGGCTTGAGGCGATTGCCATTGCCGATGACAACAGCGTCGCCGGCATCGTGCGCGCCCATACCGAGGCGCGCGACATTGCCCGCCGGGTGCGCGAACGCCAGCGTTTTGACAGTGACCATGGGCTGATCGGCCCGCCTGCGCCGCAAGGCCCGCCCCCGGAAAAACAGCCCGCCTCGGCGGCGATCTACAATGTGCCCCGGCTCTTGCCGGCGGCGCGGCTGGTCTTTACCGATGCGCCCCCCGTCACCGCGCTGGCCGCCAGCCGCGAGGGCTGGGCCAGCCTGTGCCGCATCCTCTCCAAGGGGCGGCTTCGGGCGGAAAAAGGCAAATGCCTTCTGGGGCTTGCCGATCTTTTCGAACATTCGGCAGGCTTGCAGCTGATCCTGCATCCCGACCGCCAGGCGCTGCGCGATCGGCGCGGCTCAGAGGGATGTGGTGGCGGATGGGCGCGGCACATGCCCCGCCTGACGCGCCGCTTTGCCGGGCAGATGCATCTGGCGCTGACACCGCGCTATGACGGCCAGGACGAGATGCATTTCCGCCGCCTGGCCGAGCTGGCCGACAGGCTCGACCTGCCGCTTCTGGCCAGCGCCGCCCCGCGCCTGCATCACGGGCGCCGCCGCCGTCTGGCCGATGTGCTGAGCGCCATCCGCACCGGCAAGCGCATCGACGTGCTGGGCCGCGATGCGCTGGTCAATGCCGAATGCCGGTTGCGCAGCCCGGCCGAGATGCGCCGCCTGTTCCGCGACCATCCGCAGGCGCTGGACAATATTTCGGACCTGCTGGCGAAACTCGACTTCAGCCTCGACAGCCTGCGCTATGAATACCCCAGCGAAGTGGCCGAAAACGAGACCGCCAGCCAGCGCCTGTCGCGGCTGGCCCATGAGGGGCTGCGCTGGCGCTACCCCTATGGCGCGCCGGATCGGGTCAAGGCGATGCTGGCGCATGAGCTGGCGCTGATCGCCAAGCTGAAATACGAACCCTATTTCCTCACCGTGCGCGACATCGTGCAGTTTGCCCGGAGCCGCGACATTCTCTGTCAGGGGCGCGGCAGCGCCGCCAATTCGGTGGTCTGCTATTGCCTCGGCGTGACCTCGGTCAGCCCCGAGATCGGCACCATGGTGTTCGAACGCTTTGTCTCCGAGGCGCGCGACGAGCCGCCCGACATCGACGTCGATTTCGAACATGAGCGGCGCGAAGAGGTGATCCAGTGGATCTATGACCGCTATGGCCGCCACCGCGCCGGCCTCTGCGCCACCGTGGTGCATTACCGTGGCAAGCGCGCCATCCGCGAAGTGGGCCGCGCCATGGGCCTGTCCGAAGACACGATCTCGGCGCTCAGCTCGCAGCTCTGGGGGTTCTTTTCCACCGACGCGGTGCAGGACGAGCGCCTGCGCGAGATCGGTCTCGACCCCGAGGACCGGCGCCTGAAACAGACCATGGCCTTGGTGCATGAGATCATCGGCTTTCCCCGCCACCTCAGCCAGCATGTGGGCGGCTTCATCGTCACCGACGGGCGGCTCGATGAGCTGGTGCCGATCGAAAACGCCACCATGGAAGACCGCACCGTGATCTGCTGGGACAAGGATGACATTGATTCGCTTGGCATTCTGAAGGTCGACGTGCTCAGCCTTGGCATGCTGACCTGCATCCGCAAGGCCTTTGATCTGATGGCGCAGCACCATGGCAAACACTATTCGCTCGCCACCCTGCCGCAAGAGGATCCGGCGGTCTATGACATGCTGTGCAAGGCCGACAGCATCGGCGTGTTTCAGGTCGAAAGCCGGGCCCAGATGAACTTTCTGCCGCGCATGAAGCCGCGCAATTTCTATGATCTGGTGATCGAGGTGGCGATCATCCGGCCGGGGCCGATCCAGGGCGACATGGTGCACCCCTATATCCGCCGCCGCAATGGCGAAGAGCCGGTGAGCTTCCCCTCGGATGCGCTGGGCGAGGTGCTGGGCAAGACCATGGGGGTGCCGCTGTTTCAGGAACAGGCGATGCAGATCGCCATCATCGGCGCCGGGTTTTCCCCCGAAGAGGCCGACCGGCTGCGGCGCTCGCTGGCCACCTTCAAGAAACATGGGTCCGTCAGCGAATTTCACGACCGTTTCATGCGCGGCATGAAGGCCAACGGCTATGACGAGGAGTTTGCCGCCCGCTGTTTTTCCCAGATCGAGGGCTTTGGCTCTTATGGCTTTCCCGAAAGCCACGCCGCCAGCTTTGCGCTGCTGGTCTATGCCAGCGCCTGGATCAAATGCCACTATCCCGGCCTCTTTGCCTGTGCGCTGTTGAACAGCCAGCCGATGGGATTCTATGCCCCGGCCCAGATCGTGCGCGATGCCCGCGAGCACGGGGTCGAGGTGCGCCCGGTCTCGGTCAACGAAAGCTATTGGGACAATGTGCTGGAGCCCGACGGGCGCGGCGGCTGGGCGCTGCGGCTGGGCTTTCGCCAGATCAGGGCGGTGCGCGAAGAGGATGCCGCCTGGATCACCGCCGCGCGCGGCAATGGCTATGCCTGCGTCGAGGACGTCTGGCGCCGCGCCGGGGTCAGCCCGCCGGTTCTGGTGCGTCTGGCCGAGGCCGATGCCTTTGGCGATCTGCGCCTTTCGCGCCGCGAGGCGCTGTGGCAGGCCCGCGCCATCCGCTCCGAGAAACCGCTGCCGCTGTTTGCCGGCGACATCGACGGCGAGGGCATTGTCGAACCCGCCGCGCATCTGCCCGAGATGAGCGAGGGCGAAGAGGTGGTCGAGGATTATGTCGCCATGCGCCTGACCCTGCGCCGCCACCCGGTGGCGCTGCTGCGGCATCTGCTGACGCCCGAGGCGGCAGAGTGAGGCGCTTAGTTG
>NZ_JBFJVE010000193.1:0-5555 GCF_041624275.1 Shimia sp.
GGACCCCCGGATATTTCAGGCAAGAGAAAGCCGGGGACGGGCATTGGTTGTTCACTCGGGTAAATCTCTTGGGTCACTCTCTTTGGTCAATCACTTGGGTTAATCACTTGCTAACCATGGCGGGTTAACTTTTTCCGAGGATTGCGGGAGAGGTGGCATGGTGGCGCGCGCCTATACAGTGGCCTTCGAAGGCGTCGAGGCGCATCCCGTGGAAGTGCAATGCGCGCTCTCGGCCGGCCTGCCGGGCTTTTCCATCGTCGGGCTGCCGGACAAGGCGGTCTCGGAGGCGCGCGAACGGGTGCGCGCGGCGCTGCATGCGATGTCAATCGCGCTGCCGTCGAAACGGATCACCATCAACCTGTCGCCGGCCGATCTTCCCAAGGAGGGCAGCCATTACGACCTGCCGCTGGCGATGGCGCTGCTGGCGGCGCTGGAGATCATTCCGCAGGATGCCGCCGAGGGCTGCATCTCGCTGGGGGAGCTGTCGCTGGACGGCACCCTGGTGGCGGTGACGGGCGCGCTGCCGGCGGCGATGTCGGCGGCGGCGCTCGGCCGGGCGCTGCTCTGCCCCCTGGCCTCGGGGCGCGAGGCGGCCTGGGTCGGCGATGCCGAGGTGCTTGGCGCGGCTTCGCTGGCCGAGGTGGTGCGCCACTACAGCGGGGAATCGCCGCTGGCGCCCTCGGAACCGGGCGAGGTGCTCGGCCCGCCCAGCGCTCTCGACCTGCGCGACGTCAAGGGGCAGGAACGCGCCAAGCGGGCGCTGGAGATCGCCGCCGCCGGGCGGCACCATTTCCTGATGACCGGGCCGCCCGGGTCGGGCAAGTCGATGCTGGCGGCGCGCCTGCCCGGCCTGCTGCCGCCGCTGTCGCCGCGCGAGGCGCTGGAGACCTCGATGATCCATTCGGTGGCCGGCGCGCTGGCCGAGGGCGGCATCTCGCGCAGCCGGCCGTTTCGCGAGCCGCACCATACCGCCTCGATGGCGGCGATCGTCGGCGGCGGGCGGCGGGCGCGGCCCGGGGAAATCAGCCTGGCGCACAACGGCGTCTTGTTTCTCGACGAGTTGCCGGAGTTTTCGCGCCCGGTGCTGGAAACCCTGCGCCAGCCGATCGAGACCGGCCGGGTGATGGTGGCGCGGGCCAATGCCCATGTGTCCTATCCCTGCCGCTTCCTGCTGATCGCGGCGGCCAACCCCTGCCGCTGCGGCGAGATGTTCGATCCGGGCCGCGCCTGCTCGCGGGCACCGGCGTGCGGCGCCGACTACATGGGGCGGATTTCCGGACCGCTGATGGACCGGATCGACCTGCGGCTCGAGGTGCCGCCGGTGGGGTTCCGCGATCTCGACCTGCCGGCGGACGGCGAAAGCTCGGCCGTCGTCGCGGCGCGGGTCGGCGCGGCGCGCGACAGGCAAGCCGCGCGCTTTGCCGATCACCCCGGCCTGCGCTGCAACGCCGATGCCCAGGGCGGCCTGCTGGAGGAAGTCGCGGCGCCCGACGCCGAGGGGCGGGCGCTGTTGCAGGGCGCGGCCGAGCGTTTCGGGCTGACCGCTCGGGGCTATCACCGGGTGCTGCGGGTGGCGCGCACCATCGCCGACCTCGAGGCCAGCGCATCGGTGCGCCGGGCGCATGTGGCAGAGGCGGTCAGCTTCCGCCTGTCGGAGCCGGGCTGATCCGTCAGCCGCGCCGGGCCTCGATCGCCTGCCAGATCTTCTCGGCGATGTTGACGTTGTCGAAACGCTCGAGCTCCTGGATGCCGGTCGGCGAGGTGACGTTGATCTCGGTCAGGTAGTCGCCGATGACGTCGATGCCGACGAAGATCTGCCCCTTGTCGCGCAGCAGCGGGCCGATGGCGGCACAGATCTCGCGGTCGCGCACGCTGAGGGCGATCTTTTCGGGGCGGCCGCCGACATGCATGTTGCTGCGGGTCTCGCCCTCGGCGGGCACCCGGTTGATGGCCCCCACCGGCTCACCGTCGACCAGGATCACCCGCTTGTCGCCGTTCCTCACGTCGGGCAGGAATTTCTGCACGATCAGCGGCTCGCGGCTGAAGCCGGTGAACAGCTCGTGCAGCGAGGCAAGGTTGCGGTCGCTGCGATCCAGGCGGAACACCCCGGCACCGCCATTGCCGTAAAGCGGCTTGAGGATGATGTCGCCGTGCTTTTCCTTGAACGCGCGGATGGTGTCGAGGTCGCGGGCGATGGTCGTCGGCGGGGTCAGGTCGGGGAAATCCAGCACCAGCAGTTTCTCGGGGTAGTTGCGCACCCAGAAAGGATCATTGACCACCAGCGTGTCCGGCGTCAGCCGGTCGAGGATATGGGTCGAGGTGATGTAATGCATGTCGAAAGGCGGGTCCTGGCGCAGCCAGACGACGTCGAAATCGGCCAGGTCGACCCGGATCCTTGGCCCCAGGTCGGCGTGGTTGCCCTGTTCGCGCCGCACGGTCAGCGCATGGCCGCGCGCGGTCACGCGCCCTTCTTCATAGGCCAGCTGATCGGGGGAGTAATAGAACAGCTCATGGCCGCGCGCCTGGGCCTCTTCGGCAAGGCGGAACGAGCTGTCGGCATTGATGTCGACCGACTGGATCGGGTCCATCTGAAAGGCGATTTTCATGGGCAGTCCTCAATTCTGGCTTGCCCCTACATGGCGGTTTCACGCCGCCCATGCAATGGCTGCTCAGAAGCCCATCTGTGCATTTTCGAGGATTTCGATTTCCCCCCGGCCATCGACCAGCGCCACGTCGAAGCGGCATTCGGTCAGCGACCCGGCAGGTTCACCGGCAAGAAAGACCTCGGCCGCACGATGAAGGCGGGCGATCTGGCGCACTGAGAGCCGCGCCGCCGCGCTGGCGAAATCGCGCGATTGCTTGACCTCGACGAAGACCAGCCGCGCGCCGTCGCGCAGCACCAGATCGAGTTCGCCGCCGCCGTTGCGGCAACGCCGCGCGGCCACCGCGAACCCGCGCCGCCGGTAGTGGCGTTCGACGGATTCTTCGGCGCCGAGCCCGGCGTGATAGGCCCGCCTGCCGCGCCTTTGACGCGCCGCCAGCTCGGGGGAGGTGAAATCAGAGTGGCGAAGAAAGGACATGGGCTGGCCCCCGGGCTATTGCGATGCCGAGAGTTTTAGCGCCAATTGGTAAATCTTTCGTTTGTTGACGCCATGGGCCTTGGCCACGCTGTCGGCGGCGTCGCGCACCGTCATGGTCGCGAGGGCCTTGCGCAGCGCCTCTTCGAGATCGCCTTCGGCAGCGGCCCCCGGCTTGGCACGATCGACCAGCACCACGATTTCGCCCTTGACCCGATGCGCCGCGAGCGCTTCGGCCAGTTCCGCAAGCGTGCCGCGCCGCACTTCCTCGAACTTCTTGGTCAGCTCGCGGCACATGGCGGCCGGACGATCCGGCCCCAGCACCCGCGCCGCATCCTTCAGCATCTCGGCGATGCGATGCGGGCTTTCATAGAACACCAGGGTGCCGGGCACCTCGGTCAGGGCCTCGAGCGCGCTGCACCTTGCGCCCTTGGCATTGGGCAGGAAGCCGGCGAAGAAAAACGCATCCGTCGGCAGGCCGGCAAGGGTCAGCGCGGTGATGATGGCCGAGGCGCCGGGGGCCGAGGTCACCAGATGCCCGGCCTCGGCCGCCTCTTTCGAAAGGTGGTAGCCGGGGTCGGCAATCAGCGGCGTGCCGGCCTCGGAGGCATAGGCCACGACCCTGCCGGCGGCCAGGTGTGCCAGCAGTTTCTCGCGCGCCCGGGCCCCGGAATGGTCGTGGTAGGCCAGCAGCGGCCGGTCGCCCAGCGCCACCCCGTGGATCTCGAGCAGGCGGCGCATCGAACGGGTGTCCTCGGCGGCGATGACATCGGCCGAGGCCAGCACGTCCAGCGCCCTGAGGGTGATGTCGCGGGCGCTGCCGATCGGTGTTGCGACAAAGTACAAACCCGGTGCCAATCTGACCTGATGATGATTCAACGCTGGACCCAATCTTCGTGTCGTTTATGATCCCCCCGAACAGGGCGCGCCCGGCGGCAGCGCCCCGATGACGCGCCCGAATGCCAGACAATTTCAGCCCCGTCCAAGGGAGTGAGGATTTCGATGTTGACCCGTATTAACCCCGCAAGACTGTTTCTGAAAGGGGCCGTTGCCGCCCTCGCCGCGCTGGGGCTGAACGCCTGTGTCGAGACCGGCCCGACGATCTCGGCCTCGCAACCGGTGCCGGTGGCGCTGCTGGTGCCCTCGGGATCGGCCGCCTCGGGCGACAAGGTGATCGCCCAGAGTCTGGAAAACGCCGCGCGGCTGGCGATGGCGGATCTTCAGGGGGTGCAGATCGACCTGCGCGTCTATGACACCGAGGGCAATGCCGACGCCGCCCAGCGGGCCGCTGTCCGGGCGGCGGACGACGGTGCCAAGATCATCCTCGGGCCGCTGCATGGCGAAGCCGCCAATGCCGCCGGCAAGGCGGTGGCCGGACGCGGCATCAACCTGCTGAGCTTTTCCAACAACACCACCATCGCCGGCGGCAATGTCTTCGTGCTCGGCGCCACTTTCGAGAATACCGCCGACCGGCTGGTCGATTTCGCCGCCCGCCAGGGCCGGCGCAACATTCTCGTGGTCCATGCCAACACCGTCTCGGGGCAGCTCGGGCGCAATGCCATCGTCAGCGCCATCAACCGCTCGAGCGCACGCCATGTCGGCACCGTGGCCTATGAATTCTCGCAGGAGGGGGTGATCAACGCCGTCGGCGAGATCAAGGCCGCCGCCGAACAGGGCCAGGCCGACACGATCTTCCTGACCTCGGACACCTCGGGGGCCCTGCCGCTCTTGTCGCAGATGCTGCCCGAGGCCGGCATCAGCAGCCCGACGGTGCAGTATGTCGGCCTCACGCGCTGGGACATTCCCTCGCAGACCCTGGCCCTGCCGGGGGTTCAGGGCGGCTGGTTCGCCCGCCCCGACGCGGCGCTGACCCAGCAGTTCCAGACCCGCTATGCCCAGGCCTATGGCGGCCTGCCGCATGCGCTTGGCGGGCTGGCCTATGACGGTATTGCGGCAATCGGCGCACTGGTCAAATCAGGCCGCAGCACCGCATTGACCACCAGCGCCCTGACCCAGGGGGCCGGCTTTCAGGGCGTCAACGGGATCTTCCGCCTGCGCGCCAACGGAACGAACGAGCGCGGGCTGGCCGTCGTCAGCATCCGCGACAAACAGGTGGTGACCATTGACCCAGCCCCGACAAGCTTCGGCGGCTTCGGATTCTGACCTCGGCAAGATGCAGATTCCCGAGCCCCCCGCCGCGCTGATCTGCACGGCGGACGAGATATTCGACCGCGCTGCGGTGGCCCGCGACATCGCCCGGGCCGTCGCCGAGACCGAGGCCAACGACGGGCTGCGCGCCGCCGTGGTGCGCATTCTAGCGGCGGCCCAGAAATCCGGCCGCACCGCCATCGAGAAAGGGTTTCTCGAACATCCCTTCGATGCGCGCCCCATGACCCGCGCCTATACCTGGCTTACCGACTGCCTGGTCGGGACCGCCCATCACGTGGCCATCACCCACCTGCACCCGCTGGCCACCCC
>NZ_JBFJVE010000194.1:0-5517 GCF_041624275.1 Shimia sp.
GATGCCGAGATGCTGGCCCGCATCGCCGCACGCGAGATCGAAAGCCTGGTCCAGGCCCGCACCGAACATGGCGCCATCGTCGTGAGCACCATGCCGCTCGCCCCCGCCGAACCGGCCCCCGAAACGGCGGCCCCCGAGGCGGCCGCAGAACCGGCCGCGGAACCGCAGGACAGCCCGGTTCTGGTCGACGACACCCTGCCCGAAGACGGCGTTGCCGAGGCGGCGCTGCCCGAGGGTGCCGAGACCGCGGATGATGTTGCCGAGGTCCAGGCCGAAGCCGGGGCCGAAGAGCCCGAGGCAATCGAAGACGCGGCCATCGGGCAGCCCGAAGAGCTTGCAGAAGATCTGCAAGAAGACTTCGGGGCGGCGCAGGTCGAAGAGACCGCCGAAGACGCGCCGGCTCCGGCCGCCAGCGATGACGACGAAGACGCCGACGAACGCGCCGAGGCCGAGCTTCTCTCGGAAGAGGAAGAATTCGAACCCGCCGAGCCCGCACCGGCCACCGGCGACATCGACAGTATCGCCGCCAAGCTGCAACGCATCCGCGCCGTGGTGTCGAAATCGCGCGAACTGCCCGAGGACGAAAGCTTCTCCGAGGACGAACACGCCGACAGCTTCCTGTCCAAGACCGCGCGCGAGATCGAAACCGTGCTGCAACTCGACGACGAGATGGCGGCCGCGGCCCGCAGCGAAGACGCGGCAGACACCGTCGCCGAAGCCCCCGCAGCCCCGGAGGCCCCGGCCCCCGAACTGTCCGAGGACAACGCCGGGGACATGCCCGAAGCCGCCCCGGTGGTTCCGGCACGGGCCCGCGTCCTGCGCATGAAGAAGGCCGATTTCGAGGCCGCGGTCGATGCCGGGCTGGTCGAGGCCGAGGCCGAGGACAGCCCCGAAGCCGAAGCCGAAGCCGAACCGGCCCCGGCCGGAAACGTCGAACCCGCGCCGCGGCGCGAAAGCAGCCTCAGCCCCGCAGAAGAAGCCGAGCTGATGGCCGAACTGGCCCAGGTCGAGGCCGAGCTCAAGGCCGACGACGACGAGGAAGCAGCCCCCGAAGAGGCCATGGCCCCCGCCGCCGAAGAGGCCGGCGACCGCCAGCCGCGCGGCCATCATCTGCGCGAGGCCGGCCAGCAGTCCGACGCCGACATGGCGCGGCTGATGGAGGCGGCACAAAGCCATCTCGACGAACCCGACGGATCGCGCCGCCGTCAGGCGATCGCCCATCTGCGCGCCGCGGTGGCCGCCACCAAGGCCGAGCAGAAATCCGGTCGCAGCACCGACAAGCCCCGCGATGTCTCGGAACCCTATCGCGATGATCTGGCCAGCGTCGTCAACCCCTCGGCCGCGCGCGCCCGCGCCGCCCGTGCGGGCGGTGAACCGCCGCTGAAACTGGTCGCCGAACAGCGCATCGACACGCCCCCCGCCGAGGCCGCGCGGACCCTGGTGCGCCCGCGCCGGGTCTCGGCCGCCGAGGCCGGCGAACGCAAGCGCCCCTCGATGGAGCCGACCGCCGGCGATCACGACTTCGCCAGCTTCTCGGAGTTTGCCGAAAGCGTCGGCGCGGTGCAGCTGCACGACGTGCTGGAAGCCGCCGCCTCCTACCTGACCTTCGTCGAGGGCCGCGAGGTCTTTTCGCGCCCGATGATCGTGCGCATGGCGCGCGACATGGAAGACGCCGGTTTTTCCCGCGAAGACAGCCTGCGCGGCTTCGGCCAGCTACTGCGCGAGAACAAGATCACCAAGGTCTCGGGCGGCCGTTTCACCGCCTCGGAAGAGATCGGCTTCCGCCCCGAGAACCGCGCCGCCGGCTGACCCGAAGGTCGCCGGTCGCACCAAAAAACGGGCCGCGAAAGCGGCCCGTTTTCTTATGGTCGGGGCAGATGATCCGGCCGGTGCCTATTTGCCGGGGCCGTCATCCTCGGGCGCGTCCGGGTCGGGCTGGCCGATGCCGGTGAAGATGCGCTTGAAGGGCAGGATCCAGACGATCCCCAGCCCGACATAGACCGCGAATTCCACCCACAGGCTGGGCCGGTCGATGACATTGACCAGCGTCACGGCGGCGATGATATAGACCGGCAATCCCAACAACAGGATCACCAGCGCCCAGCGTCGTCTTGCCTTGTAGGACAGGGCCATGGCTGCGTCCTCAGTCAGAGAAAGGGTCGGTCACGAGAATGGTATCATTGCGCTCGGGCGAGGTCGACACCAACGCCACCGGGCAGTCGATCAGCTCTTCGAGGTGCCGGACGTATTTGATCGCGTTGGCCGGCAGGTCGGCCCAGCTGCGCGCGCCCTCGGTCGACTCGCTCCAGCCCGGCATCTCTTCATAGATCGGGGTGCAGCGCGCCTGCTGGTCGGCGGCGGTCGGCAGGTAGTCGAGCCGCTCGCCATCCAGCTCGTAGCCGACGCAGATCTTCAGGGTCTCGAAACCGTCCAGCACGTCGAGCTTGGTCAGCGCGATGCCGTTGACGCCCGAAGTGGCACAGGTCTGGCGCACCAGGCAGGCATCGAACCAGCCACAGCGGCGCTTGCGCCCGGTGGTGGTGCCGAATTCATGGCCGCGCTCGCCCAGCCGCTGCCCGTCGGCATCGTCCAGCTCGGTCGGGAACGGGCCCTCGCCGACGCGGGTGGTATAGGCCTTGACGATGCCCAGCACGAAGTCGATCGAGCCGGGGCCGATGCCGACCCCGGTGGCGGCCTGGCCGGCGATCACATTGGACGAGGTGACAAAGGGATAGGTGCCGAAATCAATGTCCAGCAGCGCGCCCTGCGCGCCTTCGAACAGGATCCGTTTTCCGGCCTTGCGTTTCTCGTTCAGCTCTTTCCACACCGGAGCGGCAAAGGGCAGGATCTGCGGCGCGATCTCTTTCAGCTGCGCGATCAGCGCGTCGCGGTCGACCGGCGCGATGCCCAGCCCCTTGCGCAGCGGATCGTGGTGCTGAAGGGCGCGATCGACGCGCGCCTCGAGCGTCGCGTCATCGGCCAGGTCGGCGACGCGGATGGCACGGCGGCCCACCTTGTCTTCATAGCACGGGCCGATGCCGCGCCCGGTGGTGCCGATCTTGGTGCCCTTCGAGGCCGCCTCTTCGCGGGCCCGGTCCAATTCGCCGTGGAACGGCAGGATCAGCGGCGTGTTCTCGGCGATCATCAGCGTCTGCGGCGAAATCTCGACGCCCTGTGCGCGCACGGTCTCGATCTCCTTGATCAGATGCCATGGGTCGAGCACCACGCCATTGCCGATCACCGACAGCTTGCCGCCGCGCACCACGCCCGAAGGCAGCGCGTGCAGCTTGTAGACCTTACCGTCGATCACCAGGGTGTGGCCTGCATTGTGGCCGCCCTGGAACCGGGCAATCACATCGGCACGCTCGCTGAGCCAGTCAACGATCTTACCCTTGCCTTCATCGCCCCACTGGGCGCCTACGACGACGACATTTGCCATTTCGGCTCCTTTCAAGGTCAAACCCGCGCCCTTTTAGCCATCAATGCTGCGGCGCGAAACCGCAAATGTGCCGCAGCTCTGGACAGAGCCGCGAATATTTCGTTAACCAATGGATTATCAAGTGATCGGAGACACGATGGGGCTGTTGCTGCGCTGGGCCTGTGCCTTTCTGCTACTGGCATTGACCTATAATCCCACCCAGTGGAACTACATCCGCTGGTCGATGAACAATTACCAGCAGGAACAACCGCTTGCCGTGCTCTTGGGGCTGCTTCTGCTGATCTGGTACATCATCTACCTGCGCGCCACGCTGCGCTCGATCGGCGGTTTCGGCATGTTCCTCGTGCTGTCGGTGGTCGGGGCGCTGGTCTGGGTGCTTTACGACTGGAACATGCTCAGCCTCGACAATCCCGACATCGTCACCTGGATCGCCATCCTTGCCCTGAGCATCGTGCTGGGAATCGGCCTTGGCTGGTCGATCGTGCGCCGCATGCTGACCGGCCAGGTCGACATGGACAATGTCGACCACTGAGCCCCGTGCGGCGGCCCGAGGCCATGCCCCCGGCCGCGCCAGCGCCGCCGACCCTGCCTAAAGCGTGACCGCGACCTCCTCGGCCAGCGGCCCGCCCTCGGAGAGGATCAGGTCAAACTCCGTCAGGTCGCTGACCCCCTCCACTTCCAGCACCGCGCTGCCGTTGACGAACACCGTGCTGCCACTGGCGCCGTTGCTCACCGTCAGGGTGCTGGATGCAAGGTCTTCGACAAAGATCATCAGCACATCCTCGCTGCGGTCGAAATCGCTGATCCGGGCAACCCCGTCGCCGCTGTCCGGCGCGCTCACCAGATCATGCAGGGTCAGGCGGAACTCATCCGCCCCTCTGCCGCCGGTGACGCTGTCATTGCGATCAAAGAGGATCGTGTCATCGCCGCCGCCGCCCTCGAGCCTGTCCGAGACATCGTCGCCAACCGCGTGGTCATAGGCGATGCGCCCGTCCTGCGGGTCTCCGACCGGGGTCTCGCCCTGAAGCAGATAGGCGCTCATCAACAGATCGTCCCCCGCGCCGCCGACAAGGCTGTCCGCAGCGCCCAGCGAGCCTGCCAGCGTGTCATCGCCGAAGCCGCCGTCAAAATGCGCGCTGCCCCCGGTCGGTGTGTCGAAATGCACCGCGAACAGGCTGTCGCTGCCGGCGCCGCCCAAAAGCGTGTCGTCGCCGCCCGCATAGACCAGCCGGTCATCGCCCGCACCGCCGTCGAACAGGTCGTTGTCGGTGCCCGCATCGACACCGTCATAGCCGATCTCGCCATCGACCAACACGCCATCGGCGATGTAATCGGCCCCGGTCGAGCCGGTAACGCTGTCTGATCCGGCACCGCCATAGACCGCGGCGATGCCGGGAAAGCCGGGCTCCGGGTCCAGCTGGTAGACGATCTCGATCCTGTCGTCGCCGTCGCCGCCCCAGATTTGCGCCGCGTTCGACCCGGTGATGACGTCATCGCCGGCGTCACCATGAATATCGGCGCGCCCGTTCAGCGCCGAGATCGTGTCGTTGCCTTCCCCGCCGGTCACGGTGGAAGGCGCGCCGCCGGTGTTGCCGTCACCGTCGAGCTCGGCGAAATCGTCGCCGGCCTCGAGATGCACCACCGCCGTGGCAAAGCCGGTCACGCTGTCCTCTCCGTCACCGAGCGCCAAAATGCTGTTGGGCGCATCCTGCGCGAGGGTCACAAGGTCGTCGCCGGCAAATCCGCGTATATAGCCGCCCTCAAATCCCGATCCGGCGCCCCCCAGCGCGATCACGTCGTCGCCGTCGCTGCCGTCCAGCAGGTCGGGGCCCAGTTGCAGCGCCGAGGTGACAAAGCCCACATCGTCCAGCGCCACCCCCGCCGCCCCGACAAGCCGGATCTGGTGGCTGTAGGGGTCCTCGCCCGAGGCATCGAAAACGTCATACATGACAAGCGCGTCATCGCCGTCGGTCTCGATCCGCAGGGAATTCACCGACTCCGCCTCGCGCGAAAGCTGGATTTCCAGCCGGTCCTCGGCGGGGTCGAAATCGGTGATGACCAGCGTGTCCCCGCTGAGC
>NZ_JBFJVE010000195.1:0-5486 GCF_041624275.1 Shimia sp.
ACATGCGCCACACCTGCGGCGATGTTCTTGGAAACCTTACGCTTCGTCTTTGTCTTTTCGCGTGCCATTGATCAGACCCTCCCTTACTTCTTCTTACCGGCGATGGCCTTTGCGGGGCCTTTGCGGGTACGGGCGTTGGTGTGGGTCCGCTGACCGCGCACCGGCAGGTTGCGACGATGGCGCAGGCCGCGGTAGCAGCCGAGGTCCATCAGGCGCTTGATGTTCATCTGGGTTTCACGACGCAGGTCACCTTCGACGGTGTAGTTGGCGTCGATGTGCTCGCGCACGGCCAGAACTTCGGCGTCGCTCAGCTCGTTCACACGACGGGTCGCGTCGATGCCGACGGCTTCGCAGATGGCTTTGGCAGAGGTGTTTCCAATGCCGGTGATATAGGTGAGGGCGATCGGAACCCGTTTGTGGGTCGGGATGTTGACGCCGGCAATACGTGCCACGTGGTCTTTCCTTTTCGTTGCGGTTCCGTAGTTCCGGAACCTTTTTTCACAACGTAAGCCCGACGCGTTGTGCGGCCGGGCCTCAGCTGATCAGGTGATCTTGCGTTCGGGGTGCGACCCCATTGGCAAATAATGATTCTCCCCGAAGGGATGCGCCCGTTTATGGGGGATTTCGGGGGGTGTCAAGAGGGCCGGCGGGCCGCGTCGCCGCCGCCCGCCCGCAGCAAGGCCCGGGCCGGCGATTCTGCCACGGTCCGGTGCCGCGAGGCGCGGTCGGTTGGGCGCTCAGATGGTCCGCCGCCACCATCTCGGCCGCCTGATCAGTTGCAGCAGCAGCCGGCCCAGCATCGCCAGCCCGATCAGCGCCAGCAGCAGGGCGGCGGCGCGGATCGCCCAGTCGTCCCGCATCACCAGCAGCAGAATTGACGCGGCCAGCAACACCGACCAGACCGTGGCCCGAAACCCCATCCACACCGGGCCGCCGCTTTCTTCCGCGACAAGGCAGCCGAACCGTGCCTCGCAGTTCTTGCAATCCCTTCCGCCCTTGTCGACTGCCCGTTCCGAAAAATGACAAATCATCTGAAAACGCCTCAGGTTTTATGCTCTTTGTAGATGAATGATGTCCCCATGCGCGGCGGCGTTCAATCGCCGCCGGCCTATGAATATCTCTAGGTTTCGGGCCTCAGAACGAAAAAGAGCGCCCGAAAGGGGCGCTCGATGGCGGTGTGCCGGGGCTTTGGGGGCCGGGTCAGCCCAGTGCCGAAGCGATGCCGGCCTTGACCTCGTCGATCTCGCCAAGCCCGTTGACCGGGCGCAGCGCGCCCTTGGCATAATAGTAGCCGATCAGCGGCGAAGTCTTCTTGTAGTATTCCATCAGCCGCTGCTTCAGGCTGTCGGCATTGTCGTCGGCGCGGCGCTTGAACTCGCTGCCGCCGCAATTGCCGCATTTGCCATCCGCCGGCTGCGGCTTGGTGATGTCGTTATAGACCTCGCCGCAATCGCCGCAGGTGGACCGCGCGGTGATGCGCTCGACCAGCGCCTCGTCGTCGACCTGCATCTCGACCACGGCGTCGAGGGTCTCGCCCTTTTCCTCCAGCAGCGCCGCCAGCGCATCGGCCTGGGCCAGGGTGCGCGGGAAGCCGTCGAAGATGAAACCGCCCTGCTTGTCGCCCTCGAGCCGCTCGCGGATCAGGCCGATGACGATCTCGTCGGTGACAAGGTTGCCGCCGGCCATGACCTCGGCCACGATCTTGCCCATTTCCGAGCCGCTGTCCTTGGCTTCCCGCAGCATGTCGCCGGTGGAAAGCTGGATCATGTCGCGGTCGTCGACCAGATAGCGGGCCTGGGTGCCCTTGCCCGCGCCGGGCGGTCCAAGCAGGATGATGTTCATTTGCGTGCCGGTCCCTTGCGTTTGCGCTTGCGGCCCTTGCCGGACAGCTGGGATTTCTCGATCAGCCCTTCGTACTGATGCGCCAAAAGGTGGCTCTGGACCTGCTGGATGGTGTCCATGGTCACCGAGACCACGATCAGCACCGAGGTGCCGCCGAAGTAGAAGGGGATCGCCATCTGGCCGCGCAGCACCTCGGGCAGCAGGCAGACGGCGCCGAGATAGGCGGCGCCCAGCACCAGCACGCGGTTGACCACATATTCCAGATATTCGGCGGTCTTCTTGCCGGGGCGGATGCCGGGCACGAAACCGTTCTGGTTCTTCAGGTTGTCGGCCACTTCATCGGGTTTGAACGACACGTTGAAGGTGTAGAAGTAGGTGAAAAAGACGATCATCGCCACGAAGAACAGCAGGTAGAGCGGCTGACCGGGGCCGAAATAGGCCAGAATGGTCGACATGATCGGCCCGGTCTGGGCGCCCGAGAAGGTCGAGATCGTGGTCGGCAAGAGCAGCAGCGACGAGGCGAAGATCGCCGGGATCACGCCGGCCGGGTTGACCTTGACCGGCAGGTGCGAGGAGCCGCCGTCATAGACCTTCATCCCCACCTGACGGCGCGGATACTGGATGTGGACCTTGCGCAGGGCGCGCTCCATGAAGACCACGAAGCCGATCAGCGCCACCATCATCACCAGGACACCGACGATCACCGCCGGGCTGATGGCGCCCGAACGGCCCGAGACCAGGAACTGGGCCAGGGCGGCGGGAACCTCGGCGATGATGCCGACGAAGATGATCAGCGAGATGCCGTTGCCGATGCCGCGGGCGGTGATCTGCTCGCCCAGCCACATCAGGAACATGGTGCCGCCGACAAGGGTGATCATGCAGGAAATGCGGAAGAACATGCCGGGGTCGGTCACCAGTTCACCGGCCTCGAGCGAGACCGCCAGCCCATAGGACTGCAGGGTCGCCAGGGCAACGGTGCCGAAACGGGTATACTGGTTGATCTTCTTGCGGCCCTGTTCGCCCTCTTTCTTCATCTGCTCCAGCGCCGGCACCATCGAGGTCAGCAGCTGGACGATGATCGAGGCCGAGATATAGGGCATGATGCCCAGAGCAAAGATGCCCATGCGACCCAGCGCACCGCCGGTGAACATGGCCAGCATGCCGCCGATCCCGGCCGAGGCGCCCTCCATGAACTCGCGCAGGGCGACGCCGTCGATGCCGGGCACCGGGATGAAGGTGCCAAGGCGATAGACGACAAGCAGACCCAGGGTGAACAGGATGCGGTTGCGAAGATCGGTGGCTTTACCAAGCGCGGCCCAGCTGGTGTTGGCCGCCATTTGCTCTGCTGCAGATACCATTCGGATCTCTCTTAAACTGAAAACGCCGCCAAAACCGTTTTCCGGTCTGGCGGCGTTTGGAAAACTAGGAGTGTATGTAAGGGGCGCTGCGCCCGCTCACAACCTCTTATTCTGCCGCAGCTGCAGCAACTTTCAGCGAGCCGCCGGCTTTTTCCACGGCCTCGACGGCCGCTTTCGAAGCGCCGGTCACGGTGAGGTCGACCTTGGCGGTGATTTCGCCCTTGTTCAGCACCCGGACACCGTCCTTGACGCGGCGCACCAGGCCCGAGGCCACCAGGGTCTCTTCGGTGATCGCGGAACCGGCGTCGATCTTGCCTTCGTCGATGAACTTCTGGATCAGGCCGAGGTTGACGACGGCGAAGGCCTTGCGGTTGGGCTTGTTGAAGCCGCGCTTGGGCAGGCGTTGATAGAGCGGCATCTGGCCGCCTTCGTAACCGTTGATGGCCACGCCCGAACGGGATTTCTGGCCCTTGATACCACGGCCACCCATTTTACCCTTGCCCGAACCCGGGCCACGGCCGACGCGGGTGCGTTTCTTGGTTGCGCCGGGATTGTCGCGCAGTTCATGCAGTTTCATGTCGCTTCTCCTTTTGCCGGAACTGACCCATGAAGCGTAAAGGGCCAAACACGGCGTTTCTTGCTTGTTGATTCTGTGGCGCGGAACGCCACCGGGCGCGTATAGACGAGGTGATGCGCCGATGCAAGCGCCAGCGCCCTGCCCGCCCCTGCCTGCCTCTGCCCCTCCCCCTGCCCATCCCCCTGCCTTCCCCCTGTCCCCAGACGCAGATCGCCCCGCCGGGTCGGGCGGGGCGTCTGCGGGGTTTCGCGGGGCGCGCAGGATGCGCTCAGCGGCGGTGGCTGTCGCGCAGATAGTCGGTCCAATGGCCGGGCCGCTCGCGTTGCAAGAGGCCGCGCAGCACGGCGATAAGGGCGAAAACCCGGCTTTGGCGGGGGGAAAGGGGGGCGGCATGTGCCATGAAAGGAATCCATTGTCCTGAAGTGCGTTTCGACCCCCCCGCATAGGCCCATGGCGCGGCGCCGACCAGCGGCTGATTGCGTATCCCGGCCTTGCGAAAATCGCATGGATCTGCGCCCCGCGCGCCACCGGGGCGGCCGGGTTGGGGGGCCGGGTGTCGGGCCCTTGGGATCGGGTCTCGGGAAGGCATCGGGGCCGGTAGAAAGGCGGCGCCGCCAGGCCGGAGATGGGTACGGGGATCGCCCGCAAGAAGAACGGTTCATTCTGCGTTCCGGGCTGTCGGCCCCAAACGCCCGTTTCCGTGTGTCGCCGGGGTGAAAACCCGGCTGTCGCGACGGGAAGGACCATAGGAGCAGCGGGTTAAGACCCGGTTTGGCCGGCGTGCGGTGGGGTCTGTTTCTGGCGCTAGCCAGAATGAACATGGCATGACCTGTCGAACACCCTCCAACACCAGGTTCGCGCCCGGCCCGAGGGTGGGTGCGACTTCGCACCCGCCGCCCGGGCTAAAAGCACGCCTTCGGCGTGACGGGGCGGGTCGGGTGCGAACCGGATCGCGGGAGACCTGGGTAAGAAACCATGTTCAACTGGTATTGCGTTTCTATCTAGTTCTCTAACTTGCATCCTTTCCAAACGAACTGAAAATCTTTGCCGGTTAAAGGGCCGTTTTTGAAACGCGCCTTTTCTCGAGACCCGCGATAGTCTGTTACTTCGAAGATGAAATCCTCTCCGCTTTCTAAACCTTTTCGAAAGTCCCGGTATCCATTCGGCAGAAAGACCGCGGTTCCCTTTGTGGATTCATGCCATCTCTCTGTTATTGGATCGTTGTTTCCGAACTTGTATCGAACTGGAACAAAGTCATTGCGTGATCCGATGTATCCCCCTGTAACAACGAAAACCTCTGTCCCACCCCAACCGTCGCAACGCACGATGAGTGCCTCCGGAGCGTCAGTCATAGGTTTTTCCGCCATGTCGCTGGTTAAAGAGATAAACGAAGTGTTCTTGTTGGTGAAATCGTCTGATTGCTCAACGAATGTCCATGGAGTTGTTGCCTCATCGTCGACCTGCACCGGTTCAGAATATCCAGCAACATCGTCATAGCAACTTAGGCGAAGTTCGTTGTCTTTCATGGTCAAGCAGTGCGCAATGCCTTCGTTCGCAACGACTTGAACTGGACTGGAAAACAATATGCAAATTGCTGATAAGGCGTTTCGGGTCATCAAAATGTTTCTTTCTAATTCGCTTGGTGTTGGTTTTTCGGTTGTCTCAACTTGAGACAGCTTCACCCCATGCGCAACCTAAAATTGCATCCC
>NZ_JBFJVE010000196.1:0-5407 GCF_041624275.1 Shimia sp.
GATCCGTACATCCTGCTGCACGAGAAGAAGCTGTCGAACCTGCAGGCGATGCTGCCGGTTCTCGAGGCGGTGGTGCAGTCGAGCCGTCCGCTGCTGATCGTGGCCGAGGACGTCGAAGGCGAGGCGCTGGCGACGCTCGTGGTCAACAAACTGCGCGGCGGCCTGAAAATCGCAGCCGTGAAAGCACCGGGTTTCGGCGACCGCCGCAAAGCCATGCTGCAGGACATCGCGATCCTGACCGGTGGTCAGGTGATCTCGGAAGATCTGGGCATGAAGCTCGAGAATGTCACCATGGACATGCTGGGCACCGCCAAGAAGATCGAAATCACCAAGGACGAAACCACCATCGTCGACGGTGCAGGCGAAAAGGCCGAGATCGAGGCACGCGTGGCCCAGATCCGCACCCAGATCGAAGAAACCTCGTCGGACTACGACCGTGAGAAGCTGCAAGAGCGCGTTGCCAAACTGGCCGGCGGTGTTGCTGTGATCCGCGTCGGCGGCATGACCGAAGTCGAAGTGAAAGAGCGCAAGGACCGTGTCGACGATGCTCTGAACGCGACCCGCGCAGCCGTGCAGGAAGGCGTGATCGTCGGTGGCGGTGTGGCGCTGGTTCAGGCCGGCAAGGCACTGATCGACCTGGAAGGCGCAAACGCCGACCAGAATGCCGGCATCAACATCGTGCGCAAGGCCATCGAGGCTCCGCTGCGCCAGATCGCCGAAAACGCCGGTGTTGACGGTGCGGTCGTGGCCGGAAAAGTGCGCGAAAGCGACGATCCCAGCTTCGGCTTCAACGCTCAGACCGAAGAATATGGCGACATGTTCTCCTTCGGCGTGATCGATCCGGCCAAAGTGGTGCGCACCGCGCTGGAAGACGCGGCCTCGGTTGCCGGTCTGCTGATCACCACCGAAGCCATGGTCGCCGACAAGCCGGCCAAGGAAGGCGCCGGCGGCGGCATGCCCGACATGGGCGGCATGGGCGGCATGGGCGGCATGATGTAAGATCGGCGCCTGCCGATACGCATCATCTTCCCACCGGAAGTATCGGGGGTCGCCTTCGGGCGGCCCCTTTTCCTTTGCCAGAGAATTTGCAAGAGAATGTGAATGGCCAATATCGGGCCCAGCGGCTAAGGCAGGCCCCATGCGCCTTGTTCTTCTCAGCCTTCTCACCATGACCGCCTTTGCCGCCAATTCGGTGCTCAACCGGCTGGCGCTGGCGCCGGGCGAGATGGACCCGATCCTGTTCGCGGCGCTGCGCCTTGCCAGCGGCGCGGGCGCACTTGGGCTGATGGTGGTCGTCAGGCAGGGGGGAGCGGCTTTCAAAAAGGCCTTCAGCCCCTGCGGCGTGGCGTCTCTTCTGGCCTATATCTTCGGGTTTTCCCTTGCCTACGGCGTGCTGGATCCGGGCTTCGGGGCGCTGATCCTGTTTGCCGTGGTACAGATCACCATGTTCGCTGGCGCCGTGATCTCGCGCGACCGCATTCCGGTCGCGCGCTGGATCGGGGCGGGGCTGGCCCTTGGCGGGCTGGTCTGGCTCCTGTGGCCGGGCCAAGGGGTGACTGTTGCCGTCGCGCCGGTTCTGGCGATGGCGCTGGCCGGCGTCGGCTGGGGTGTCTATTCCCTGCTCGGGCGCGGCGCTCGCGATCCCCTGTCGGCCACGGCGGCGAATTTCCTCTTCGCCAGCCCGGTGGCGCTGTTGCTCTGCTGGGGCGCCGGGCAATGGTCGGCGCCGCTTGGGGGCATCCTGCTGGCCATCCTCTCGGGGGTCGTCACCTCGGGGCTCGGATATGCGCTCTGGTATCGCATCCTGCCGGATCTCGGCGCCAGCCGCGCGGCGGTGGCCCAGCTGAGCGTTCCGGTCATCGCGCTGGCGGGCGGCATGGTCTTTCTCGGCGAGGCGCTGACCCTGAGATTCACCCTGGCGGCGGCGCTGGTCATCCTCGGGGTTCTGATCTCGCTGCGCAAAGCCTGACTTGCGGCGCCGAACCGGCCTGCTAGGATCGCGCCATGATTATCCGAGCCTTTGACAATGCCGAAGCGGCGGCGCTGCGCGACCTCCTGACCCGCGCCTTCGGGCAGCCGGACGAAGCCGACCTTTGCGAGGCGCTGCGGGCCGATGGCGACATGGCGCTCGAGCTCGTCGCCGAAGCCAAGAAGAAGATCGTCGGCCATGTGGCCCTGTCGCGGATGAAATCGCCGGCCGGCTGGCTGGCGCTGGCGCCGCTGAGCACCGATCCCCGGCAGCAACGGCGCGGCATCGGATCGGCCCTGTGCCAGATGGCGCTGCAATATGCCAACGCGCCGGTGGTGGTGCTGGGCGAGCAGGGGTTCTACGAACGGAACGGTTTCGATTTCGCCCGGGCCCGCAATCTGCGCTCACCCTATCCGGTGGCGCATACCGGGCTTTTCGCACCGGCGCTGGAAGACCCGGCACCCGCCTGCGAACTGGTCTATGCGCCGGCTTTCGGGGGCTGACACAGGCGCCGGATTTTGCGTTTCGCGGCTTTTCCCTTAGGCTGGTCGCTCAGCTATCAGATGGAGAGCGACATGGTGTTTCGGAAAATCCTGACGACCCTGGCCCTGATCGCGCTGCTGCCGACGGCCCCGGCACAGGCCGAATCCTTCCTGTTCGCGGTGCGCAGCGACTATCCCTATATCGTGCATATCGCCTTTTACAGCGATGACCGGAACTGGGTCTGGCCCAACGGGGACGAGGTCTACGTGCTCGACGACAGCCGCGTGCACGACTTCTCGCTGACCTGCCAGTATGGCGAGAAGATCTGCTATGGCGCCTGGCCCAAGGGCAGCCACAAGACCTATTGGGGGGTCGGGCCGGACCGCAGCCAGCGCTGTTCGGATTGCTGCTATTACTGCCAGGGCGGTGAATCCGGGGTGATCGTGCTTTACGAATAACCGCCCCCGGCGCGCGCGGCCTTTCAAATGATCGCCCGCCAGACTATCTGACACCCATGCGGTTCTGGATCCTCCTTCTGTTCCTGTTGCCCTTTCCGGCATCGGCCGACTGCGTGGTGCTGCTGCACGGGCTGGCGCGCAGCGAAACCTCCTTCGTGGTGATGGAGGCCGCGCTGCGGCGCAACGGGTACCGGGTGGTGCGCCCCGGCTATGCCTCGACCCGCGACGAAATCGCCGCACTGGTGGACCAGACCCTGCCGGCGGCAGTGGCCGAATGCGGTCCGGGGCGGGTGCATTTCATTACCCATTCCATGGGCGGCATCCTCTTGCGGCTGTGGCTGGCCGAAGACCGGCAGGTCGATCTTGGCCGGGTGGTGATGCTGGGGCCGCCCAATCACGGCAGCGAGATCGTCGATGCCTTTGCCGGGATCGAGGCCTTCGAATGGCTGAACGGCCCGGCCGGCGCGCAGCTGGCGACCGACGGCCTGCCCGGCACCCTGCCGCCGGTGCGCTTCGAGCTTGGGGTGATCGCCGGCGACCGATCGCTCAACCCGTTCTACTCGACGTTGCTCGAAGGGCCGGATGACGGCAAGGTCTCGGTGCGCTCGACCCGGGTCGAGGGCATGGCCGACCACCTTGTGCTGCCGGTCACCCACACCTTCATGATGAACAATCTGGAGGTGATCGCCGAATCCCTCTATTTCCTGCGGCACGGGGCGTTTCACGGCGGGATGTCCCTTGGTGAAATCCTGCAAAACGTGGAGCCGTGACGGTGAGACTGACTGGGGCCGAGGTGCTTTGGCCGGGCGGATTGGGCCCGGGAGATCTGTGTTTCGAGAACGGCCATATCGTCAGGGCCGGCGCGGGGTCGGTTGTCGACCTGAGCGGGTTCCGCATCCTGCCGGGCATCGTCGACATGCATGGCGACGGCTTCGAGCGCCATATCGCGCCCCGGCGCGGGGCGATGCGCGATCTCGGTCAGGGGCTGGCGTCCTGCGACGCCGAACTGGCCGCCAACGGCATTACCACGGCGGTTCTGGCGCAGTTCTTCAGCTGGGAAGGCGGCATGCGGGGCCCGGAGTTCGCCGAGCGTTTCTGCGCCGCGCTCTGCGCCGCGCGGCCGGACCTGCTGAGCGACATGCGGCTGCAACTGCGCTTTGAAACCCACATGCTCGAGGCCTATGACCGCTTCGAGGCGCTGGTCGAGAGCAGCGGTGCCGCCTATGTGGTGTTCAACGACCACCTGCCGCATGAGGCGCTGGCCAGGGGCAAGCGGCCGCCGCGCCTGACCGGGCAGGCGCTGAAAAGCGGGCGCAGCCCCGAAAGCCACCTGGCACTGTTGCAGGCCATGCACGCGCGCCGCGCCGAGGTGCCGCAGGCGGTGGCGGCTCTGGCGCAGCGCCTCGGGGCGCGGGGGGTGCTGCTGGGCAGCCATGACGACCGCAGCGCCGAGGGGCGCCGGTGCTGGCGCGCAAGGGGCGTGGCGATGGCAGAGTTTCCCGAAACCCGCGAGGCGGCGCTCGCGGCGCGGCAGGGCGGCGACGGTATCGTGCTGGGGGCGCCCAACGTGGTGCGCGGCGGGTCGCATTCGGGCAATGTCGGCGCCGCCGCCCTGCTCGCGGAGGGGCTGGGCGACGCCCTGGCCTCGGATTATCACTACCCGGCGCCGCGACAGGCGGTGACGCGGCTGGTGGAAGACGGGGTGATGGGGTTTGCCGAAGCCTGGCGGCTGGTCTCGGCCGGGCCGGCGGCGCTGCTGGGGCTGACCGACCGCGGCGCGCTCGAGGTCGGCAAGCGCGCCGATCTGGTGGTGATGGACCCGGCGACCGGGCGTATCGGCGCGACGGTCTGCGCTGGGCGCTTCAGCTATCTCAGCGGCGAGGTGGCGGCGCGGTTCCTCGCCTGAGGGGCGGGTGCGGCGCGCTCAGGCGCCGCCCCTGGTGATGCGGTTGACATGGCCCATCTTGCGACCCGGCTTGACCTCGGCCTTGCCGTAAAGATGCAGCGCCGTGTCGGGCGCGCGCAGCAATTGCGGCAGCTCGTCCATGTCGCTTCCGATCAGGTTCAGCATCTGCACGTCCGAATGGCGCTGACCGTCGCCCAGCGGCAGGCCGGCGACGGCGCGGATATGCTGTTCGAACTGGTCCACCGCACAGCCGTTCTGAGTCCAGTGGCCCGAATTATGCACCCGGGGCGCGATTTCATTGACGATCAGCCCTTGCGGGGTGACGAACAGCTCGACCCCCATGACCCCGACATAGTCGAGCGCGTTGAGGATCTTGGCCGCCAGCAGCACCGCGTCGGTGCGCTGGCCGGCGCTCAGCTTCGCGGGCACGGTGGTGCTGTGCAGGATACCGTCGCGATGGACGTTCTCGCCGGGGTCGAAACAGGCGACCTCGCCTCCGAGCCCGCGCGCCGCGATCACCGAGACCTCGTGGCTGAAATCGACGAAACCTTCCAGCAGCGCCGGGGCACCGGCCATGTCGGCGATGGCGGC
>NZ_JBFJVE010000197.1:0-5394 GCF_041624275.1 Shimia sp.
ACCAGGCGCTTCTGGATCGGCGGCACGTGGCTGACCGGCAGTTCGACCCCGAGATCGCCGCGCGCCACCATGATCCCGTCCGAGGCGGCAAGGATCGCATCGAAGCGCTCCACCGCCGCCGGCTTCTCGATCTTGGACAGGATCGCTGCCCGGCCCTGGGCCAGGTCGCGCGCCTCCTTCACATCCTCGGGGCGCTGCACGAAACTCAGCGCCAGCCAGTCGACCCCAAGGCCGCAGACGAATTCAAGGTCGTCGCGGTCCTTTTCCGACAGCGCCGCCAGCGGCAGCAGCACGTCGGGCACGTTCACCCCCTTGCGGTTGGAGATCGTGCCGCCATTGACCACCACGCAATCGGCATGGTCCCGGCCACAGCTGTCGACCCGCAGGCGGATCTTGCCGTCATTGACCAGCAGCGTCGCCCCCGGCTCCAGCGCGCTGAAAATCTCGGGATGCGGCAGGCAGACCCGCTTGGCATCGCCCTCGGCGGGGTCGAGATCCAGCCGGAAGGGCGCGCCCTCGACCAGCTCTTCGGCCCCATTGGCAAAGACTCCGACCCGCAGTTTCGGCCCCTGAAGATCGGCCAGGATGGCGATCGGGCTGTTCAGATCCTTTTCGACCTGGCGGATGATACGGTGCTTGTCGCGAATCTCGTCGTGGCTGCCGTGGCTCATGTTCAGCCGGAACACGTCGGCCCCGGCCTCGTGCAGCGCCCGGATCATCTCGTAGGTCTCGCTGGCCGGCCCCAGGGTGGCCACGATCTTCACATTTCTCAGTCGTCTCATCCGCGTTCCATCCGCTTCCGCATCAATTTGTTACCGCTAACAGTCAGCAATCGGCTTATCGCGCAATTCCCTTCCCGACGCAACTGTCCTAAGTGTCTGCATGAAGGACATCTCAGAGACATGACACATCAACCCTTTCACATCCATGGTGCGGATCGCAAATCGCGCTGGCTGATTACCGTCGACCACGCCTCCAACGTCGTGCCAAAGGAAATCAACGGTGGTGACCTCGGGCTGGACCCGGCCGACATGGCGCGCCATATCGCCTATGACCTGGGCGCACTCGGCTGTTCGCTGCGACTCGGAGAGTTGCTCGATGCGCCGGTCATCGCCAGCAATTTCTCGCGACTGGTGATCGACCCCAACCGCGGCGAAGACGACCCGACGCTGGTGATGCACCTTTACGACGGCACCATCATCCCGGCCAACCGCCATGTCGACGGGGCCGAGATCGAACGCCGCAAGACCGCCTATTACCGCCCCTATCACGCGGCCCTGGCCAAGCTGGCGGCGGCGCGCGACGACCTGGTCCTCATCGCCATGCACAGTTTCTCTCCGAAACTGAACGGACGTTCGCCGCGCCCCTGGGAAATCGGCATCCTGCACGCACCGCAGGAAGACCGCTTTGGCAAGGCGCTGATCGCGCGCCTGCAACAGGAGGCCGACCTCACCGTCGGCGACAACGAACCCTATGCCGGCCACCTGCCCGGCGATTCGGTGGACAAGCACGCCTTTCAGGACCGGCGCCTCAACGCGCTGATCGAACTGCGCCACGATCAGATCGACGACAGGGCGAAACAGCACGCCTGGGCCGAACGGCTGGCGCCGATCCTCGACGAAACTCTGCGCAGCACCGGATTGTAGACCATGCCGCACCTGATTCTCGAACATTCCGATCACCTGGCGCAAAGCCACGACCTCGGGGCGCTGGCCGACGCCCTGTTCGAAGCCGCCTGCGCGCATCCGGTCTTTGCCGCAGCCCCCCGCGCGGTGAAACTGCGCACCATCGCCTGCGCCCATGGCCGCAGCGGTGTTGTGCCCGAAAGCCATGCCCACCTGACCGTCCGCATGCTGTCCGGTCGTTCTGCCGAGACCAAGGCCGCGCTGGCCGGCGACCTGCTGGCGGTGCTCGACCGGCACCTGCCCGATGTCGGCAGCCTCAGCGTGGAACCGGTGGACATGGACCGAACCACCTACGTCAAGCGCGCCCTCTGACAGGGCGCGGTTGACGCCCCGGCGACGTCGCCGCACACTGGCAACCCGCCCACCACCACCGGAGAGCCCATGGACATCGACCCGCAAACCCGGACCGAACTGGAAGCCGCCGCCTTTCGACGCCTGCGCGCCCATCTGATGGAGCAGCGCACCGACGTTCAGAACATCGACATGATGAACCTCGCCGGCTTCTGCCGCAACTGCCTGTCGCGCTGGTATCAGGAGGCCGCCAACGAACGCGGCATCGAAATGTCCAAGACCGAGGCCCGCGAAATCTATTACGGCATGCCCATGGACGAGTGGAAGGCCCGCTATCAGACCGAGGCCAGCGCCGAGACACAGGCCGCCTTCAAGGTCGCCTTTGCCGAGAACGTCGGCACCGAAGAGCCGGGCAAAGGCGGCTGACCCCGCCCCTCTGCACGGCCGCGCAGGCCCTGTGCGCTGTCGAAGCTGGTCTGGCCCGCGATCATCGCTATCTCTGGGGCAACGCAGCATCGAGAGGATCGGACCATGCCACAGAGGCTCCCCACCTATTTCATCTCGCACGGCGGCGGCCCCTGGCCGTGGCTGCCCGAGATGCGCGCCATGTTTGCCCCGCTCGAGGCCTCGCTGGCGGCGATGCCGGGGCAACTGGATCAGACCCCGCGCGCGGTGCTGATGATCTCGGGGCATTGGGAACGCGACGCTTTCGCGGTGATGACCTCGCCGCGCCCGCCGATGGTCTATGACTATCACGGCTTTCCGCCGGAAACCTACGAGCTGGTCTACCCGGCCCCCGGCGCCCCGGAACTGGCGCGGCAGAGCGCCGAGCTGATCGCCGCCGCCGGGCTGCCGGTGACGCTGGATCCCGAACAGGGGTTCGACCACGGCACCTTCGCGCCGCTGGCGATCATGTACCCCAAGGCCGACATCCCGGTGTTCCAGGTGTCGATGCGCCACGGCTATGATCCGGCCGAGCACCTGGCACTGGGGCGGGCGCTGGCACCCCTGCGCGATCAGGGGGTGCTCATCATCGGCTCGGGGCTCAGCTATCACAACCTGCGCCGTTTCGGCCCCGCCGCACGAGTGCCCTCCGAGGCCTTCGACAGCTGGCTGACCGCGAGCCTTGCGCTGCCACCCGCCGAACGCAGCGCCGCGATCACCGCCTGGGAAACCGCGCCCCATGCCCGCGACTGCCACGCAGAGGAGGACCACCTGGTACCGCTTTTCGTCGCCCTCGGCGCCGCCGAAGACGCCAAGGCATCACGCATCTATCACCAGACCGGCATTTTCGGCGGCGTCACCGCTTCGGGCTTCCGCTTCGACTGAGCCGCCCAGCCACGCGCGAAAACAAAAGGGCGGCTCACGCCGCCCCTTACCAAAGCCCCTCGCGGCCGGCCTCAGATCGCCGCCTTGCGGCTCTCTTCCAGATAGATCTCGCGCAGGCGCCGTGCGATCGGCCCCGGCGTGCCATCGCCCAGCGCCACGCCGTCGATCTCCACCACCGGCATCACGAAGGCGCTGGCCGAGGTGGTAAAGGCTTCGTCCGCCGCCTTGGCTTCCTCGATGGTGAACAGCCGCTCCTCGATCTGCATCTGCGCCTCTTCGGCCATGCGCAGCACCGCCTTGCGGGTGATGCCGTGCAGGATGTCATTGGACAGCGGGCGGGTGACGATGGTGCCGTTCTTGACGAAATAGGCATTGTTCGAGGTGCCCTCGGTGACATAGCCGTCCTCGATCAGCCAGGCATCGTCGACCCCGGCCTTCTTGGCCATCATCTTGCCCATCGACGGATACAAGAGCTGCACCGTCTTGATGTCGCGACGGCCCCAGCGGATGTCCTCGATCGAGATGATCCGCGCGCCTTTCCTGGCCGCCGCACTGTCGGCGAGGCCGGGCTTGCTCTGGGTGAACAACACGATGGTCGGCTTGGTGGTCTCGGGGTCGGGAAAGACGAAATCGCGGTCGCCGTCCGAGCCGCGGCTGACCTGCAGATAGATCAGCCCCTCGTCGATCTCGTTCAATTCCACCAGCTTGCGGTGGATCTCCAGCAGCTCCTCTTTCGAGCAGGGCTCGGCCATCTCCAGCTCGTCCAGCGAGCGTTTCAGACGCACCGCATGGCCTTCGAAGTCGATCAGCTTGCCGCCAAGCACCGAGGTCACCTCGTAGACCGCGTCCGCCATCAGGAACCCGCGATCAAAGATCGACACGGTGGCTTCGGTCTCGGGCAGGTACTGGCCGTTCACATATACGGTGCGGGTCATGTCGGATTGTCTTCCTCTGTCTGTGGGGCAGTCACGCAATACCCCGTAAAGCGCTGCGGCGGTCTGGTCAACGTGCGGCAACGGCGCGCGGGGCCGCGTCAGGGGGGCTGATCGGGGCTCAGCCCCAAAGCGCCGCCTCGGGCGGGTGCACGCCCTCGGCATCGAAAAGCAGCGGCGTGTCACGGTCCTCGGCCAGCAGCAGCGGCCCGTCGAGATCGGTGACCATGGCGCCCTGGGCCACCAGCGTTGCCGGCGCCATGGCCAGCGACGAGCCGACCATGCAGCCGACCATCACCCCGTAGCCCCGGGCCAGGGCCTCGCGGCGCAGCGCCAGGGCCTCAGTCAACCCGCCGGTCTTGTCGAGCTTGATATTGACCACGTCATATTTTCCCTCGAGCGCGGCCAGGCTGGCCCGGTCGTGGCAGCTTTCATCGGCGCAGACCGGCACCGGGCGCGCCATGCCGATCAGCGCCTCGTCTTCACCTGCCGGCAGCGGCTGTTCCACCAGCGCCACCCCCAGCCGCACCAGATGCGGCGCCAGATCGGCGTAGACCTCGGCGCTCCAGCCCTCGTTGGCATCGACGATGATGGTCGATTTCGGCGCCCCGGCGCGCACCGCCTCCAGCCTTGGCATGTCGTCGGGCGTGCCCAGTTTGATCTTCAGCAAGGGGCGAAAGGCGTTTTTCGCCGCCTGCGCCCGCATCGCCTCGGGACTGTCCAGCGACAGGGTATAGGCGGTGATCTCGGGGCCCGGCGCCGGCAAGCCGGCCAGCTCCCAGACGCGTCTTCCCGCCTTCTTGGCCTCAAGGTCCCACAGCGCGCAGTCCAGCGCATTGCGCGCCGCCCCGGCGGGCAGCTCGTAAAGCGCCGCGCGGCTCACGGGGCCCTGCAGGCCTTCGATCAGCGCAGTCACATTTTCCAGGGTCTCGCCATAACGTGCATAGGGCACGCATTCGCCCCGGCCGGTCACACCCTCATCGCTCACCTTGACGGTCAGCACCCGGGCCTCGCTGCGCGAGCCCCGCGAAATGGTGAACACCTGCGCCAGCCTAAACACATCGCGCGAGACGGAAATCTGCAAACCCCAACCCTCTTTTTCTTGCTCCAAATATCCCGGGGGGTCTCGGGGGGCACCGCCCCCCCCCCCACCGGCC
>NZ_JBFJVE010000198.1:0-5362 GCF_041624275.1 Shimia sp.
CAGCGCCACGGTCGGCGCCCGCCGCGCCGCCTCGGATGGTCCCAAAAGGCGCAGCGAGGCCCGCGACGCCGCGAAATCCAGCAGCGGCTGCAACAGCGCCGTCTCGTGGTCGCGCATCAGGTCATGCACCGCCTCGCCGCGCGCCACCGGGGCCTGCGCCCCGACCTCGTGATGGGCCGCCAGAAGCTCGAAATAGTCGGCCATCCCGGCGCAGGCCGCCACCTGCGCATGGTCCGGCCCGGCCGGGGTGAAACGCTTGTAAAGGCAGTCGCCGTTGAAGAAATGCCCCTGATTGGGCAGCAGCTGCCCGAGGGTGCGGCGGATCACCATACAGCCCTGATGCGGCCCATAGGTCTTGTAGGCCGAGAACAGGTAGATATCGGCCCCCAGCGCCGCCACGTCGGGCAGCCCGTGCGGCGCATAGCTGACCCCGTCGACACAGACGAAGGCGCCGGCGGAATGGGCCAGCGAGGTGATCTCGCGCACCGGGTTGATCTCGCCGATGACGTTGGAGCAATGCGGGAAACACACCAACCGCACGTCGTCGTCCAGCAGCTCGGCCAGCCGGTTGGGGTCAAGATGGCCGGTCTCGGGGTCGATCTTCCATTCGCGCAGCACGATGCCGTCATCGGCCAGCCGCCGCCACGGGCCGCTGTTGGCCTCGTGATCCTGATCGGTGACGATCACCACGTCGCCGGGGCTCAGCCACCGCCGGAAGGCCTGGGCCAGCACATAGGTGTTCTGGGTGGTCGAGGGGCCGAAGGACAGCTCCTCGGTCTCGACCCCCAGCAGCGCCGCCAGCCGTTCCCGCGCCTCGTCCATCTCCGCCCCGGCAAGGCGCGAGGCCTCGTAGGGCCCATAGGGCTGCACCTTGCGCTGGCGGTAAAAGCGGGTCAGCCGCTCGATCACCGGCCCGCAGGCATAGGAGCCGCCGGCGTTCTCGAAAAAGGCCTGCCCGGCAAGCGCGCCCTGGGCAAAGGCCGGGAACTGGCCGCGCACGAAATCGGTGTCTAGCTGCATCGGGACCTCCTGAATTCTGTGCCGGAAACCTGCGCCAGCGCGCCCGGTCTCGCAAGCGGAAACCGGAATGTTTGCGCCTTTTCGCCCGGCCGGTGCAAATCCGTCCGCCGCCGCGCCGCCGGGTGCTAACCGGCCAGGGCGGCGCGGATCCGGCCCGCCTGTTCGGCCAGCAGGGTGAAATCGGCCATCTGCCCCGGCGGTCTCAGACCCTGCCCCTCGTGACGGGGCAGGATGTGGAAATGCAGGTGAAAGATTTCCTGCCCGCCGGCCGCTTCGTTGAACTGCTGCAACGTGATGCCATCGGCGCCAAAGGCGACCCGGCAGGCGTGGCTCAGCTTCTGCACCGTCTTCATGCAGGCATTCAGCTGCGCGGGCGTCGCATCCAGCATATTGCGGCAGGGAGTCTTGGGAATCACCAGGCAATGGCCGTCGGCGCGCGGCATGATATCCATGATCGCCAGCGTATCGTCATCCTCGTAAAGCCGCTCGCTGGGAATCTCACCGCGCAGGATTTTGGCGAAAATGTTGTCGCTGTCATAGGTCATCGCACCGGGGCTCCGTCAGAAATGCAAAGGGGCGCGGCCGGGGTCTCGCCCTGCCGCGCCCCTTTTGTCAGCCGATCAGGCGTTGACGTCAACCACGACGCGCCCCTGCACTTGGCCTTTCAGGATATCGGCGCCCAGCTGCGGCAGGTCCGACAGGGTCGCCGGCCTGACCATCGCCTCGAGCTTGTCCATCGGCAGGTCACTGGCAATCCGCTGCCAGGCCCGCAGGCGGTTGTCATAGGGCTGCATCACCGAGTCGATGCCCAGGAGGTTGACGCCGCGCAGCAGGAAGGGGATCACCGTCGCCGGCAGCGCCGCGCCCCCCGCCAGACCGACCGCCGAGACCGAGGCGCCGTATTTCATCTGCCCCAGCACCCGCGCCAGCATCTCGCCGCCGACAGCGTCGACACAGCCGGCCCAGGTCTCTTTCTCCAGCGGGCGCTTGCTGGTCTCGTTCAGCTCTTCGCGCGCCACGATCTGGGTCGCGCCAAGCGATTTCAGGTAGTCCGCCGACCCGGGACGGCCGGTGACCCCGGCGACCTCATACCCGAGATTGGCCAGGATCGCGGTCGCCACCGAGCCGACGCCGCCCGCGGCCCCGGTGACCAGTACCGGCCCCTGCCCCGGCTTCAACCCGTGATCCTCGAGCGCCATCACCGCCAGCATCGAGGTGAACCCCGCCGTGCCCACGGCCATCGCCTGGGCCGGGCTCAGCCCCTCGGGCAGCGGCACCAGCCAGTCGGCCTTGACCCGCGCCTTCTGCGCATAGCCGCCCCAATGCACCTCGCCGACACGCCAGCCGGTCAGCACCACCTTGTCGCCGGGCTTGTAGCGATCGTCCCGCGAGCTTTCCACGGTGCCGGCAAAATCGATCCCCGGCACATGCGGATAGGCGCGCACCAGCCCGCCCCCCTTGGCCGACAGGCAGAGACCGTCCTTGTAGTTCACCGTCGAATATTCGACCGCCACGGTGACATCGCCCTCGGGCAGCTGGTCCTCGCCGATCTCCCTGATCCCGGCCTCGGCAAGACCCTCGTCGTTCTGCTCCATGATCAATGCCTTGAACATCTCTCTCTCCTATCCTGCGCCGGGCCTCCCCCGGCTTCATCTCTTCCAAAATACTCCCGCCGGAGGCGTCCTGCCACCGGCGGCTTGTCTCAGGCCCGTCGTTTTTCTCAGGCCCGGATTTCCTCAGGCCCAGAACCGGTCTTTCACCTCGGCCGGGCGCATGCCGTCGGGCGTTTCCACCTCGAGCCTTGTGCCCGCGTCCCAATGCGACCTCTCGACCATGGCGATGGAGACGTTGGTCTGGAAATCCGGTGACCGGGCGGCGGTGCTGACCCGGCCCACCTTCCTGCCATCGGCAAACAGCGGCCATTCGCGGTCGATCAAGGGGATCTCGCCGCCGATTTCCACCGCGCGGATCTGGCGCTCGGGCTCGGACCGGGCCATCAGCCCCTCTTTGCCGATATAGTCCTTCGGCGAATTCACGAACTTGCCCAAGCCGACCTCGAACGGGGTGTTGCTGCGGTCCATGTCGTTGCCATAGCTCAGCAGGCCGCCTTCGGTCCGCTCCATGGTCGAGGGGCAGCCGGCGCGCACCTCAAGGTCCTCGCCGGCCTTGAACAGCGCGTCCCAAAGCGGCATGCCGTACTCCTGCCCTTCGACATAGATCTCGAACCCGCCCTGTTTGGAATAGCCCGAGCGCGCAACCACCATCTCGCGGCCCTCGAAGGCCAGCCTCTTGTAGCGGAAAAAGCGGATGTCGCGCACCGAGGGGCCGAAGACCCGTGCCATCAGCGCATTGGCCTGCGGCCCCTGCACCGCCAGCGGGCTGACATCGGGCTCCCAGACCCGCACATCCAGCTCGAGCGCATCGGCGATGCCCAGCACGTAAAGCAGGTAATCGCTGTCGGCGATCGAGATCCAGAAGTGGTCTTCGGCCAGCTTGACCAGCACCGGGTCGTTCAGCATGCCGCCGCTGCGGTCGATTGCCGGCATGTAGTAGCACTGGTTCGCCGCCATCCGGTCAAGGTCGCGCGGGCTCAGCATGTCGAGCAGCCTGCGGGCATCCGGCCCCTGCACCGCCACCTGGCGTTCGACCGCCACGTCCCAGACCTGCACATGGGTCTTGAGGTGACGGTAATCCTCTTCCTGCGAGGCAAATACCGAGGGCAGTATCATCCGGTTGTAGACCGTGCAGACACTCATGCCCGCGGCTTCGACGCCCGCGCTGAACGGGGTGCGCCGCACCCGGCGCGAGGGAAAGATCATTGCCATTTCTTGTCCTCCGGCGATGTCACCAGACCGGTGTCGCCCAAATCCTGCCCCCCGGCCGGCCCGGTCGGGTCCGGCAATCGGCAGGGCTGCGTTTCGCTCGATGGGGCGCGGCGCCAGCCTCGCCGTGCAATGCCTGCCATGCCCCCGGTGTTGCCGCGAGAAACGCAAAGCCGCGCCCGCGTGTCCCGCATTTGCGCCGCGCCGGGGCGCTCCTCACTCCCAAAGTCACCGGGCGCGGCGGGTTTTCAGATCGGCAGGGGCCTATTTCGGCCCGTGCCAGTCGATCTGGCAGATCTCGGCCGAGCGGCCCTCGAAATCCCAGACCCGGCCAAAGGCGCGCACCCGGCCCTTGGTGGCGGTGCCGACGGTGATGTCGGGGCCCATCCAGTACTCGGTATTGGTGACGACGATCTCCTTGCCGTCCTTGCCCGCGACCGGCACCACGGCGCCCTGGATCTTCTTGCCGACCATCAGGCGGCGTTCGTTGCCCTCGGTCTCGAAGGTGACCTGCTCGCGCTGGGCGCCAAGGAACTCGCCGACCAAGAGGCCGAACAGCCCGGTGGTGCCGCGCGCGGCGCCGCTGAAGATATGGACCAGCGCGTCATAGGCCGCATCCGAGGCCCGGTCGTCGATGAACACCGCCGCCTTCCAGTTGCCGCGCCCCATGTTGCCCGGAATCTCAAGGAACAGGCCGATGTTCAGCCCCGACAGCTCGGTGTCGCCATACTGCCCCGCATCGATACGCACCCCGGCCCAGGCCTGGCAATGGCCCTCGGTGGGCGGGTGTTTGCCAAGGCTGACCACGCAGGGGCAGAACACCGTGCAGTTGCAGTTGAGGATCAGCTCCCCCTTGATGGTCCAGGGCACCGTGCCCACTTCGTCCAAAGCCATCCCTTGTCCTCCATTCAAGCTTTTTCAGATTGCGTCGATTGCCACCCCAACCGAGGCCAGCAACAGCGCCGCCCCCAGCGGGCGCGTCACCCAGCGCCCGATCTCGGGCAGTTTTTCCAGCACCATGATGAGGGTGGCGAGCCCCATGAAGGCGATGTTCATCACCCCGCCGACAAAGGCCAGAAGCATCAGCGCCCAGCAGCAGCCCAGACACACCAGCCCCAGCCGCAGCCCGTTGCGCCAGGCACCTTCGTCCCAGTGCTGGATGAAGAAGGTCAGCGGCATGCGGCACTTGCTGAGGCAGGCTTCCTTGACCGGCGAGAACTGATAGCCACCGGCCACCGCCAGCAGCACCGCCGACAGAAGGCCCGAGCGGCTGTCGCCGAAGACACTGACCAGCTCGTGACGAAACAGGAGCATCTGCAAGGCCGCTGCCAGAACCGAGAACCCCAGCCAGACCGCCAGGTAACCGGCGACGAGCCGGGAGAAACGGGTGCCGGGCGCCGAATGCGCCAGATCGTCATAGGTGGCAAAGGCCGGCAGCGCCGTCGGCGCCATCATCGCCGCCGACATCAGGCCCCACATCATCAGGACGCGCAGGAACCCGGCCGCATCCGGAGTCACGG
>NZ_JBFJVE010000199.1:0-5337 GCF_041624275.1 Shimia sp.
CGACCGGGCCACAAGAGAAGAAACGCCGAGCGCGGCAAATCGGCGGCCTCCGTCCGGGCCGAATGCCGGCCCGCTGCCGGGGCGTGTCAGGCCTCTTCGAGCTGGCTTTCCCGTACCACCTGGGTCACCAGTTTCTGCGCCTGCCGATGCCAGTGGGGATCGCATTCATAGGCCAGCCCCAGCCGCCCGACGTCGACCGGGGTAAAGGCCCGCTGGCCATAGGGCATGGCGTGGCGGCCATGGAACACCGGATCGTCGAACACCCCCCGGTCGAACTCGAGCGCCATTTCCGCACAGAGGCGGCGGAACAGTTCGAACAGCACGTGCTGGGCCGGATGATCGACGCCGAAAAAGCTGCGCTTGTCGTGATAGGTCTCGGCGATATAGCCCGAGATCGCCAGATCGCAGACCGAGGCTTCCAGCTCGCCCATCCGGGTCAGCGAGGCCTCGATACGCGCCTGGTTGCCCATGTCGATGCGCCCGCGGCAGAAATCGTCGAAAATCTCGGCCTGATCGCGCCCCGCCTGCCCTTCCAGCAACTGCTCGGCACCAAGCACCCGCCCCTGGGCGGGATCCAGCTCGAGCGAGGCCAGCCCGTCGACATGGAGATAGGGCAGGAAGATGACGTCGCCGGTCGTCGTCGCCATCAGGTCGGCGGTATTGAAGACCGCGTCCGGGTCGGTGATCGCCTGCGCCACCACCAGGTCTGCCTCGGCAAGATCGCTGCGCGTCGCCTCTTCGTCGAAGCTGCCCCAGTCATCCGAGATCGAGCGGAACCTCACCGGCATCTCGGGGAAGATGTCGCGCGAGATGGCGCGCAGCGCGTTCAATTGAGCCTTTCCAAGAAAAACCATGCTCATGAGCCCAAAATATCCTTCATCTGCAAAAGACCCCAATTTTCCGGACGGTCGGCAGCCTAGCACCGGTCGATTGAACGATCCAGAGCGGGCCATCGGCCTTGGTTAGATATCGCCGCGTTCGCGCGCCTTGATCGCAAGGTTGAGCAGTTTGTAACCCTGCCCGTACCATTGCGGATCGCAGTCGTATTTCGTGCCCAGCACCTCGGCATCGACCGGGGTGAAGGCGCGCTGTGACGACGGCAGGGCGCGCCGCCCCCAGGCCACCGGATCGTTCATGATGCCGGGGTCGAATTTCAGGTCAAGCTCACCGCACAGCCGGCGGAACAGTTCGAAGACGATATGCTGGGCGGGATGGTTGATGCCGAAGAAACTGGGGCGTTCGCGATAGGTTTCCGCGATATAGTCCGAGATCTTCAGATCGCAGCCCTGCGCTTCCTTCTCGGCCATCTTGGCCAGCGACATGTCGATCCGGGCCTGGTTCTGCATGTCGATGCGCCCGCGGCAGTAATCCTCGAAGATCTGCACCGGCTTGCGCCCCTCCTGCCCCTCGAGGATCAGTTCCGCGCCCTTGATGACCGACCGCCCCTTCGAGGCGACGATCTCGAGCGAGGCCAGCCCGTCGATATAGACATAGGGCACGAAGATCACATCGCCCGTCGCCGTGTCCATCACGTCCTGCCGGTTGAACGTGGTGCCGGGGTTCTCGATCGCCTGCGCGATCACCAGATCGGCCTCGGCCAGTTCCTGACGGGTCGGCGCCTCGTCGAACTTGCCCCAATAGGGCGTGATCGTGCGGAATTTCACCTGCATCTCGGGGAACATCTCGCGGGAAATGCCCCGCATGGCATTCACCTGGCAGTTTCCCAGAAAAAGAATCGACATCAACCGGCCTCAACGTGTTTTCTTCGAGGGATAGACCATCAATGTGGCAAAAATTTGCTGCCGCCGGCAACCGCCGCGCCGATCACTTGCGCGGCTTACAGGGGTCCGGCTTACAGGGGCTCGGCTTACAGGGGCTCGATGTCGCCTTCGGCGCGCTGCGCGTGAAACTCCGTCTCAAAGGCGTCAAAGGCCCCGGCGCCGATCGCATCGCGCATCCCCTGCATCAGGTCCTGGAAATAATGCAGGTTGTGCCATGTCAGCAGCATGCCCGAGATCATCTCGCCCGAGCGGAACACGTGATGCAGATAGGCGCGGCTGTAATTGGCACAGGCCGGGCAGCCGCAGTTTTCATCCAATGGGCGCGGATCGTCGGCATGGCGGGCGTTCTTGATGTTGACCACGCCATGGCGGGTAAAGGCCTGCCCGGTGCGCCCCGAACGCGACGGCAGCACGCAGTCCATCATGTCGATGCCGCGCTTGACCGCGCCGACGATGTCGTCGGGCTTGCCGACCCCCATCAGATAGCGCGGCCGGTCCTCGGGCAAGAGATCGGGGGCATAGTCGAGACAGCCGAACATCGCCTGCTGCCCCTCGCCGACCGCCAGCCCGCCGACCGCGTAGCCGTCAAAGCCGATCTCGCGCAGCGCCGCGGCGCTCTCCTCGCGGAAATCGCGTTCCAGCCCGCCCTGCATGATGCCGAACAGCGCATGTCCGGGGCGGTCGCCAAAGGCGTCGCGCGACCTTTGCGCCCAACGCATCGACAGGCGCATGCTCTCGGCGATGCGGTCGCGGTCCGCCGGCAAGGCCGGGCATTCGTCGAAACACATGACGATGTCGCTGCCCAAGAGCCGCTGGATTTCCATCGACCGCTCGGGCGTCAGCTCATGTCTGGAGCCGTCGATATGGCTTTTGAAGGTGACGCCCTTTTCCGTGAGCTTGCGCAGGCCCGCCAGGCTCATCACCTGAAAGCCGCCGCTGTCGGTCAGAATGGGGCGCTCCCAGTTCATGAAACGGTGCAGCCCCCCCAGCCGATCGATGCGTTCCGCCGTCGGGCGCAGCATCAGGTGATAGGTATTGCCCAGCAGGATGTCGGCCCCGGTGGCGCGCACCGATTCCGGCAGCATCGCCTTCACCGTCGCCGCCGTGCCCACCGGCATGAAGGCCGGCGTGCGCACCGCGCCGCGCGGGGTCGAGATCACGCCCTTGCGGGCCTTGCCATCGGTGGCCTGCACCTGGAACGAAAAACGGCTTGTCATCCTGCACCTATCCGAGTTTTCCCCCTCCAATCACAAATCCCGCGGCTTGTAAAACCGTCGCCGCGCCCCGGCGCACCGCAGCGTCGCCGCAACAGGGGCTGGACCTTCCGCGAACTAATCCCTATATGTTCGCTCAGGATTAACACAGGACTGACCAATGACCCAGGCTCCCGACCCGGTGGAAGGCACCCCGCTGATCGAACCCTCGAGCACGCATCATCCGCTGCATGACGAGGTGGTCGAAGCCTGTCGCAGCGTCTTCGACCCCGAGATCCCGGTCAACATCTACGATCTGGGCCTGATCTACACCATCCTGATCTCGGATGACGACGACGTCCATGTCACCATGACCCTGACCGCGCCGGGCTGCCCGGTGGCCGGCGAGATGCCGGGCTGGGTGCAAGAGGCCATCGCCGGCGTCGCCGGGGTGCGCACCGTCACCGTCGACCTGGTCTGGACCCCGCCCTGGGGTATGGAGATGATGTCCGACGAGGCCCGGCTCGAGCTTGGCTTCATGTAAGCCGCGCCCGTAAGCCGCCCCCGGTGGGCCCGGTCACAAAGCCGTCGCGGGTCGGCGTCTTGATAGTGCCCGCGTCGCGACCTATCTTGGGCCCTGCACAAAGGAGCAACTGAAATCCATGTTCGGCATTCCGGGAAAACAGGCGATCACCATGACGCCGCGCGCTGCGGCGCAGATCGCCAGGCTGATGGCACGCGACGGCCATTCCGGCCTGCGCATCGGCGTCAAGAAGGGCGGCTGCGCCGGCATGGAATACACCATGGACTATGTCACCGAGACCGACCCGCTTGACGAGGTGGTCGAACAGGACGGCGCCCGGGTGATGATCGCCCCGATGGCCCAGATGTTCCTTTTCGGCACCGAGATCGACTATGAGGTCTCGCTGCTGGAATCGGGGTTCAAGTTCAACAACCCCAATGTCTCCGAGGCCTGCGGCTGCGGCGAATCGATCAAGTTCGAAGGCATGTGACCGCGATCGCGGCGCCGACCAGGTCGCCGCGCCCGCCCCCTGCGGCCCTGCCGGTGAACGCCGGACCGCACAGGCCGGACCGCAAGGGCCGCCCTTCCCGCCGCCCTTTCCCCTGCCTTCCCCTGATTTTTCCGCATCAATCCCGCCAAGGGCGCCGCCTTGGCCCCGCCCCGGCTTGACGCGCCCCGAGGAAGCGCCGAAAACGGGCCCATCGACAAGAAAAATGGGGCAGATCATGCGACGCAAACTGGCAGCCGGCAACTGGAAGATGAACGGGCTGGGCTCGGCTCTCAGCGAACTCGCGGCCATTGCCGGCTGCGAAACCCGGCAGACCGACCTGCTGATCTGCCCGCCGGCAACGCTGCTCGGGCGCGCCGCCGACACCGCCGCGGCCGGCAGCTGCGCCATCGGCGGCCAGGACTGCCACGCCCGCGAAAGCGGCGCCCATACCGGCGACATCTCGGCCGCCATGCTGGCCGATGCCGGCGCCAGCCACGTTCTGGTCGGCCATTCCGAGCGCCGCAGCGATCACGGCGAATCCGATGCCGACGTCTGCGCCAAGACCACCGCCGCCTGGGCGGCCGGCCTGACCGCCGTGCTGTGCCTCGGCGAAAGCCTCGCGCAGCGCCGCTCCGGCGACACGCTCGCCGTCATCGGCGCCCAGCTCGCCGGCTCCCTGCCCGACGGCGCCAACGGCGACAATACCGTGATCGCCTACGAACCGATCTGGGCCATCGGCAGCGGCCTGATCCCCGAGATGGCGCAGATCGCCGAGGTGCATGACTTCCTGCGCCGCGCTCTGGTCGAACGCCTCGGCGACGACGGCGACAGGATCCGCCTGCTCTACGGCGGCTCGGTCAAGCCCGGCAATGCCACCGAGATCTTCGCGGTCTCCAACGTCGATGGTGCCCTGGTCGGCGGCGCCAGCCTGAAGGCGGCGGATTTCAAGGCCATCGTCGCGGCTCTCGACGCCGCCTGATCTTTCTCTTGCACGAAATATCCCGGGGTGAGCGTTGAAAATGCCCGCATTTTCAACGTGAGGGGCAGCGCCCCTGCCCCGGGAATCGAAAAGGCCCCCGAAACGCTTCGGGGGCCTTTTCGTTTGCTATCCTGTCATCCCTAATTGGTGATGATCTCCGGCCCCATGAAGGTATTGGGCAGGAAGGTCGACAGCCACGGGATGTAGGTCACCATGATCAGGAACACGAAGAGCACGGCCAGGAAGGGCAGTGCGGCGCGCACCACGCTCATCATCGGCATGCCCGCCACCCCGGAGGTCACGAAGAGGTTCAGCCCCACAGGTGGCGTGATCATCCCGATCTCCATGTTGACCACCATGATGATGCCAAG
>NZ_JBFJVE010000200.1:0-5324 GCF_041624275.1 Shimia sp.
CCCGGCGACATCAGCACACAGCGGCAGCCGACATAGGATGGCTGCATCATGTTGCCGATCAGCCCCATGTCGTGGAACATCGGGATCCAGCCGACGATGACGGTCTCGGTGTCGTGCTGGAAGCGGTCGCGGATCATCTGCTGATTGGCAACGATATTGGCGTGGCTGATCATCACCCCTTTCGGGGTGCCGGTGGAACCGGAAGTATATTGCAGAACGGCCATGAAACCGGGGTCGGGCTCCGGCAGCAGATCCTCGGTGCTGCCGCGTGCCTCAAGCTCGGGCAGGGTGGTGACCGGCACCGTCCGGCCCCGGGTCTTGATGGCGGTCTCGTCAAGGATCTTGCGGGCGTGTTCGACCAGATCGGGCAGGGTCAGCGCGATGGCAAGGTCGGCATCCGTCGCGACCCCCGAGATTCGCGCATAGGTGGAGCGCCCGGCATTGGCGGCCGGCGCCGGCACCGCCGTGGCCCCGGCATAGAGCGCGGCAAAGAAGGCGACGATGAAATCAAGACCCGGCGGATAGGCCAGAAGCACCCGCGCGCCGGCCACCCCGCGCGCCACCAGGCCGCGGGCGGCGAGTGTCGCCCGTCGATCCAGTTCGCCGAAGGTCAGGCGCTCTGATTCCGTCTCGCCATCCTTGAGGAACAGATAGACCGTTTCCTGCGGCCGCAGGCGCGCGTGATGGCGCAGCGCGTCGACGAGGGTCGGCCAGTCCCGGGCCTCGTCCCCGTCAATCTTCAATTCCGTCGGTGCTGAGTGTTGTGTCGTCATCAATAGGGTCGCCATGAAGCTGTGTAAAATATTGCAACTCTAGACTGATCCGGGCCGTCTGGCAAAGCTTTGTGCCGGTCGGCCTGCGGTTCTTGGACGCGGCGCCGGGCCGGGTCTTTCGCCGCGCGGCGCAGGCGGGAAATTTGCCCCCCCGGACCATCGGCCTATATCGCCCGAGTACGGGCATCCCGACGGGCGCGCGGCCAAGGCGCTCGCTGGGATCATGGTGCAGGGATCACGGAGCAGGAGGCAAACATGACGGTTTTGATCGCCGGGGCCGGAATCGGAGGGCTGACCCTTGCCCTGTCGCTGCAACAGGTCGGGGTGCCGTTTCGCATCTTCGAGGCGATGCACCGGATTCGCCCGCTGGGCGTCGGCATCTGCCTGCAGCCCAACGCGGTGCGCGAATTTGCCGATCTCGGGCTGGGCGAAAAGCTGGAAGCGCGCGGGCTTCCGATAGACGAGCTCTGCTATCTGACGCGCCACGGGCAGACGATCTGGTCGCAGACACGGGGCCGGGACGCCGGCTATCACTGGCCGCAATACGCAATGCATCGCGGCACCTTGCAGATGCTGCTTGCCGAAACACTGACCCGGCGCTGCGGCGGCGATGTTGTCGAGACCGGCCGCGTGGTCGCCGGCTGGCGGGACGGCCCCGAGGGGGTCGAGCTTCGTTTCGCCGCCTCGGCCGGCGGCAACACAGAGGGCGGCGTGCACGGCCGGGTTCTGGTGGCGGCCGACGGCGTCAACTCGGTGCTGCGCCGGTTGCTCTACCCCGACGAAGGCGGCCCCCGCTGGAACGGCAACATGCTGTGGCGGGGCGTGAGCCCGGCAGCCTCCGGGCCCGGCACCCGGCGGATGCTGGTCGCCGGCGATCGCAGGCGCAAAATCGTCACCTACCCGGTGCCCGATCGCGCGGGGACAGGCACCATGGTGAACTGGATTGCCAGCCTGCGGGTGGCGGACGATCACCCTCCGAAGCCGCAGAACTGGCACCGGCGCGGCCGCGCCGAGGATTTCCTGCCCGCCTTTCGCGACTGGGTTTTCGACGGCCTCGACGTGCCGGCCATGGTCGGGGCGGCGAAACGGATATTCGAATATCCCGAGATCGACCGCGATCCGCTGCCGCAGTGGAGTTTCGGCCGGGTGACGATGATCGGCGACGCGGCACATGCGATGTATCCCAACGGCACCAACGGGGCGTCGCAAAGCATTCTCGACGCCCGCTATCTGGCGCGCGAGCTGCGCGACAAGGGGGGCGGGGCGGCGGCACTGGACTCCTATGACCTGCTGCGGCGCGAGGTGGTCAACGCGCTGCTGCTGATGAACCGCAAGGACGGGCCGGACCGGATTCTGGACATCGTGGCCGAGCGGGCACCGGATGGCTTTGAGGATATCGCGCAGGTGATGCCCGAGGCCGAGCTCCGGGCCTTTGCCGATCGCTATCGCAGGGTCGAGGGGGCGGAGATTCGCGGCCTCAATGCCGCGAGCCCGCTGATCGGCCCCGCAGAGCCCCCGGCGCCGGCCCGCGGCGAGCCTGCGCGGCGGTCAGGTTTTGACCCCGGCGCATGATTTCCCGCTGGACGGCAGCCGCCGGCTTGGCTAAATCGGGCGGGCAATGCCCAAGTGGCGGAATGGTAGACGCAGGGGATTCAAAATCCCCCGCCTTTGCGGGCGTGCCGGTTCGAGTCCGGCCTTGGGTACCAGCATTGCTCGGAAAATTCGGCACGAACTCCGGCAGCGACACCGGCAGCACCTCCGGCGGCACCTCCCGCCAAGACCACCGGCGCCCGAGCCGGCCCAAGGCAAGCATCGCCGCAGCGCGATTGCCGAATTTCTTTCCCCTGCCGGTCGCATTTCCGCCCAAGTGCTGGGCCAGATCATGGTCAACGAAGGATTGGACCATTCTGGGGGCCGCTTATGTTGCAGGAACCGTTTTTCTTTGATGAGATCGCCGCGACGGCGACGCCGGTCACGCCCCCGGTCGCCGTTGTGGCCAAGACCGCCGGTGCCGGGCTCGCGGCCGACAGCCGGGTCATGGTTCTGGGCGGCGAGAGGGCGCTTGGCGAGATCGCCGTCGGCGATGCGGTGCTGACCCGCGACAACGGCTATCAGACGGTGCGCTGGATCGGCCCCATCGACCCTGTCGGCGGCACCGGAGCTGAGGCCGCAGGCGGCCGCCGGCTGCGCATCCGCGCCGGGGCGCTGCCCGGCGGGCTGCCGCGGCGCGATCTCGACCTTGCCCCGGGCCAGCGGCTGTTGAACCGCGCGGAACCGGCGCCGGCGGGCGGGTCCGAGACGCTGATCGCGGCGCGCGATCTGGTGGCTCTGGCGGGGGTCGAGTTCTGCGATGCCCCCGAGGTTCCGCCGGCCTGGCAGATCCTGCTGGCGCGCCACGAGCTGATCCTTGCCGATGATCTCTGGACCGAGAGCTGGCAGCCGGACCTGGCGCAGGTGGCGCTTTTGCCGGCCGGCGAACGCGACCGGGTGATGGCGCTCTGCCCACGTCTGGCACAGCGGGGCAGCGGCCGCGCCTTTGCCGCCGCGCGGCGCCCGGCGCTTAGCGCCTTGGATCTTCCGCGCTGCGCCTGAGCGCCCGCCAGCGCGCCCAGTCCTCGGGCGTGTCGAGGTCGGTCAGCGCGTGCCGGCCCGGCAGGGCGACAAGGCGCAGTTGCCGCGCCGGATCGTCCAGCAGGGCGCGGGCGCCGCGATCGCCGGACAGGGCAGCCAGGGACGGAAACAGACAGGCAGGAAAGATCACCGGATGCCCCGGGCGCCCGTCGGCGCCGGTGGCGCGCAGCGTGGTGCCCTCGGGCGCGGCCCGCCAGGCCGCCTGCATCCGCGCCAGATCCCCTGTGTCAAGCTCGGGCATGTCGGCGGGCAGGATCATCACGGCCTCGCAATGCGCGGGCAGGGCGGCGATGCCGGCGCGGATCGAATGCGCCATGCCCATCGCGGCGTCGGCAACCTCCACCGGGGTCAGCGGCAGATCGTCGAGGGCGCCATGGCGCGGGTGCGGCGCTTTCGGCAGGGCCACCCAGAGCGGCAGCCCGCTGGCCAGCGCATGGCGCGCCATGCGCCGCACGAGCGGCTCTCCGTCCAGCTTTTCGAGCAGCTTGTCGGTGCCGCCCATGCGCGAGGAGGCGCCGGCGGCAAGGAGAAGGATGGCAAGCATGGCGATTCTCAGGATCCGTTCGCGCCGGAGGCGGGGTCGGGTGCCTCCGGCGGGGATATTTATAGCAAGAGAAAAAGCCGGGGGAAGGCTTATCCCCGCATCCGCGCGCCGTCGGCATCGAAGAGCGGCGTGGTGATCAGCCGGGCGCTGCGCATTTGCCCGAGGATCTCGATTTCGACCTCGAGACCTTCGCGGGCGCTTTCGGTCGGAACGAAGCCCTGGGCGATGGATGCCCCCGCGTGGTGGCTGTAGCCGCCCGAGGTGCAGAAGCCCACCACCTTGCCGTCGAGCCAGATCGGCTCATAGGCGTTGACATCGGCGTCGCTGGCCGCGACCTCGAAGGCGCAGAGCCTGCGCGCCGGGCCGGCCTCGCGTTCGGCCTCGGCGGCGGCGCGGCCGATGAAATCGGCCTCTTTCGCGAAGGCGATGAACCGGTCGAGCCCGGTTTCGGCGGCGGTGTAATCGGGCGAGAACTCGGACAGCCAGGAGCCGAAGAACTTGTCGAGCCGCAGCGACATCATCGCCCGCATGCCGAAGGGGCGCATGCCATGCGCCTGTCCGGCAGACCACAGCACATCCCAGAGGGCGCGCTGCGAGGGCAGGTCGCAGAAGATCTCGTAGCCGAGATCGCCGGTGTAAGAGACGCGCTGCACGATGCAGTCGGCCATGCCCACCGTGAGCCGGCGCACATCCATGAACTTCATGTCGGAAATGTCCTGGCGGGTGCAGGCCTGCAGCACCGCGCGCGCCCTGGGGCCGGCGATCTGGAAGCCGGTGCGGCTGTCGGAGATGTTTTCAAGCTGCACGCCATCGTCGAGATTCTGCTGGAACCAGCGCATGTGATAGGCCTGTGCGCCGTAGGAGGCGGTGAGCTGATATTCGGTCTCGGTAAGGCAGGAGATGGTGAAATCCCCGATCAGCCGCCCCTTGGGGGACAGCATCGGGGTCAGCGACAGCCGCCCCGGTTTCGGCACCCGGCCGGCCATGATGCGATCCAGCCAGGCCCGGGCACCGGGGCCTTTGACCCGGTATTTGCCGAAGTTGTGGGTCTCGTTGATGCCGACAGCCTCGCGCACCGCCCTGACCTCGCGCGCGGTGGCCTCGAAGGCGTTTGAGCGGCGGAAGGACGGGGTTTCATGGCGCGGTTCGTCGCCTTCGGCGAAGTAGTTGACCACCTCGAGCCCGTATTGCGCGCCCCAGACCGCGCCCATCCGGTCGAAGATGTCGTACATCGGGGTGGTGCGGAAGGGCCGCGCGGCCGGCAGCTCTTCGTTGGGGTAGGAGACCGAGAAGCGTTTCTGGTAGTTCTCGATCACCTTGGGCCGGGTATAACCCGGCGTGATCCAACCGCCGAAACGGGCGCAGTCCATGGCGAA
>NZ_JBFJVE010000201.1:0-5315 GCF_041624275.1 Shimia sp.
CTTGATCACCGGGGTCAGCAGGCTGACCAGCCCGTCGGCATCCTTGTCGCTCTTGCGGTGCGCCTGGTCGATCATTGTTGCGCCCCAGAGGATGAAGGCGCGGGCGCCCTCGGCAAAGCTTTTCTGGTCCATCAGCGAGCGGCGGATATCGGGGTGCACGATCAGCGGGTCGGCCGGGCCGTCGGGGTTTTCGGCGCCGGTCACGGCGCGGCCCTGCAGGCGGTCCTTGGCATATTCGACGGCGTTCTGATAGGCGACCTCGGCCGCTGCCAGACCCTGCATGCCGACCCCGAGACGGGCCTCGTTCATCATCGTGAACATGGCGCGCATGCCCTTGTTGAGATCGCCCAGCAGGTAGCCGGTCGCCTCGTCATAGTTCAGCACGCAGGTCGAGTTGCCATGGATGCCCATCTTCTTCTCGATATTGCCCACCGAAACGCCGTTGCGCGCACCGATCGTGCCCTCGTCATCGACCAGGAATTTCGGCACGATGAACAGCGAGACCCCCTTGATGCCCTCGGGGCCGCCGGGGACCTTGGCCAGCACCAGATGCACGATGTTGTCGGCCATGTCGTGATCGCCGGCCGAGATGAAGATCTTCTGGCCGGAAATCCTGTAGCTGCCGTCGTCCTGCGGCTCGGCCTTGGTGCGCATCAGCCCGAGGTCGGTGCCGCAATGGGGCTCGGTCAGGTTCATGGTGCCGGTCCATTCGCAGCTGACCATCTTGGGCAGCCACTTGGCCTTCTGCTCATCGGTGCCATGGGCGAGGATGGCGGCGGCCGCGCCATGGGTCAGCCCCTGGTACATGGTGAAGGCCTGGTTCGACGACGAGAACATCTCGCCGACCGCCGTGCCGAGCACATAGGGCATGTTCTGGCCGCCATATTCCTCGGGCATGTCGAGCCCGGTCCAGCCACCTTCCTTGACCTGCTCGAACGCCTCCTTGAAGCCGCTCGGCGTGTAGACGATGCCGTTTTCCAGCCGGCAGCCTTCTTGGTCGCCGACCGCGTTCAGCGGTGCCAGAACGTCGCCGGTCAGCTTGCCGGCCTCTTCGAGGACCGCGTTGGTGAAATCCGCTTCCAGTTCGTCATAGCCGGGAATGTCGGATTGCGACACGTTCAGAACGTCGTGAAGGACGAATTGAAGGTCTCTTACGGGGGCATGGTAAATCGGCATCGGTGGCTTCCCTAAGGTGTTCTGTCGTTTTGTTGGGACATCAATGGGCCGAAATGGCATGGGTTCCATTGATGTCGTGGTCGTTGCAGAGCCAACCTGCGTTGCAGGCTGTCTGCGAAAATCTATGGTTACTCAGCGGCCTTCTTGGTCGAGCTCAGCGAGCCGATAATCCTCTCGCCCCACTTGAGTTGTTCCTTCAGATCGTCGATGGCCTCGTTCAGCTCATCGCGCTGTTCCTCCATGTCCTTGAGGCGCTGCTGGGCGACCTGATAGGTGCGCTCGAACTGGGTCGCCTGCTGGTCGCCCATGTCGTAGAGGTCGAGAAGCTGGCGGATTTCCTCGAGGGAAAACCCGAAACGCTTGCCGCGCAGGATCAGCTTCAGGCGGGCCCGGTCACGCTTGGTGAACAGGCGGCGCTGACCCTCGCGGATCGGGAACAAAAGTTCTTTGGCCTCGTAAAACCGCAGGGTGCGCGGTGTGACGTCGAACGCGTCGCACATCTCGCGGATCGTCATGGTTTCATCGGTCATCGTGTACCCTTCGTCTCGTGTCACTCGGGAAACAGTTGGGAGGTGCCTCCACTGGTTACAATGTCACTTTACGTTGACGTAAGTAGGACGTCACGTCACTTTGCGACGTGACGCGGCGTTGAGATGGCAAGGCAGGGTTGCGGCCACGGGGCGCGTTTCGCCGGAAGCCGGGCATCGCGATTGCTGTGGCATCTCGCGGACACAGGTCATCGGGCCGCGAAGCGGATTCGCAGCCCGGGCAGGGAAAGATGTCGGAGTCAGTCGGTAAGCGCCGCGGCGGTCTCGTCGCGCAGGGTTTTCAGCTCGCTCATGGCCTGATCAAGTTGCAGCTTCTGTTCTTCCAACTCGCCATATTGGCGGTCTGCCATTTCGACAAAGGCCTGCATCTGCGCCTGGGTGCCCTCGTTCTCGTAGATCAGCAGCCATTGGCGGATGTCCTCGAGCTTGATGCCGAAGCGGCGTCCGCGCATGATCAGCGTCATCCGGGCCACCTCGCGGGGGCCGAAGAAACGCGACCGGCCTTCGCGGTCGGGTTGCAGCAGCTCGATATACTCGTAGTAACGCAACGTTCTGGGCGTGACGTCGAATTTCGAGCACATTTCCTTAAAGGTCAGACGCGTATCGGACATTTGCCATTCTCCCTTGGCGCCAAACCTAAGCCGGGATTTCCGGAACCGCAACCGCCCCTTGCACAGGACCGGCAATGAGGATCATAACAGGGGCAAACCAGCGAGGCCCGACATATGACCCCGGCAAAAACCAAAATGGCGAAACAGTTCATCAGCGCGATTCCGCATTGCAACGCGCTGGGCATGGAACTGGTCGAAATCGGCGAAGGGGTGGCGGTGATGGAACTGCCCTATGATCTGCGCATCGTCGGCGATCCGGAAACCGGGGTGCTGCATGGCGGCGCGGTCTCGGCGCTGATGGACACCTGCTGCGGCGCGGCGGCGATGAGCCACCCGTCGTCGCCGGCCGGCACCGCGACCATCGACCTGCGCATCGACTACATGCGCGCCGCGACGCCGGGGCAGGCGGTGCGCACCCGCGCCGAATGCTACCACATCACACGCTCGGTGGCCTTCCTGCGGGCGGTGGCCATGGACGAAGACCCGGACCGCCCGGTGGCCACCGCCACCGGCACCTTCACCGTCGAGGGCAAGTGACATGGCGCGCAAACCCCCCGAACCCGTGCAGGTGGTCAAGCAACGTCGCGATGCGGCGCTGAACTCGCTGGTGCACGGCGTGCCCTATGTACAGTTCCTCGGTATCGAGTTCGACCGGCGCGGCGACGAGCTGACCGCGATCATGCCCTTTGACGAGAAACTGATCGGCAACCCGATGCTGCCGGCACTGCATGGCGGTGCGATTGCCGGCTTTCTGGAAACCACCGCAGTGATCGGCCTTGCCTGGTCGGTGCTCTGGGAAGACATCGAGAGCGGCTCGATCGACAGCCGCGAACTGGCCGTCGGCCACCTGCCGCGGCTGCCCAAGACGATCGATTTCACCGTCGATTACCTGCGTTCGGGCCTGCCGCGCGACGCCTATGCCCGGGCCCGGGTCAACCGCTCGGGGCGGCGCTATGCCTCGGTCCATGTCGAAGCCTGGCAGGATCAGCGCGACAAGCTCTTCGCCCAGGCCACCGGCCATTTCCTGATGCCCGCCAAGCACGGTGGCTGACAGGCTGCCGATCACCCACCGCAGGGTGCTGAGGACGGCGTTTCCGATCCTTCTGGCCAATGCCACGGTGCCGATTCTCGGCGCCGTGGACACCGGCGTGGTCGGCCAGATACCCGAAGCGGCGCCGATTGCCGCGGTGGGGGTCGGGGCGGTGATCCTGTCGGCGATCTACTGGGTCTTCGGTTTCCTGCGCATGGGCACCACCGGGCTGACCTCGCAGGCCGCCGGGGCCGGCGAGGGCGCCGAGGTGGTGGCGCTTCTGGTGCGGGCGCTGATGATCGGCCTTGCCGGGGGCGCCCTGCTGATCCTGTTGCAGCCCCTGCTGTTCCGCGGCGCCTTCGCGGTGTCGCCGGCCAGCGCCGAGGTCGAGACCCTGGCCCAGGGCTACATGCAGATCCGCATCTGGTCGGCCCCCGGGGCGGTGGCGGTCTATGGCATCAGCGGCTGGCTGATCGCCCAGGAGCGCACCCGCGCCGTCTTTGCGCTGCAATTCTGGATGAACGGGCTCAACGTGCTCTTGGACCTGTGGTTCGTGCTCGGGATGGACTGGGGTGTCGCCGGGGTGGCCTGGGCGACCTTCCTTGCCGAGTGGTCGGGGCTGGGCTTCGGGCTGTGGCTGTGCCGGGGCGCCTTTGCCGGCAGCATCTGGCGCGACCGGGGGCTGGTCTTCGACACGGCGCGGCTAAGGACCATGCTGGTGGTCAATACCGACATCCTGATCCGCTCGCTCTTGTTGCAGGGGATCTTCGTGTCCTTCCTGCTCTTGGGCGGGCGTTTCGGCGACACCACGCTGGCCGCCAACCAAGTGCTGCTGCAATTCCTCCATATCACCGGCTATGCCCTCGACGGTTTCGCCTTTACCGCCGAGGCGCTGGTCGGCCAGGCCTTTGGCGCCGGGGCGGTGCGGCACATTCGCCGCGCGGCGCTGCTGTCGAGCCTGTGGGCAATCGTCACCGCGCTGCTGTTCTCGGCCGTCTTCGGGCTGTTCGGCCCGGCGCTGATCGACACCATGGCGCGCGACGACAGCGTGCGCGCGGCGGCGCGCGACTTCCTGCCCTGGATGGTGCTGTCGCCGCCGCTGCTGGTCGGGCTGGTGATGTTCGACGGCATCTTCATCGGCGCCACCCGTTCGGCCGACATGCGCAACATGATGGCGCTGGCGGTGGCGATCTACGTGCTGGCGCTCTGGGCGCTGCTCGGCCCCTTGGGCAATCACGGGCTGTGGCTGGCGCTGATGATTTCCTTTGTCGCGCGGGCGGTGACGCTGGGCATGCGCTACCCGGCGCTGGAACGCGCCGCGCAGGGGGCAAGGGCGGTGTGATCCGGCAGAGGGTTACAGGATCTCCAGCACCTGTTCCGGCGGTCGCCCCAGCGCCGCCTTGCCATTGGCGAAGACGATCGGGCGCTCGATCAGTTTCGGCGCCTCGACCATGGCTGCGATCAGGCTTTCGTCGTCGTCATCCTTGGACAATCCCAGCTCTTTGAACGCCGGCTCCTTGGGGCGCATCATGGCAATGGCAGACAGGCCCAGAAGATCGCGCGCGGCGCGGATTTCATCGGCCGAGGGCGTGTCCTCGAGATAGTTGCGCACCGTCACATCTCCCCTGCCTTCCAGCAGGGCCAGGGTCTGGCGCGATTTCGAACAGCGCGGATTGTGCCAGATGGTGATCACAGCCATTGCTCCCTCTTGCAGCCGACGGCCTCGGCGACATTGGCGAAACCGTCGCGTTCCAGGCAGGCGTCGAGCCCGCGCACGATCTCTTCGACCAGCGACAGGCCGCCATAGACCAGCGCCGTGTAAAGCTGCACCGCCGAGGCCCCGGCGCAGATCTTGGCATAGGCCGCCTCGGCGCTGGCGATGCCGCCGACCCCGATCAGCGGCACCCGGTCTTGCAGCAGCGCCGACATCCGCGCCAGCACCCGGGTCGA
>NZ_JBFJVE010000202.1:0-5232 GCF_041624275.1 Shimia sp.
CTGTGTCTGCTGATCGGCTACCCCATCGCCTACGCCATCGCCCGGGCCAGGGGCCGCGCCCAGCTGGTTCTGCTGATGCTGGTGATCCTGCCGTTCTGGACCTCGTTCCTGATCCGGGTCTATTCCTGGATGGGCATTCTCAGCCAGGAAGGCTATCTCAATCAGCTGTTGATGTCGCTCGGGCTGGTCTCCGAGCCGCTGATCATCCTCAACACCAATGTCGCGGTCTATATCGGCATCGTCTACACCTATCTGCCCTTCATGATCCTGCCGATCTACTCGGCGCTGGAAAAGCTGGACGAAAGCCTGCTTGAAGCGGCCGAAGACCTTGGCTGTTCGCGGTTCTCGGCCTTTTGGCTGGTCACCGTGCCGCTGTCGAAACAGGGCATCATCGCCGGTTCCTTCCTGGTCTTCATCCCGACGCTGGGCGAATTTGTCATTCCCTCGCTGCTCGGCGGCTCCAGGACGCTGATGATCGGCAAGGTGCTGTGGGAAGAGTTTTTCTCGAACCGCGACTGGCCGGTGGCCTCTGCGGTGGCGGTGATCCTGCTGTTGATCCTGGTGATCCCGATCATCCTGTTCCAGCGCAACGAACAAAAACAACGCGAGGCCGAAGGATGAGACGTTTCAGCTGGTTCAACGTGACCTCACTGACCCTGGGGTTCGCCTTTCTCTACCTGCCGATGATCATTCTGGTGATCTACAGTTTCAACGAATCGAAACTGGTCACGGTCTGGGCCGGGTTCTCGACCAAGTGGTATGGCGAACTGCTCACCAACACCGCCTTTCTCGACGCCGCCTGGGTGACGCTGAAGGTGGCGGTGCTGAGTTCCACCCTGGCCACGGTGCTGGGGACGATGGCGGCCATCGTGCTGGTCCGGGCCGGGCGGTTTCACGGCCGGACCCTGTTTTCGGGCATGATCTATGCGCCGCTGGTGATGCCCGAGGTGATCACCGGCCTGTCGCTGTTGCTGCTGTTCATCGGCATCGGGCTGGATCGCGGCGTCATCACCATCGTGCTGGCCCATACCACCTTTTCCATGTGCTACGTCTCGGTGGTGGTCAGCTCGCGGCTGGTCAGCTTCGACCAGTCGCTGGAAGAGGCGGCGCTGGATCTGGGCTGTTCGCCGTTTCAGGCCTTTCGGCTGGTCACCCTGCCGATCATCGCCCCGGCGGTGATCTCGGGCTGGCTGCTGGCCTTCACCCTGTCGCTCGACGATCTGGTGATCGCCTCCTTCACCGCCGGCCCGTCGGCCACCACGCTGCCGATGAAGATCTGGAGCTCGGTGCGTCTGGGGGTCAGCCCCGAGATCAACGCCCTGTCGACGGTGATGATCGCCATCGTTGCCACCGGGGTCATCTCGGCCTCGCTGATCTCCAAGCGCGGCGCCCTGCGCCAGCAACGCGAGGAAATGGCGGCGGCGCGCGCAGAAGCGGCATGAACCGGATCTGCGATGCCTTTGCCTATGGCGACGGCCCGGTCGAACACTGTTTCTGGAACGAAACCGTTTCGGCCCGGCCGCGCCCGCCGCTGACCGGCGAAATCACCGCCGATGTGGCGGTGATCGGCGCCGGCTATACCGGGCTTTCGGCGGCCCTGCACCTGGCCGAAGCGGGCCGCTCGGTCGCCCTCGTCGAGGCGCGGCAACCGGGCTGGGGGGCCTCGGGGCGCAATGGCGGCTTCTGCTGTCTCGGCGGCGCCAAGGCCGGAAGCGGGGCGCTGCGCCGCCGCTTCGGAGGCCGTGCCTATCGCGACTACCGGCTCTGCGAAAGGGATGCGGTCGACCTTGTCGCCGAGATGATCGCCCGCCGCGGGATCGCGGCCGAGACCCACTCGGAAGGCGAAACGCTGCTGGCACATCGCCGCAGGGATTTTCGGGGCTTCGAGGCCGAGGCCCGCGAGTTGCATGACCTTTATGGCGTATCACCCGAGATCTTCGGCCCGGACGCGCTGGCCCGGCGCGGCATGAGCGGCCCCTTTCAGGGCGGCATGACCACCCCGATCGGTTTTGCCCTCAATCCGGCGAAATACGCCGCGCAGCTTGCCGCGGCCGCCGAAGACGCCGGGGCCGCGATCTATGGCGACAGCCCGGTGACCGGGCTGACCGGATCCGATGGCGCCTTCGTGCTGCAAACCGCCTCGGGGCGGGTCAGCGCGGGCAAGGTGGTGATCGCCACCAACGGCTATTCCAGCGAAGACCTGCCCGGCTGGCTGGGGGCGCGGTTCATCCCGGCGCAGTCGAGCATTATGGTCACCCGCCCCCTGACCGAGCCGGAACTGCAGGCACAGGGCTGGACCAGCGACCAGATGTGCTATGACACGCGCAACCTGCTGCATTATTTCCGCCTGATGCCCGACCGCCGCTTCCTGTTCGGGATGCGCGGCGGCCTGTCGACGACACGGGCCGTGCATCATGCGATCCGGGACGGGATGCGCCGCGACTTCAACCGCATGTTCCCGGCCTGGGCGGAGGTCGAAACCCCTTGGTACTGGTCGGGCTTCGTCTGCTACGCGCGCGGCATGGTGCCCTTCGCCGCAGAGGTTCCCGGCGCGCCCGGCCTCTTTGCGGGCTTTGCCTATCACGGCAACGGCGTGGCCATGGGCAGCTATTGCGGCGCTCTCTTGGCCCAGCGCATTCTCGGTCGGGACGCGCTGCGCCATCCCGAGGTGCTGCGCCGCCCGCCCGGCCGTTTTCCCGGCGGGCGGTTTCGCCGTCTGGCCATGTGGCCCGCCTATCTCGGCTATGCGCTGAGCGATCTCTGAAGCGCCGCGACTTCCAGATCGCGCGCCGGGCCGTAATCGGGGCGTCCGTTCTCGCTTTGCCACTGGCAATAGGCGGCCATGCGCCAGTGGTACCATGGCGCCAGCCGCGCATAGCGCCCGGCGACCTCCGGCGCACCATAGGCGGCGAAGAAGTCACCGATCTCGGCCTCGGTCAGCGGCTGGCCGCGATAGACCGACTGCATCGCCGGCGACAGGAACATCGCGATATCCTCGCAGGGATCGCCCCGGGCGGGACATTGCCAGTCGATCAGATGCAGCCCCGTGGCATTGCCGATCAGGTTGCCGGGCACGATGTCGCCATGCAGCAGCACCGCCGCGTCGCAGGCGGCGACTGCACGCCCCGGCACCAGCGCCGACAGGTGATCCGGCTGCCGGCAATCGGCCAGGATGCGCCGCGTCTGGGCCTCGAGCGCCGCGCTGCCATCGGGCACCCGGCGCAGCCGCGACGGCGGTGCGATCCGGTGCAGCGACCGCACCAGCGCGCCGGCGATGCCGGCACCCGTTGTCCAGGGGCTGCCGGGAATATGGGTATAGATGTTGCAAATTCCCGGCTCTGTCCGCAGTTCGCTGACCAGACGCGGCGTCAGCCCACTCGGACCGAGCCGGCGCAGCAAAAGCGCCTCGGCCCGCGGGTCGTTGGGAAACAGCGGGTTGCGCGCCGGCCCGCGATACAGCTTGACCACCAGCGGTGCCCGTCCCCCGGCCGGGTCCAGCCGCCAGGCGAAATTGGTCCGCCCCCCGGACAGCGGACGCCATTTCGCCCCCGCCAGACCATCGAGCCGCGTTTCGACCGCCCGGACAAGGGCACGTGGGGGGTGTTCGCTCGACTGCGCCTGCATGCTGCCCTTCCGCAAAAGTGCCGCGCAAGCTAGGGCACTTCCCTTCCTGCGGCAAGTGCAAGACCGACACCGGCGTGCCCAAACGCGCCCGCTGCGCCGCGCATCAGCCGGCCTCTGCCAGCGGCCGGTTGAGATCGTCGCCCAGCCGTTGCAGGAAAGCATGCCTGTCTTGCCCCGCCGCGATCGGCGGCAGGATCTGCACCGTGATCGTTCCGGGATGTTTCAGCAGGCTCTTGGCCGGCCAGCAGCGCCCGGAGTTCAAGAGGACGGGCACCGCCGGCAGGTCCAGAAGCTGATAGAGCACCCCGACCCCGGTCTGGATCATCATCCGCCCCTCCCCCGCCGTGCCACGGGTTCCGGTGGGAAACACCAGGATTTTACGGCCCGTTGCCGCCACGTCGCGCCCCCGGCGGAAGCCGTCGCGCACCGCATCGGCCGAGCCGCCCCGGTCGACCGGAATATGCCCGATCTTGCGCGCCAGAAGCCCCAGGAGCGGGTATTGAAAGACCTCTTTCTTGGCAAACATCACCGGCCGGTCCAGCAGCACCTGGAAATATAGCGTCTCCCAGGCGGATTCGTGCTGCGACGCGATCAGGCAGGGGCCGTCGGGCAGGTTTTCGAGACCCTGCAGGCGGTAACGCACTCCGCAGACCACGGCGAGCAGGCGCAGTTGCAGGCGCAGGTAGACCCCGGTCACGGCCAGCGCCACCGCCCGCGGCAACACCAGACCCGGCAGCAAAAGCAGGAACGGCAGCGCCAGCAGCACCGACAGGACATAGAAGGCCAGGCTTCTCAGGCAGGTGATCAAAATCATCGCTTTCCGTCCCCCCTTTCGCAGCTTGCCCGGCGCCCCGCACCGGCCCCTGTCGTGGTCCCTGCCGGATTTGTGCATGGTCTGGCCGGCAAAGAAAAGCGCTTCGCGCAAGGTTCGCGCAAGGCAGGTGCAATCCTGCCGATTGCCCGCGGCCGCTATGTTCATCGCCCAAGGACTGGGATAGGTTGCATCAGGTCAGCGTTCATTCGCCGCGCATGTCAGGAGCCGCCATGGGCAAGCCCAGAATTCGGGGTCCAGCCACCCTGCTCAGAACCGCCGTTGCGGCCGGTCTGCTGGGTCTCGGGCATGGCTTTCCGGCACTGGCCTTCGACGTGGCCCTGACGGTTGCCGAAAACCCCGAGGCATTGCGCCCGCGCCTCGAGGCGGCTTCGCTGGTCATGGCCGCCCAGCATGATGACATCACCGAAGCGCATGACATCGTCGCCGCAGCGCGCGCGGATTACCGGCGGCTGCTGGCGGTGCTTTACGAAGAGGGCTATTTCGGCCCCACCATCTCCATCCGCATCGACGGGCGCGAGGCGGCGTCCCTGCCGTCGCTTCAGCCATTGCGCAAGGTCGACCGCGTCGCGGTTCAGGTCGCGCCCGGCCCCCGGTTCCACTTTGCCCTCGCGCGGCTTGCGCCCCTTGCTCCGGGCACGACGATCAGTGACGGGTTTCAACCCGGCGAGCCCGCCGGGACCGGGGCCATTTCCCTTGCGGCCAGCCAGGGCGTGCAGGGCTGGCGCGAAGCCGGACATGCCAAGGCGCGCATCGGCGCCCAGTCGATCACCGCC
>NZ_JBFJVE010000203.1:0-5202 GCF_041624275.1 Shimia sp.
CGCCATGGCGCCGGCCTCGATCACCATCAGCCGCCAGGGCTCCAGCTTGCCATGGTCGGGGCTGCGCAGGGCGGCGCGCAGGATCGGTTCCAGCGCCGCGCGCCCGGGCACCGGCGCGGTCAGGGTCTTGGCCGGGCGCGAACGGCGGGTCAGCAGAAAATCGAGCGCCTCTGGATTGGGGTCGGGCATGAAACCTCCGGAGTTGAAACAGCTGCCCCGAGATGTCGGCAAAATCGCGCCCGGTTTCAACCGCTCGCGGGCATATCGGCCAGATTTTCCGCCATTTCCCCGATCAGCCCGGTGACGAAGCCGTCAAAACGCGAATCCGGCTGGCGCGCGCGCAGGGTCTCGGCCATCGGGTCCGGCACGTGAATGGCGCTGCCCGACAGCTGCTCCAGAACCGCATGGCCGCAGAAGGGCACATAGGCCTCGCTGTAACCGCCCTCATGGACCAGCACCAGCCGGCCACCGCACAGCTTCTCGGCCGCGCCCATCACCTGCCGCGTCATCTCGCGGAAGGTCTCGGCGCTGGCCATCATCCGCGACAAGGGGTCGAAGGCGGCGGCGTCGTAACCGCAGGCGACGACGATCACCTCCGGGGCGAAACGGTCGAGCGCCGGCAGCACGATGCGCCGCATGGCCTCGAGATAGGCCTGATGCCCGGCCCCCGGCGGCAGCGGCACATTGAGGTTGAACCCCAGCCCGGCGCCAGTGCCGCGATCGCCGGCGTCGCCACTGTCCAGCGGGTAGTTGCGCGCCTGGTGCAGCGAGACGGTCAGCACGTCGTCGCGGTCGTAAAAGATCGCCTCGGTGCCGTTGCCGTGATGCACGTCCCAGTCGACCACCGCCACGCGGCCCACCATGCCGGCGGCGCGGGCGGCCTCGATGGCGATGGCGATATTGGCCAAGAGGCAGAAGCCGTTCGGCCAGTCGGGCAGGCAGTGATGCCCCGGCGGGCGCGACAGCGCATAGGCGTTCTGCAACTCGCCGGCCAGCACCGCCCGCAGGGCCTCCTTGGCCAGCCCCGCCGACAGCGCCGCCGCCTCGTAGCCGCCCTTGCCGAAGGGGGTGCGCAGGCCCAGCTCGCCGCCGCCCGCGTCCGACATCGCCTTGAACCGATCCAGATAGGCCGCAGGGTGCACCCGCTCCAGATCACCCCGCGTCGCAGGCGCCGCCGAACGCATCTCCAGCTCGGCCGCCAGGCCGCTCACATCCAGCAGGTTTTTCAGCCGCCGCTTGGTCTCGGGGCTCTCGGGCAGGCCGCCGGCCGCCAGCGGCTGCACGTAATCCCCCACCGGCAGGGTCAGCGCATAATCGCCCCCCGAATGCCAGAAACATCTCTCGTCCCAGAAAAACCCGGTTGCCATTTCCCGCCTCTCCTCTTCATCTTGCCGGAAATACTCTCGCCGAAGGCGCCGTTTTTGGCGAGCCAAAAACAGTCTCCACGCGGCAGGGTCGCTCAGCACGCAGGAAGGATCATGTCCGCAGATCTCAGCCACCTAGCCACGCCCGGCGCCGAGATCGCGGTGCGGGTCACGCCGCGGGCGTCGCGCAATGCGATCCGGCGCGACGCAGACCGCATCCGGGTCTATGTCACCACCGCCCCCGAGGGCGGCAAGGCCAATGCCGCGGTGACACGGCTGCTGGCCGGGGCGCTGGGGATCCCGAAATCGCGCCTGCTGCTGCTGCGCGGCCACGGCGCGCGCGACAAGCTGTTCCGGGTCGCAGACTGACGGGGGCTACTGACAGGGGGGCTGCTGTCCGGCTGGCAGGGATCGGCGCGGACAGGGACTGGCGCGGACATGGACTGGCGCAGGCAGGGGCCGGCTCGGGAGGCAGGTCAGGGGGGGGGCGGCTCAGGGGGGGCTCAGGCCCCGTTGTCATCCTGTTGAAGCTTGTAGACCCCCTCGGGCAGGTCCAGCGCCGCCGCCAGTTCGCGCACCTGGTTGATCGACAGGCTGATCTTCTGCACCGAATCGCTGCGCGGGTCGTATTGTTCGACGGTGACGCAGTCCTCGAACAGGTTGATGGTCACGTCCTCGGCCAGCGCCGGGCCGCCCTCGTCGACCAGGGTGACGATCGTGGCGTCAAATTCGTGCTCTATGCTGAACATGCCCCCAGCCTAACGCCTGGTCCCCCGGTTGCAAGCATTATGGGCTGGAACTTCGCGGCAAAGCGGCTAGGCTCGGCGCGCCCGTTGCCAGCAATCCGCGAGTGTCGCATGCCGCCCAAACCCCTTGCCGCGCCGATCCTGTCCCTGTCTCTCTCCCTGCTGCTGCTGGCCGCCTGCCAGACCACCACCGCCCCGCCGCCATCGCAAAGCGCCCCGGTCGCCAGACTGTCGCTGGCCGAGGCCGAGGCCCGTCTGGCGCCGGTGCAGGCGCGGATGGAGCCGGTCGCCGAACGGCAATGCCGCGCCCGCGCCCCCGGCGTGAACTGCGATTTCCAGATCTCGATCGACCCCGACCGCAGCCAGCCGCCCAACGCCTACCAGAGCCAGAGCCCCTCGGGGCGGCCGCGCATCACCTTCACCACGGCGCTGATCGCCGATGCCCGCAATCCCGACGAGCTGGCCTTCGTCCTCGGCCACGAGGCGGCGCATCACATCCAGGGCCATATCGCCCGCAGCCAGGGCGACGCGCTGTCCGGGGCGCTTCTGGCCGGGGTGCTGGCGGTGGCGATCGGCGCCGACGGCAGCGGGGTCGACCTGGCGATGGATCTCGGCGCCGGCATCGGGTCGCGGGTCTATTCCAAGGATTACGAACTCGAGGCCGATCAGCTGGGCACCGTCATCACCCATGACGCGGGTTACGACCCGCTGATCGGGGTGGCCTATTTCACCCGCATCCCCGACCCCGGCAACCGCTTTCTCGGCACCCACCCGCCCAATCGCGACCGCATCGCCCGCGTCGAGGCCACGGCACGGGGGCTCTGAGCCATGCTGCAGCTGCCGGCAGTGCTCAGCGATCGCGGGTCGCGATACGCGGTTTCGGGCGGCGCCGCTGCGGGCCGTGCCGAGGTCGACGATTTCCTCAAGGCGCTGAAACGCGATCGCAAATTCGCCCGGGCGACGCATAATACCTGGGCGGTGCTGCTCTCGGACGGCACCCCGATCAAGGGCGATGACGGCGAAAGCGGCGCCGGCATGGTGATCCTGCGGATGCTGGAACGGGCCGATCTGCGCGATCACGTGATCGTGGTAACCCGCTGGTATGGCGGGACGAAACTGGGCGGAGACAGGTTCCGGCGGGTCCAGGACTGCGTCCGCGCCTACCTCGAGGCGCGCCGGGCCGGATAGCGGCGCAGGGCGCAGGGGCAGGCGCCGAGACGGGCAGAAGAAATATTCCTAATGCATGTTTGATGCAGGTCAAATGGCATTTCCCGTCACCGTGGTATCACTGGCGCCGTGCAACGCAAACGGAGCCTGTGATGACCGGACCGTCGGATTCCAACAAGCCTTCTTCTGACCTGCTGCACCGCATGGCGGCACGCAGGAAGCGCGACCTCGAGGCCGAGGTGCGTTCGGGCCGGATGGCGCCCGAGGATCTGAGCGAGGCCGTCCACCGCTGCCAGTCCTGCGACAACCCCGAGGATTGCCGCCACTGGCTGACCCGCGAAGACACCGCCGCCGCCCCGGCGCCGCTCTATTGCCGCAACCGCGAACTGATGCTCAAGCTGAAGGCCGAGGAAAGATGACCGCCGCGCGTGACCCCGGCGTCCACGGCTGGCTGGCACGGCGCATGAAGACGCTGAGCCGCGCCGACCTGAGCCGCGCCATGCAGCGCGCCGGACTCGGGCGCGCCGACTGGCTGGCGATGACCGGCGACTGCGCCGGCTGTTCCAACGCCGGCGACTGCGGCAGGTTCCTGACGCTGCACGACCGGCGCGGGATCCGCGCCGCCCCCGACACCCGGCCCGATCCGGGCCGCTTCCGGCTTCTGAAAACCGCACTCGAGGAGATGGGACATTGAACGTCGTCTTGCCACTCGGCGATCCCGAGCGCCATTTCTGGATGACCCGCAGCGTCGCCCGTGCCATGGGCGTTTCGCTGGGCGAGGCAATGGCCAGCGGCAGCCTCAGCCCCAAGGAATATGCCGATATGGTGACCCGCTGCCGCCGCTGCCGTTTCGTCGACACCTGCGAGGCCTGGCTGGCCCATAACAGTCTCGACGCCACCGCCGCGCCCGACTGCTGCCAGCACGCCGATCTCTTTGCCGCGCTGAAACGCGCGGCGCGCAGCCCCTGATCCCCTGATCCCCTCACATCCTGACACCGGGGCGATCCGCCCCCCAAAAGGCCACAAGGACATAGAATGAAGTTTTTCAAGAAAATCGACGCCCACGGCGATCTGGTCGAACAGATGTCGGACAAGGTCGGCGTCAAGTGGCGCAAGCTGCTCAGCGACCGGCCCGAGCTGGCCGGCAAGTATCGCGGCGCGGTGATGACCTGCACCCATTGCCGTTCGGTCAAGGACTGCAAGGGCTGGCTGGCCGAGCATGAAAGCGCCGCCGAGGCGCCCGACTACTGCCTCAACCGCGCCCTTCTCGGCAAGCTGGCCGAGTGCTGAGCGCCCGGCGCGCGACCTGCGGCCGTGTGATCTTCTTGGCTTGAATCCGCCGCCCCCCGTGGTCCATTCTGGGCCCGGGAGGCGCCGATGCTGTATTTTTTCCACCGCCTGAAACTGCGGCTGATCTGGAGCTGGGCCGGCTGCCTGCACGCCTGGCGCCACGAGCATTCCTTTCGCAGCTGGGTCTGGGCCAATCTGGTCTCGGGCGGTCTGGCGCTGTGGCTGCCGCTCTTTGCCGGCGAACGCGGCCTGATCCTGGCGCTGGGCCTTCTGGTGCTGGCCTTCGAGCTGCTCAACACCGCCGTCGAACGCGCCATCGACTATATCTCGGAAGACCGGCACCCGATGGCCGCCGCCGCCAAGGACTGCGGCAGCGGCGCAGTGTTCCTCAGCTCGCTCGCCGCCGGCGCCGCCTGGGTGGCGGTGCTGTGGCGCCTGGCGCTGGGGTAGGGGGTAACTTCAGGCTATCGTCCCGTTACTTAACGTTCCGCCGAAGCAGAAGCCTGCTCTGATGAAAAGCGGTCTTTGATCATGGTGCCAATCTGCCGATTGACACGCTGAATTTTTATGCGGGTTTTGATCGTTTCAATATCGTAGTCAGGCATCAGAGAAATGAGTGCAGAATTGACAAAAGA
>NZ_JBFJVE010000204.1:0-5131 GCF_041624275.1 Shimia sp.
GATGCAGGTAATGGAATTCGACATTGGTGGCGAAACCGGCCTCCAGCATCTCCATCTGCACCAAGGCGGCGATGGCTTCGACCTGATCCGGGCTCAGCGCTTCGAGAAACCGGTACATCAGCCGACGCCAGGTCCAGAAACTGTCCGATCCATCGCCGCCGCGCTTTTCGGTCAGCCCGGCCATGGCCCGCTGAAAGGCGTGGCTGTGACTGTTGGCCGGCGCCGCGACCAGCGCGCCGACCTTCTGCGCCCCTGAAGAGGGGTCGAAGGGCAGGCCATAGGTCAGCCTCGAAATCCGCCCCTCGACGCCGATCTCGAGCAGCACCTTCTCTGCCCAGCCATGCGCGGTCAGCGCCTGCTCCGCCCAGATCACGGCCATGTCGAATCCCCGCTTGACTTGCTATTATGTGCAGACATAAACCATGTTACAGTGATCCAAACAAGGGATTCTTCGGGATGCTGCTGCATAACGCCAGGGTGGCCACGATGACGGGGGCGGGTGCCTACGGGCTGATCGACCGTGGAGCAATGGTCGTGGAGGGGCAGAGGCTGGTCTGGGTCGGCGCCGCTGCGGATCTGCCCTCTGACTACAGCGCCCTGCCGGCGACCGATTTGCAGGGCCGGCTGGTGACGCCGGCGCCGATCGATTGCCACACGCATCTGGTGTTCGGCGGCAATCGGGCCCGCGAGTTCGAGATGCGGCTCGAGGGCGCCAGCTATGAAGAGATCGCGCGCAGCGGCGGCGGCATCGTTTCGACGGTCAGGGCCACGCGGCAGGCGTCGGAAGACGAATTGCTGGCAGAGGCGCTGACCCGTGTCGATGCGCTGATCGCCGAAGGGGTCGCGACGATCGAAGTGAAATCGGGCTATGGGCTGGATCACGAGACCGAGCTGCGCATGTTGCGGGTGGCGCGGCGCATCGCAAGCGAACGGCCTGTCGCGGTGACGACGACCTTTCTGGGCGCCCATGCGGTGCCCCCCGAGTACCTAGGCCGCGACGACGCCTATATCGACGAGGTTTGCATTCCGACCCTGCGCGCCGCGCATGACGCGGGGCTTGTCGATGCGGTGGACGGGTTCTGCGAGGGCATCGCCTTTCAACCGGCGCAGATCGCGCGGGTGTTCGATGTCGCGCGCGCGCTTGACCTGCCGGTCAAACTGCACGCCGAGCAATTGTCCGACCTTGGCGGCGCCGAACTGGCCGCCAGCTATGGCGCACTGAGCGCCGATCACATCGAGTATCTGGGCGAAACGGGCGTGGCCGCCATGGCGCGTGCCGGAACCGTCGCGGTTCTCTTGCCGGGGGCCTTCTACACGCTGCGCGAAACCCGGCTTCCGCCCATTGCCGCCCTGCGCCGGCACCGGGTTCCGATGGCGCTGGCCACCGATGCCAATCCGGGCTCGTCACCGCTGACCTCGTTGCTGCTGGCCATGAACATGGGCTGCACGCTGTTCCGCATGACCCCGCAAGAGGCTCTGGCCGGGGTCACGGTGCATGCCGCCAAGGCGCTGGGGATGGCCGATCGTGGCCGCATCGCGCCGGGCCTGCGCGCCGACCTTGCAGTCTGGGATGTCGCGCACCCGGCCGAGCTGGCCTATCGTATGGGGTTCAACCCGCTTTACAAACGCTACTTCGGAGGCCGCGCATGAGCCCGCTTGTGCTTCTTCCCGGCACGGTGACACTGGATCACCTGGCCGAGATCTTCTGGAACGAGACCCCCGTGGTGCTGGATCGCGACTGCCGGCCGCAAGTCGACCATGCGGCCGCCCGCATTGCGGCGGCGGCCGCCGGCGATGCGGCGGTATACGGGGTCAATACCGGCTTTGGCAAACTGGCCTCGATGAAGATCGCGCCCAAGGACACGGCGGCCCTGCAGCGCAACCTGATCCTGTCGCATTGCTGCGGCGTGGGCGAGCCGGTGCCGCGCAATCTGGTGCGACTGATGATGAGCCTGAAGCTGCTGAGCTTCGGGCGCGGCGCGTCGGGTGTGCGCTGGGTCTTTGTCGAGCTGCTTGAAAACATGCTGGCGCGTGGCGTCACCCCGGTGATCCCGGCGCAGGGTTCGGTGGGGGCGTCGGGCGATCTGGCGCCGCTGGCCCATATGACCGCCGTGGTGATCGGCGAAGGCGAAGCGGAGTATTGCGGGGAAATCCTGCCCGGTGCCGAAGCCTTGATCCGGGCCGGGCTGGCGCCGATCCCGCTTGGTCCCAAAGAGGGGCTGGCCTTCATCAACGGCACCCAGTTCTCGACCGCCTTTGTCCTGGCCGGCCTGTTCAAGGCCTGGCGGGCGGCGCAGAACGCGCTGGTGATCTCGGCCATGTCGACCGATGCGATCATGGGATCGACGGCGCCGCTGCGCCCCGAGATCCACAGCCTGCGCGGCCAGCCGGGCCAGATCGAGGCGGCGGCGGCGATGCGGGCGATCCTTGACGGGTCCGAGATCCGCGAAAGTCATCGCGAGGGCGACACGCGGGTGCAGGACCCCTATTGCATTCGCTGCCAGCCGCAGGTCACGGGCGCGGCGCTGGATGTGCTGCGGCAGGCGTCGGTGACGCTCGAGATCGAGGCCAACGCCGCCACCGACAACCCCTTGGTGCTGACCGAGGACGACCTGATCGTCTCGGGCGGCAATTTCCACGCCGAGCCGGTCGGCTTTGCCGCCGACATGATCGCCCTGGCGATCTCAGAAATCGGCGCCATCGCGCAGCGCCGGATCGCCTTGATGGTCGACCCGACGCTCAGCCACGACCTGCCTCCGTTTCTGACGCCCGAACCGGGTCTGAACTCGGGGCTGATGATCGCCGAGGTGACGACGGCGGCCCTGATGAGCGAAAACAAGCACCTGGCCACCCCCTGCGTGACCGACTCGACGCCCACTTCGGCCAATCAGGAGGACCACGTGTCGATGGCGGCGCATGGGGCGCGGCGGCTGGGGCAAATGGTGACCAACCTCAATCGCATTCTCGGCGTCGAGCTGCTCTGCGCCGCGCAAGGGGTCGAGTTCCGGGCGCCGCTGACCACCAGCGCACCCTTGCAGAAGGTGCTGGCAAGGCTGCGCAGCGAGGTGGCGACCCTGGGCGATGACCGCTATCTGGCGCCCGACCTCGAGGCCGCGGCGCGTCTTGTGGCCTCGGGGGCCGTGATCCACAGCTGCGGCCGCGCCCTGCCGGAGCTGGGCGCATGACGGTCGTCAGCGTCGACAGGGGCATCGGCCCGATCATCCTTGGGCAACCCCATGGCGGCACCCATGTGCCCGAGGCCATCCGGGCGCGGCTGACGCGGCGCGGGCGGCAGCTGGCGGATACGGATTGGCATATCAACCGGCTTTATGACGGGTTGCTGCCCGATGCCACCGTGGTGCAGGCCCATGCCCATCGCTACGTGATCGACGTCAATCGCGACCCCGCTGGCGTCTCGCTTTATCCGGGGCAGAACACCACCGCGCTCGTGCCGCTGACCGACTTTGACGGACACCCGCTTTGGCAGGCGGGGCAGGCGCCCTCGGAAGACGAGATCGCGGCCCGTCGCGAGGCCTTTCATGCGCCCTATCACGCGGCGCTGGCGGCGGAGCTGGCGCGGGTAAAATCGCGACATGGGTTCGCCATCCTCTATGACTGCCACTCGATCCGCTCGGATATCCCCTATCTGTTCGAGGGGCGGTTGCCGGTGTTTTCCATCGGCACCAATGACGGCACGACATGCGCGCCTGAAATCGCAGCGGCCACGCACCGGGTTTGTCAGGCGGCAAAGGGCTATGACACCGTGGTGAACGGCCGCTTCAAGGGCGGCTGGACCACGCGCCACTACGGCCGCCCGGACAGCGGGATACACGCCATCCAGATGGAGCTGGCGCAGCGCGCCTACATGCAGGAATCCGCGCCCTGGGACTGGAGCGAAGAACGCGCCTCGGCCCTGCGCAGCCATCTCAAATCCATTCTTCACGGCCTGAGCGATGTCGCCCGCAGCGGCGCCTTGCATGGCGCGTGACACGACGAGGAGACCCGACATGACCGACCCCCGCAAGAACATCCGCGATGTGTTTCCGCCGACCGGCCCCGAGCTCAATGCCAAGAGCTGGCTGACCGAGGCGCCGCTGCGGATGCTGATGAACAACCTGCACCCGGACGTGGCCGAGAACCCGCATGAGCTGGTGGTCTACGGCGGTATCGGCCGGGCGGCGCGGACCTGGAAGGATTTCGACCTGATCGTCGAAACGCTGAAGGATCTCGAGGAAGACGAAACCCTGGTGGTGCAATCGGGCAAGCCGGTGGCGGTGGTGCGCACCCACACCGATGCCCCCCGCGTGCTGATCGCCAATTCGAATCTGGTGCCGCATTGGGCCAATTGGGATCATTTCAACGAGCTCGATAAAAAAGGCTTGATGATGTACGGCCAGATGACCGCCGGGTCATGGATCTACATCGGCACCCAGGGCATCGTGCAGGGCACCTACGAGACCTTTGCCGAGGCCGGGCGCCAGCATTACGGCGGCGATCTCACCGGCAAGTGGATCCTGACCGGGGGTCTTGGCGGCATGGGCGGTGCGCAGCCACTGGCGGCGGTCTTTGCCGGTGCCTGCTGCCTCGCGGTCGAATGCGACGAGAGCCGCGCCGACTTCCGTCTGCGCACGCGCTATGTCGATGAAAAGACCGATTCGCTGGACGACGCCCTTGAGATGATCGCGCGCTGGACGGCGGCGGGAGAGGCCAGGTCCGTTGCCCTGATCGGCAATGCCGCCGACATCTTCCCGGAAATCCACCGTCGCGGCATTCGCCCCGATATCGTCACCGACCAGACCTCGGCCCATGACCCGGTGAACGGCTATCTGCCGCAGGGCTGGAGCGTCGCCGAATGGCGGGCCAGGGCGCAGAGCGCCCCGAAAGAGGTGGAAGCGGCGGCGCGCGCCTCGATGCGGGTGCAGGTCGAGGCGATGGTGGCCTTTCACAATGACGGCGTGCCGACGGTGGACTATGGCAACAACATCCGCCAGATGGCCCTCGAGGAGGGGCTGGAAGACGCCTTTGCCTTTCCCGGCTTTGTGCCTGCCTATATCCGGCCGTTGTTCTGCCGCGGCATCGGGCCATTCCGCTGGGCGGCGCTCTCGGGTGATCCCGAGGACATCCTGAAAAC
>NZ_JBFJVE010000205.1:0-5106 GCF_041624275.1 Shimia sp.
CGGCGGATATAACCGGACTTCTCGAGCCGTTTCACACGCTCGGAACAGGGGGTGTTGGTCAGGTTGACCCGTGCCGCCAGCTCGACAATCGACAGCCTGCCGTCGGCCTCGAGCTCTTCGAGGATTCGCTCGTCGATTCGGTCCAAATCCCTAGACATCAGTAAAATTCCCCAAAAAAGGCCTGAAATTTGGTGTAATTCCCACAATACAGCCTGAGTTCATTCTCTTTTTCTAGTGAATATTACTATTATCCCCGGCCACGGCAATGGGGAATCACCAACAACACACCCGGCGCCGCGACAAAGGGCATCAGCCCGAGAACACCAGACCACAACAAGGAGGTCGAAACATTGACAGTGAAACTCGTCATCGGACTTGACGGGGCAGAGACGGGCAACCGCGCTCTGGCCTTCGCCAAGGATCTGGGCAAGAAGATCGGTGATTGCGAACTGATCGTTGCCTATGTCATCGAATGGTCGCCATTCACCTTCCAGACCCCGGAAGAAAACGCCCAGCGACACAAGCGGCGCGAAGAAGAGCTGAAGCTTGCCACCGACCGTATCGTCGCCCCGGCGGTCGCCGCGCTCGAGGCCGAAGGCTTTGCCGCGCGTGGCATCGTGCGTCACGGCGACGTCGCCGACACGCTGAGCAAGATCAGCACCGAGAACGGTGCCGGCCAGATCATCGTCGGCCGCACCTCGGAAAGCGGTTTTGCCACCCGGCTCTTCGGCAGCTCCACCAGCAATCTGGTGATGAACGCCGACGTCCCGGTCACGGTCGTCGGATAAGGAAAGGTTCCCCACATGAATAGGTTCTTGAAACCGGCCCTCACCGGGGCCGCCGCACTGGCCGTTGCCACCCCGTCGCTCGCCGAAGAGGCCATGGGCATCGACGACAAGGTCAATCAGGTCTTCGCCGAGGTGACCGGCCCCTTCGTCGGGCTGATCTTCGCCCCCTTCCCCGGCACGTCCTTTCCCTGGATCGTGATGTGGCTGGTGATCGCGGCTTCGGTCTTCACGCTTTATTTCGGCTTCGTGCAGTTCCGCTTTTTCGGCCATGCCATCCGGCTGGTGAAGGGCGATTATTCCGACCCCAATGACGCCGGCGAGGTCAGCCACTTCCAGGCCCTGGCAACGGCGCTTTCGGGCACTGTCGGGCTGGGCAACATCGCCGGTGTGGCGGTGGCCGTCGGCATCGGCGGTCCGGGCGCGACCTTCTGGATGATCCTTGCCGGTCTTCTGGGCATGGCCTCGAAGTTCACCGAATGTACGCTGGGCGTGAAATACCGCAACGAATACCCCGACGGCACGGTTTCGGGGGGCCCGATGTACTATATCTCCAAGGGCTTTGCCGAACTGGGCCTGCCCGGTGGCAAGATCCTCGCGGTGCTGTTCTCGATTTTCTGCATCCTCGGCGCCTTCGGCGGCGGCAACATGTTCCAGGCCAACCAGGCGCACGCCCAGATTTCGGGCATCATCGGCGATTATCCGGGCTGGATCACCGGCCTGGTCTTTGCGGCGGTGGTCTTTGCCGTGATCGTCGGCGGCATCAAGTCGATCGCCCGCGTCACCGAAAAGGTGGTGCCTTTCATGGGCATCCTCTATGTCGGCGCCGCGCTGGTCATCCTGATCGTCAACTATGACATGATCGGCTGGGCCTTCGGCCAGATCTTTGCCGGTGCCTTCACCGGGCTCGGCATCGCCGGCGGCATGGTCGGTGCGCTGATCCAGGGCTTCAAGCGGGCCGCCTTCTCGAACGAGGCCGGCGTCGGCTCGGCGGCGATCGCCCACTCGGCAGTGAAAACCAGCGAGCCGATCACCGAGGGCTTCGTGTCCCTGCTCGAGCCGCTGATCGACACCGTGGTGATCTGCACCATGACCGCTCTGGTCATCACCATCTCGCAGCAGATGCTGATCGATCCGCAGACCGGCATGTACATCCTGACCGAGGGCGGCAGCCATATCGCCACCGTCGACGGCAATACCGGTGTCGCCCTGACTTCGGCCGCCTTCGGCGCATCGATCAGCTGGTTCCCCTATGTTCTGGCCGTGGCCGTGGTCCTGTTTGCCTTCTCGACGATGATCTCGTGGTCCTACTACGGGCTCAAGGCCTGGACCTATCTCTTCGGCGAAGGCAAGACGGCCGAACTGGTGTTCAAGGTGCTGTTCTGCATCTTCGTGGTGATCGGCGCCTCGGCCAGCCTCGGCCCGGTGATCGACTTCTCGGACGCGGCGATCTTCGCCATGGCGGTGGTCAATATCGCGGCGCTCTACTTCCTGATGAAGCTGGTGCGCGCCGAGCTGGTCTCGTACAGCGCCCGCCTGAACAGCGGCAAGATCGCCAAGGCCAAGGCCTGAGGCGCAGGACCCTGACACCAAGGACCGGGGCAGCCTCTGCCCCGGTCTCTCCGGTTGCGGCGACCCCGCCCGCGGCGCCTGCGCGGCCCCGATCAAGACGTGGCCTCGAGCCGGAAAACCGCGCCCTGCCGCCCCTTGTGGACGATCGCTTCGAAACCTGTTCCGGCGGGCTTGCGCAAATCCCCCAAGCTGCGGCGGGCAAAGGACGGCGCGTCAAAGGACTGCCTTGTTGCTCAACAGGACACATCGCTCTATTCGTGCAGAGTAGGTGTCTCTATTGGCAGGATCGACGGAGGTCAGGTGCAGGAGCAGCAGATCAAGAAATCGGACGATATTGCCAACAAGCTGTCGGCGCGGATCGTGCGCGGTGATTTCGAACCGGGCGAGAAACTCCGCCAGGATATTATCGCGCGCGAATTCGGGGTCTCGCAGGTCACGGTCAGGGAAGCCCTGCTGCGGGTCGCCTCGCAGGGGCTGGCGATCAGCCTGCCACGGCGCGGCATGTGTGTCGCCCCCGTGGATCAGACCGCGATCGAAGAGCTGCGGGTCATGCGCGGCGCGCTTGAACCGGTCGCCTTGCAGCGTTCGGTGCCCAACCTGACACCCAATCAGATTGCCGAGATCGAAACGATCCACGAGGAATGCAACGCGGCCGAGACCTCGGAAGCCTGGGAAGACGCGAACCGGCGTTTTCACATGGCGGTGATATCCGCCTGCCGGATGCCCCGGTTGATCGCGGAAATCAGCAATCTCCAACTGCTGTACATGTGGCACTTCAGCAAGCGCCACACCGCGAAATGGCGGCGGCGGGACAACCCCGATCACGCCGCGATCCTGTCCGCGATCAAGGCCCGCGACGCGGAGCTTGCGCGCTCGCTCATGCGGCGGCACCTGGCGCGGATGGCTTAGCGGCCGTCAGGCGGGTCTGCGCGCCACCATCCAGATGAGGTGATAGGTCAGTGAAACCCCGTCCTGCGCGCCGAAATACCGCATGTAGTCATCGCTGAACGCCGCGAGGGAAGATTTGCTCCACCTCTTTGCCGCACGACCGTTGACACCCGTATTCCTGAGGTGCTCCAGCACCTTGCGCGGCGTTTCGAAGGTCATTGGGCGCAGGGTTTCGCACGCCGAGACGACCTCGAGCTTTCCGCGGACGGCCTCGGCGAGATCCTCGGCGCGGCACAGTCCCGGCGCGCCCGAGGACGAGCCGATTTTCACCAGTTCCCGGTATTGCTCGGGGCCGAAGCCGGAGACCGCCAGCCACCCGCCCGGCGCAAGCGACTCCGCGGCGCGCTGCAGCAGCCGGGCCGGATCGCGCAGCCATTGGATCATCGATGCCGATACGATCAGATCGGGTTTCTCGGGCCAGTCGATCTGGCCGGCGTCTCCGCAGAGGAACGCCGCCTGATGCGCCCTTGCGGTGCCTTGGGCCTGCGGCGAAATATCGTTCAAGGTCAGTTCTGAAATGTCGAAACCGGTCGTCAGCCTGCGGGTCAGATGCCCGGTGCCGCAGCCCAGCTCAAGGGCGGAAGTGAAGGGGCCGGCGGCACCTGCGGCGCGCAGCTCCTGCACCAGTTGCCCGGCGATCCAGGCCTGTTGCAGCGCCGCTTCGTGATAGCTGGCGAAACTGCGGCTGAAACTGCGTTGAACACGGTCGGCAAGGTCAGAAGTCATGTCATCCATTCCGTCCAGCTTTGGCCCGCGCGAAACGGGACATGGGGGCCGGGGATCAGGCGAACGGCATCTTCCCGCCCCTGCCACGCGCAAACCTGAGCCGAGGTAGGCAGGATGCGATCGCTGCGCGGAATCCAGATGCGGTCAAAGCCCGGGTCCGGCGCAGCCCCGCGGTCGATCACCGCCAGAAGCTCGGCCTGCGCCGCCGCGATGTCGATCTGCGGGGCGGGCCCGATGTGCCCGGCCCGCTGACAGAATCTGGCAAAGCTGACAGGGCTCAGACCCGCGGCGGTGGCACGCACCCTGTCCGGCGGAATGCCGCGCCGGTGATCCGCCGGAAACAGCGTGCCGCTGACCGCCACCCGGCGCGCCGGCTGCACCCCGGTCCGCGACAGCCAATGGGCCGCCGAAACGACGCCGAAGGAGAAGGCCAGCAGGCGCAGCTCGTCATAGTCGTCACGCTGCGAAAGCGGATGGTCCAGATCGCGGTAATCCTCGAGGAACAGGACATCCCCGGCGCCGCTCAGGGTCAGAAAGGGCGCCGGGCCAAGCGCCCAGCCGCCAAAGACCAGGGTCAGAACGCCCCCGCCGTCACGATGCAGCCACCGCGCCTTCACGCGGCCCTCCGGGCAAGCGCGATCATGGCATCGGTGACCCGGCCAAGTTCGTCCGGGGTGATGACATAGGGCGGCATGGTATAGATCTTGCGGGCAAAGGGGCGCAGCCAGACCCCGGTTTCAGGGGCCATGCGATGGGCGTCTTCGGGGTCGACCTCGCCCTCCATTTCGATCACGCCGATGGCGCCCAGAACCCGCAGGTCCCTGACCCCGGGCAGACCGCGAGCCGGCTCCAGGTCGCGTTTCAGCTGGGCCTCGATCCGGGCGACCTGACCCTTCCAGTCGCCCTTGGCCAAAAGATCCAGACTGGCTGCACCGGCAACACAGGCCAGCGGATTGGCCATATAGGTCGGGCCATGCATGAAGACGCCCGCCGCGCTTTCACCGATGCCCTGCGCGACCTCGCTGGTGGCGACGGTCGCGGCAAAGGAGATATGCCCCCCGGTCAGCGCCTTTCC
>NZ_JBFJVE010000206.1:0-5023 GCF_041624275.1 Shimia sp.
GTGATCGCCGGCTCGGGCATCCCGGTGCTCGACATGGCCGCCAATACCGCCGATCTCGGCCGGCTGGTGGCGGCGGAAATCTCGGGCACGCTCGCTGCCTACGGCCTGTCGATGCCCGAGCTTTACATCGAGAACATCTCGCTGCCCCCCGCGGTCGAAGAGGCGATGGACAAGCGCACCTCGATCGGCATCGTCGGCGATCTGGGCAAATACACCCAGTTCTCGGCCGCCGAGGCGATGACCGCCGCCGCCCAGAACCCGAACGGCGGCGGCATGGGCGCCGGGCTTGGAATGGGGATGGGCATGGCGATGGCCCAGCAAATGGCCCAGCCCGGCCCCTGGGGCGCCCGCCCGGCCGCGGCCGCCCCCGCGCCGCAGCCCGCGCAAGCGGCCCCGCCGCCGCCGCCGGTCGAGCATGTCTGGCATATTGCCGAAAACGGCGCGACTTCGGGTCCCTTCTCCCGGGCCAAGCTGGGGCGCATGGCCAGCGCCGGCACGCTGACCCGCGAGACCTTTGTCTGGACCGCCGGGCAGGACGGTTGGAAACGCGCCGAAGATGTCGCCGAGCTGGCCCAGCTGTTCACCATTCTGCCGCCACCGCCGCCCGGAGCGTGATCCTTGCTCAGTCGTTCTCCCGGTCCGAATTGGCTACATGACTCTGCCAAAGAGGGGCGCGCGCTGGTCTGCAACAGCCTGCTGTTTGGGGCCACGCCCCGTTCCCCATCTGGCGGGCTTTCCAGGTCTGGGCCAACGCGCAGCCCAATTCCCTCTGCCCCTTCATCTTGCTGAAAAATACTCCCGCCGGAGGCCTCAAATCTCATGTCCCAAACCCCGCCGCCGCCTCCTGCCCCCGAAGAAACCCACCGCTTTCCCTGTGCCCAATGCGGGGCGGATTACCGTTTTGATCCGACCGAAGCCGAACTGGTCTGCGACCATTGCGGCCACAGCGAACCGCGCGAGGTCGGTGGCCAGGCCACCATCCGAGAGCTGGACTTCCGCAAGGCGCTGAACGATCAGCTGCCGGCGCAGGAGATCGAGGAAACCCGGGTCTCGACCTGTCCCAACTGCGCCGCCGAGGTGGTGTTCGACAGCGCCACCCATGCCGCCGAATGCCCGTTCTGCGCTACCCCGGTGGTGGTCGATACCGGCACCCACCGGCAGATCAAGCCGCGCGCGGTGCTGCCCTTCTCGCAAAGCGAACGGCAGGCGCACAAGGCGATGAGCGACTGGCTCGGCGGGCTCTGGTTCGCACCGAACGGGCTCAGGGAATATGCCCGCAAGGGGCGGCGGATGACCGGCATCTACGTGCCTTTCTGGACCTATGACGCCGATACCAAGACCAGATACAGCGGCGAGCGCGGCACCATCTACTACGTCACCCAAACCGTAACCGTGGACGGCAAGCAAGAGCAGCGCCAGGTGCAGAAAATCCGCTGGTCGCCGGCCTCGGGCCGGGTGGCGCGCTTCTTCGACGACGTCTTGGTGCTGGCCTCGCGCGCCCTGCCCAAGCGCTACACCGACGCGCTGCAGCCCTGGGATCTCGGCGATCTGCGCCCCTATTCGCCCGAGTTCCTCGCCGGTTTCGCCGCCGAGGGCTACACGGTGACGCTGGACGAAGGCTATGACGAGGCCCGGGCCCATATGGACCGGGTGATCGAGCGCGACGTGCGTTTCGACATCGGCGGCGACCGCCAGCGCATCCACCAGATGAACACCAAGGTCAGCGACGTCACCTTCAAGCATATCCTGCTGCCGGTCTGGCTGGCGGCCTACAAGTACCGGGGCAAGACCTATCGCTTCGTGGTCAACGGGCAGTCGGGCAAGGTGCAGGGCGAACGCCCGTGGTCGGCCTGGAAAATCGCCTTCGCGGTGCTGCTGGCGCTGGTCGTTGCCGGCGCCGTCGGTTTCGTCCTGGCCCAGAACCAGTAGCGCCATGACCCCGGACGAGAGCCTCGGAAACCTGCTTGATGCGCGCCGTTCCTGCCGCGCCTACCGGCCCGACCCGGTGCCGCGCTCGGTGATCGAAGCCATCCTGCGCGACGCCGGGCGCGCACCCTCCTGGTGCAACGTGCAGCCCTGGCAGGTGCATGTCGTCTCGGGGCGCCGCACGGGGGACTTCGCGGCGGCGATGCTCGCGGCCTGCGACAGCACCGCGCCGCAGGCGGATTACTTCTATCCCATGCGCTACAGCGGGCCCCGCCGGGCGCGGGCGCAGGACTGCGCGCAGCGGCTGCATCAGGCGCTGGGCATCGCGCGGCGCGACACCGAGGCCCGCCGCAGGCAGCTGCGCGAGAACTACCGTTTCTTCGGCGCGCCGCATGTCGCGGTGATCGCCTGCCACCGCGAACTCGGCCCCTATGGCACCCTCGATTGCGGCGGCTTCATCACCACCTTCTGCCTTGCCGCCCAGGCGCGCGGGGTGGCCAGCGTACCGCTGGCCTCGATCGCCTATTACGCCGCGACGGTAAGGCAGTTCCTGCACCTGGAAGAGGATCAGCTGGTGCTGGCGGCGATCGCCTTCGGCTACGGCGATGCCGATCATCCGGTCAACGGTTTCCGCACCGGGCGCGCCGGGCTGGACGAACTGGTGACCTGGCATGAGGAGTGAACGCCGGGGCGGCGGTCTCAGTCGGTTCCCGTGATCTGAAGCATCCCGAGACGCGGTTCCGGCCTGTCCCCGTCACTATTCCTGCCCCCGTCTTTGCCCCCGTCTTTGCCCCTGTCCTGTTCCCTGTCACCGGCTTCCGGCGGGCGCCGCTCGAGCCTTCTCAGGGTGTCCGCGTCGACATGGGCGCGGGCGCTTTCGTGGATCCGTTCCGACGGGTCGCGGCCGACGATGCGGCGCTTGCGGATCAGGAACATCTTGCCCCAGCCGCTCCAGGTGCCGACCGAGGGCGCCTCGGGGTCGGTCTCGAACCTGTCGCGCCAGCCCTCGGGCAGCGGCAGGCCGCAGCCCTCGGCCTTGTCCAGCATCCAGACCAGCGGGATGTTGGACAGCGGGCGCGCCTCGGGAATCCCGCCAAGCTGCCCGCCGATATCGCCATGGGTGCCACGGAACCAGACCTGCTCGGCGCGCCCCTGCCAGTCGTCGGCGCATTCCCAGAGCACCGGCGAAAACACCTCGCGGGTCTCGTCCAGCGCCAGCGCCTGAAACCCGTGGCGCACGATGGTGCCAAGCTGGTGGTTGTGAAAGGCATGGCGTTCCTCGGTCAGCCGCCACAGGACCGGCAACCGCAGCCCCAGCGCCTTGACCGTGTCCCAGACCCCGATCATCTCGATCTCGGTCGCCGGATAGCAGTTCTCGGCGGCAAAGGCGCGCGCGGCATCGCCGTCGGGGTTGCTTTCATACAGGCGATAGACCTGGCGCACGTTGCGTTCGGTGGCGCAATAGGACCGCAACAGCCCGACCCGGTCGATGATGCCGGCCAGCGACCTCACGGCGAAGGCGCCGCGCGAATAGCCGATCAGGAAGATCCGGTCCCCCGGGCGATAGCGCGAGGCCAGAAACCCGTAGGCGCGGCGGATCTGCCGGTTCAGCCCGCGCCCCATCATCACGTCAAGCGTCGTGCGCCATTCATCCCACTGCACGCCGGCCTCGTAGTAAAGCGTGACCGCGCCGTTCATTTCCTGCAACAGCCGATAGGCGATCCCGGCATTGGTTTCCTGGCCCGGCTCCAGCGACGACATGGTGCCGTCAAGGATGATGACATGGGTCTGCTGTCCCCGGCCGCGCGCCTTGGTATGGTCCCGGCGCAGGGGGCGCCCAAGCCATCCAAGAAGTTTCTTGCCGAGTTCAGACAGGTTCATGTCTTAGTTATTTCAAACCTCCGGTCGCGTTTGACGAATTGCCCAAAAGCGCGAAGAACTGCTCGAATTCAGGTCGTACAGCCCGTTTTTCAGGCTTCGCTATTGCGTTAACTATCCGGGCTAATCCCGGTTTCGTCAAATCTTTACGTATGTGCAGGGCCTTGTTGCTGCATCATCCGGGCGAAAACAATGCCGTGAACGCGGCCCCGCGCGCGCTTTTGCGCCGCTGCGATGCCCGCCGCGCAAGCGGGTGCACAAGCGGGTGCACAGGGGGGGCAGGGGGCGCCGCCCGGGCGCAGCAAGCGTTGAAAGCATTCTGCAAAATGCTTTCGATCCCGTAACCCCGGGGCGCGGCGGCGCAAAACAGCAAGCCGGGGCAGGCTCAGGCGCCGCTTTCGTCGCGGAACCGGTTGACGATCGGATAACGCCGGTCCAGCCAGAAGGCTTTCTTGGACAGCCGCGCGCCGGGGGCGGACTGAAAGCGTTTGTACTCGGATATATAAAGCAGGTGTTCGACCCGCTTGACCGTTTCGCGGTCGAACCCGGCCGCGACGCAGTCGGCCACCGATTTCTCTTCGTCCACCAGCATGGTCAGGATCGCATCCAGCACCTCATAGGGCGGCAGCGAGTCCTCGTCCTTCTGATCCGGGCGCAGCTCGGCCGAGGGCGGCTTGTCGATGATCGGCACCGGGATGACCTCGCCCTTCGGCCCCATCATCCAGTCGCGATGCACCGCGTTGCGCCAGCGCGAGGTCTCGAACACCCGCGTCTTGTACATGTCCTTGATCGGGTTGTAGCCGCCCGCCATATCGCCATAGATCGTGGCATAGCCCACCGCGACCTCGGATTTGTTGCCGGTGGTCAACAGCATCTCGCCGAACTTGTTCGACAGCGCCATCAACAAAAGCCCGCGCAGGCGCGACTGGATGTTTTCCTCGGTCAGCCCCGGCTCGGTGCCCTCGAACAAAGGGGCCAGCGTGTTGGTGATCGCGGCGCGCCCTTCGGCGATCGGCACGAAGTCATAGCGCACGCCCAGCCGCTCGGCGATGTCCTTGGCGTCGTCCAAAGACCCCTGCGAGGTATATTCCGACGGCAGCATCACACAGCGCACATTCTCTGCGCCCAAGGCATCCACCGCGATGGTCGCCACCAGCGCCGAGTCGATGCCGCCCGACAGACCCAACAGCACCTTCTTGAAGCCGGTCTTGCCCATGTA
>NZ_JBFJVE010000207.1:0-5004 GCF_041624275.1 Shimia sp.
CTGGCGGTGGCGCTGCCCGATCCCGGCGCCTTCCTGTCGGCCCTCGGCCAGCCGGCCGCGGCCCCCGGGGGGCCGCTCTCGCTGCGCGGCGACATCACCTATACCCGCGAGGGGCTGGTGACGCTGCGCGACGCCAGCCTGACCGCGCTCGGCAATGCGCTCAACGCGCAGATGGATCTCGACCTTTCCGGCGCCACGCCGCAGGTGACCGCGCATCTGGTCGCCGGCCGGCTCGACCTGGCCCGGCTTGCCGGTGGCGCGGGCGGCGCGCAGGGCGGGCAGGCGGCGCCCTCGGGCTGGTCCAAGGCCCCGATCGCGGCCGATGCGCTGTCGGCCTTCAACGGCGAGATCACCCTTGCCGCCGAGGCCATCGACCTCGGCAGCCTCAAGCTTGACCGCAGCCGGCTGTCGGTCGCCCTCGACAAGGCCCGCGCCGTGGTCAGCCTGCGCGAGGTGGCCGCCTATGGCGGCGCGGTGCAGGGCCAACTGGTGGCCAACAACCGCAGCGGGCTTTCGGTCGCCGGCAAGCTGGACATCACCGGCATGGAGCTGAACGGCCTGCTGCGCGACGCGATGGAGATCGAGAGCTTCACCGGCAAGGCCGACCTGAAACTCGATTTTCTCGGCTCGGGCGCCTCCGAGCACCAGATCATGAACAGTCTCAAGGGCACCGCCGCGCTGAAAGTCGGCAAGGGCACCATTACCGGGCTCGATCTTGAAAAGCTGCTGCGCGGCAAGACCGCCGGCGGCGTCACCGTCTTCGACGCCCTGACCGGCAGCGCGGTGATCGAACAGGGGGTGCTGCGCAACGACGACCTGCTGCTGGAACTGCCGCGGCTGATCGCCCGCGGCGAAGGCCAGGTGGGGATCGGCGCCCGCGACATCAACTACCTGTTCACGCCCCAGCTGCGCCGCGACGACGACAGCGGGCTCGCCTTCCCGGTCCGGATCAAGGGCAGCTGGGACAACCCGCGCATCCGCCCCGATCTCGACAAGGCGCTGGGCATCGACCTCAAGGCCGAGAAACAGGCCCTCAAGGACGAGGCCAAATCCGCCGTCACCGAGAAGATCGGCGAAGAGCTGGGGGTCACCGTCGACCCCGCGGGCAGCGTCAAGGATGCCGCCAAGGACGCGGCAAGGGGCAAGCTGGAAGAAGAGGTCAAGGGCGGGCTGCGCAAACTGCTCAATCGCGGCGAATGACGGCCCGCAAGCGGGCGTCCTTGCCAGCCGGGACCGGAACGCAAAACCCCGCCGGCGGTGGCGCGGCGGGGTCGCGGGATTGGTCGCGGCTGGCGGCCGGGCTCAGCGCTTGCGGTCGCGCCGGGCGCTCATCGGCTGGAAGGCGACGCCGACATGGGCCTCGCAATAGGGTTTTCCGGCCTGCACCGGCAGGCCGCAGAACCAGAAATTGTCGGTCGCCGGATCACCCACCGGCCATTTGCAGGTGCGTTCGGTCAGTTCCATCAGCGACAGTTTCTTGGCCGATTTCTCGACCTCGTTGACCTTGGCCAGCGCCTCGGGGCTGATCTCGTTGGCCGAGGGCTGCGGCGGCAGCGGCTGGCCGGCGGGGATGATCGCCTTGCGCGCCGGCGACATCGCCGGCTTGGGCGTTGCCGAGGTGGTCGCGGGCTCGGGCTTGGGCTCGGGCTTGGGGGCCGCCGGCTTCGGCGCCGCCTTGGGCTTGGGCGCCACTTTCGGCTTGGCCTCGGCCTTGGGCTTGGTCTCGGTCTTGGTGGTGGTGCGGTTCGACAGGCCAAGGCGATGCACCTTGCCGATCACCGCGTTGCGGGTGACGCCGCCCAGCTCCTTGGCGATCTGGCTCGCAGACTGGCCTTCGCCCCACATCTTCTTCAAAAGCTCCACGCGCTCGTCGGTCCAGGACATCGCTTGTTCCCCAGCAGGGGTGCCGGCGGGCCGGGTCGCATGAAACCCGGGTTGCCGACGCCCGTATCAATTGTCGGTCTCGGGCGCCTCGCCAGATCGCCGGTGTCCCGGCAGCCCGTCGAAACGCAGTTAAAAAGCGGCCACCGGGGCCGCCGCACATTTCTTGGTCAGGCGCCCATTCTAGTCACCCCGGCCCGAGTTACAAGGCAGAGAATCACCCAATCGCCGCCGCGGGGCGATGAATCGCGGCGGGACGGCGGTTGGCGGCGGTGCCGGTGCCGGGGCGGGGGCGGAAATTGGGGCTTTTCATCGCCCCGCCGGGGCGCTAGACAGCGGCCATGGAAAACCGCATCGCATATGCCGGGCTTCGACGCCTGCGACGCCAGCGCCGCCGCTAACCCGGCGCCGCCCGCCGTGCTGCGCCAATTCGGCACGCTTTTCCATCAATCTGCGCCGCAGGGGCGCACATCCCTCTCTGATTGTTGACTTGATCGCCCGCGTGGGGCAACCACAGGGCTTCCTAACGAGGACAGAACCATGATCCCATCTGTTTTGCCGACCTACAACCGGGCGCCGCTGAGCTTTGTCAAAGGCGAAGGCTCTTGGATGATCGAGGCGGATGGACGACGTTTTCTCGACCTCGGCGCCGGCATCGCCGTCAATGCCCTCGGCCATGCCAACCCGGTGCTGGTCAAGGCGCTGACCGAGCAGGCGGAAAAGATCTGGCATGTCTCAAATCTCTACCAGATCCCGCAGCAGCAGGAACTGGCCGACAGGCTGGTCGAAAACAGCTTTGCCGACACCGTGTTCTTCACCAATTCCGGCACCGAGGCCTGCGAGCTGGCGGTGAAGATGGCGCGCAAGTACTGGCACGACAAGGACCAGCCCGAAAAGGTCGAGATCATCGGCTTCGAGGGCGCCTTCCACGGCCGCTCCTCGGCCGGCATCGCCGCCGCGGGTGGCGAGAAACTGACCAGGGGTTTCGGCCCGCTGCTGCCCGGTTTTCTGCATCTGCCCTGGGGTGATCTCGAGGCGCTCGCCGCCGCCATCGGCGACCGCACCGCCGCCGTGATCGTCGAACCGATCCAGGGCGAGGGCGGCATCCGGGCCATGGCCGACGCCGACCTCAGGGCGCTGTCCGAGATCTGCCGCGACCGGGGCGTGCTGCTGATCCTCGACGAGGTGCAATGCGGCGTCGGGCGCACCGGCAAGCTCTTTGCCCATGAATGGGCCGGTATTTCGCCCGACATCATGATGGTCGCCAAGGGCATCGGCGGCGGCTTCCCGCTCGGTGCGGTGCTGGCCAGCGAAGAGGCCGCCAGCGGCATGGTCGCGGGCAGCCACGGCAGCACCTATGGCGGCAACCCCTTGGGCTGCGCGGTGGGCAACGCGGTGATCGGGGTGGTCTCGGCGCCGGAATTCCTGGCCGAGGTCAACCGCAAGGCGGGGCTGATGCGGCAGAAGCTCGAAGGGCTGGTGGCCGCCTATCCGCAGGTCTTCGAAGAGGTGCGCGGCAGCGGCCTGATGCTGGGGCTGAAATGCCGCGCCGCCAACGGCGATGTCGTCGCCGCCGGCTACGGACAGGAGATCGCCACCGTGCCCGCCGCCGACAACGTGGTGCGGCTGCTGCCGCCGCTGACCATCACCGATGACGAAATTACCCAGGCCGTGACCCGGCTTGGCAATGCCGCGGCGCAGCTGGCGGCGGAACAAGGATAGATCCATGAAGCATTTCCTCGACATCCATACCACCGGCAAATCCGAGCTGCGCGGCATCATCGACAGCGCCAAGGCGATGAAGGGCGCCCGCAACGGCCGCCCCAAGGGGGCGGCGGACGACGACCTGCCGCTGAAGGATCACATGGTGGCGCTGATCTTCGAGAAACCCTCGACCCGGACCCGGGTCTCCTTCGACGTCGGGGTGCGCCAGATGGGCGGCCAGACCATGGTGCTCTCGGGCAAGGAGATGCAGCTCGGCCATGGCGAGACCATCGCCGACACCGCCCGGGTGCTGAGCCGCTATGTCGACCTGATCATGATCCGCACCTTCGAAGAGCAGGTGCTGCTGGAACTGGCGGAATATGCCGACGTGCCGGTGATCAACGGGCTCACCGACCGCACCCACCCCTGCCAGATCATGGCCGACATCCTGACCTATGAAGAGCACCGCGGCCCGATCGGCGGCAAGAAGGTGGTGTGGTCGGGCGATGGCAACAACGTCTGCGCCTCGTTCCTGCATGCCGCCGGCCAGTTCGGCTTCGATCTCACCTTCACCGGCCCCGAGGTGCTCGACCCCGAGGCGGAATTCGTCGAGCTGGCCCGCGCCCAGGGGGTCAGGGTCGAGATCGAGCGCGACCCCATGCGGGCGGTCGAGGGCGCCGATCTGGTGGTCACCGACACCTGGGTCAGCATGCATGATGCGCAATCGGCCCGCGAACGCCGCCACAACCAGCTGCGCCCCTATCAGGTCAACGAGGCGCTGATGGCGCGCGCCAAGCCGGATGCGCTGTTCATGCATTGCCTGCCGGCCCATCGCAACGAAGAGGCCACCGACAGGGTGATGGACGGGCCCAATTCGGTGATCTTCGACGAGGCCGAGAACCGCCTGCACGCCCAGAAGGCAGTGATGCGCTGGTGTCTGGAGAAATAGCCGCCGCCCGAGCCCGAGCCCGAGCCTGAACCTGAGCCCGGCGGGGAGGGGCGCTGCCCCTCTGGGCCTGCGGCCCATTCACCCCGGGATATTTCGGGCAAGAGAAAAAGGCCGCCGTGCGGCCGCGTCAACGAAAAGGGGGCACCGGATTTCCGGCGCCCCCATTTCTTTGCTATCGGCTGTCGTTTCGGCTGTCGTGTCAGCTGACGATGGCGTTGAGCAGCAGGAAGATGCCCCCCGACAGCAGCGCCGCGGCGGGCACGGTGATCACCCAGGCGGCGACGATGGTCATGAAGTGGCTGCGGCGCACCAGCTTGCGGCGGCGGCGTTCCTCGGGCGCGATGCGCTTGGCCTCGGGGCGGGCGGCGGCGGATTTGCGCAGCCGGCGCTCGGCGTGCCATTCGCGGAAGAAGCCGACCCCGAAGACGCCGCCGACGGCGATATGGGTCGAGGACACCGGCAGGCCGAGC
>NZ_JBFJVE010000208.1:0-4997 GCF_041624275.1 Shimia sp.
CCAGTTACTACGACCTGCCCAGAAAACTGCGTGTGCGCCTGTCGGCACCGCCGCCGGATTACCGCTACGTCCAGGTTGCCGGCGATATCCTGCTGATCGCAATTGGCACCAGCATCGTGATCGACGCCATCGAGGACATCGCGCACTGAGTTTGCCGCAAGGACACGGGGTTTGAACTCAAGTTATCGCCCGTAACTCTCGTCGAAGTGAGGGCGGCGCCTCATCCGCGCCATTGGCCGGCAGCACGACGATGGAAATCCCGCGCCGCAAGAGCGCCACAAGGGCGGTTATGCCGGCAATGTCATTGGTCAGCGGCAGGGCGACGATGCTGCCGGGTCTGGCCCAGTCCCGGTCGCCCCAATCCGCGATCACGGCCTCGGCGCGCGCGTTCAACTCGCCATAGCCAAGGCGCCCGCGATCATCCGCGATCACGCTGTCCGCCGACTGTGAAATCCCGATGCCCGCCCCGCCGAGAAGATCGTCCATGCCATTGCGCCCCTGCTGAGTCACCACGACGATAACACATCCGAGCGCCGGGGCGGAATGGCGTGACAGGCGCGCAAGCGGCATGGCCGTTGCCCCTGCGGGCAAGGCGTTCAGCGCGGGAATGCGATGGAGAGATGGTGCCCCCACACGGACTCGAACCGCGGACCTACTGATTACAAATCAGTTGCTCTACCAGCTGAGCTATAGGGGCACTGCGCCGGGGTTTAAGCACTATACCCCCGTCCCGCAAGAGCAAAAACACTAGCGGTTGGCGCGGGCCAGGAAACCGACGGCGACCATGCCGACCAGGATGATGAGGATCGCGCCGGGGCTGGCATCGCCGAGGTTTTCAAGGCTCGCCTGGTCATGCACCCGGGTCGCCAGCGTGTCGTAGTTGAAGGGCCGCAGCAGCATCGTCGCCGGCAGTTCCTTGACGCAATCGACAAACACCAGCAGCAGCGCCGAGCCGACCGAGGCGCGGATCAGCGGGAAATAGATCTCGCGCAGGGTCTGGGCGCGGTTGCGCCCCAGAGACCGCGCCGCCAGCGGCAGATTGGGCGACACCCGCCCCAGCGCGCCATCCGCCGCCCCCTGGGCGATGGCGAAGAAGCGCACGCAATAGGCCAGCACCAGCGCAAAGGCCGAGCCGGTCAGCATCAGCCCGGTATCGAGCCCCAGCACCTGTTCGAGGAAATCCGCCAGCCGGTGGTCGATCACCGCCAGCGGGATCAGGATGCCGACCGCCAGCACCGCCCCCGGCGCCGCATAGCCGATGGTGGTCAGCGGCAGCAGCAGCTTGGGCAGCGTGCGCCCCGACAGCCGCACCCCGTAGACCAGGAACACCCCGGCCATCACCGTCACCAGCGCCGCTGTGCCGCCGACGGTGACGGTGTTGAACAGCGCCCGCAGCAGCCCCGGATCGCTCCAGCGCTCGGCACTGTCCAGCGCATGCGACAGGATCACCGCGACCGGCAGCACGAAGCCGACCGCCAGCGGCACCAGACAGGCCAGCGTCGCCAGCCAGCCCCAGACCAGCCCCAGATCGGCCCGCGTCGCCGGGCGGTGGCGGGTCGACAGGCTGAAGAACTGCAGCTTGCGGCGGCTGGTCTTTTCCAGCGTCACCAGCACGATCACCAGCATCAGCACCACGCAGGCGATCTGCGCCGCGCCGCCGGCGTTGTTGCTTTCCAGCCAGACGCTGAAGATGCCGGTGGTCAGGGTCTGCACCGCGAAATAGTCGACGGTGCCGAAATCATTCACCGTTTCCATCATCACGATGGCGGTGCCGGCGGCGATCGCCGGGCGCGCCAGCGGCAGCCCGACCCGCCAGAAGCGTTCCAGGGCCCCGGCCCCGAGCGAGCGCGCCACCTCTTCGCCGGCGCCCGACTGCTCGCGGAAGGCGGCGCGGGCCAGGATATAGACATAAGGGTACATCGACACCGACAGCACGATGATCGCCGCCCCCATCGAGCGGATCTCGGGGAACCAGTAGTCGCGGGCGGTCTGCCAGCCGAACATGTCGCGCATCGCGGTCTGCACCGGCCCGGCATATTCAAGGAAATCGACCAGCGCATAGGCCCCGACATAGGCCGGAATGCCCAGCGGCAACAGCAGCGCCCATTGCAGCCAGCCGAGGCCCGGAAACCGGTAGCGGCTGACCAGCCAGGCGGCGCCGGTGCCCATGCTGGCGGCGAGAAACCCGACGCTGACCATCAGCACCAGCGTGTTGCGCATGTAGCGGGGCAACGTGGTCGAGATCAGGTGGCCCCAGATGTTCTCGGTCGGGTTGAGCGCCATCCAGAACACCGCGAGGATCGGCGCGACGACGATCACGCAGATCACCGCCGCCCCCAGCGACCAGGGGCTGATCTCGCGCAGCGAGAGGGATTTTCGGGCTTTGACAGTATCGGTCCGGGTCATGTGGCCTGTGTTGCCCGAAACTGGTACCACTGTCCAGAATCGAAGATATAATGCGACAGGCCAAACAGGTTCCAGGGCAGCGATGCAGATAGCTTTACACACAGGGGCGCATTACACGGACGATGACAAGCTCCTGAAATCCCTAGGGAAAAACCGTGATTTTCTGGCCGAACGCGGGATTTCCCTGCCCAAGCCGCGCAGCTATAGAAAAACCATCCGCGACCATCTGAACGCGGCCCGGGCGGCGGGGCCGCAGGACGGTGCGCGCGACGCAGTGCTTGCAGGCATGATCGACAATTCGGTCGAGGCCCCCGACCGTCTGGTCCTGTCCAACAGCAATTTCTTCTGCGTGCCGCGACTGGCGATCCGCGACAATATCTACTACCCGCAGGCCGACGAGCGGCTTCAGGATTTCTGCAACCTGTTTCCCGGCGACGAGATCGAGGTCTTCATGGCCATCCGCAACCCGGCGACCTTCCTGCCGGCGCTGAACGCGGCCACCCCCGAGCGCAGCGACGCCGAGATGACCCTCGGGCTCGAGCCGACGGCGCTGCGCTGGTCGGAGCTGGTGCACCGGATGCGGCTGGGTGCGCCCAATGTGGCGCTGACGGTCTGGTGCAACGAAGACACGCCGATGATCTGGGAGCAGCTGATGCGCGAGCTTTCGGGCATCGAGGCCACGGCGCCGATGGCCGGCGGCGACGACCTTCTGCACGAGATCATGTCGCCCGAGGGGCTCGAACGCTTCGACAGCTACATGGGCAATCACCCGGGAATGACCGAAATGCAGAAACGCCGCGTGATCGCGGCGTTCATGGACAAGTTCGCGCTCGAGGACGAGGTCGAGGAGGAACTGGATTTCAACGGCTGGACCGAGGATTATATCGACGTCCTGACCGAGATCTACGACGAGGACGTCTACGACATCTCGCGCATTCCGGGGGTGACGCTGATCACCCCCTGACCGCAGCCCGGACCGGCCCCGGCGCGCGGCTCAGACCATGCCCAGTGCTTCCTTGTACATCGCCAGCACCGCCTCTTCCTCGGCGATGTCGTTCTGGTCGCGCTTGCGCAGCGCCACCACCTTGCGGATCACCTTGGTGTCATAGCCCCGCGACTTGGCCTCGGCCATCACTTCCTTCTGCTGGTCGGCGATGTCCTTTTTCTCCAGGTCGAGACGTTCGATACGCTCGATAAACTGGCGCAGCTCATCTGCGGTGACACGGTAGCTGGCGTCGGGCGAATACTCGTTCATGGTAGCTCCTGAAGGCAAAGTCCGGAATGACTCGGGGCCGCAACCTAGCCGCCCGCCGCCGCCCCCGCAAGCCGGGTTTCGCCGCCTTGGCGGGAAAGTTCCGGCAGGCCGGCACGCCCTTCCCTTGCGGTGCGCGGCGCAATCCATTAGGCGAGGGCACGGATTGCGAAAGGAACGGATATGGTCTGGTTGGTTTGGGGCGGCGCCCTGGTGTCGGTGATCGGATTGCTCGGGCTGATCCTGTCGATCGTCAAGGTGGCCAAGGCCCGCAAGGCCGGCCTGTCCGACGAAGAGCTGCGCGCCGCCGTCCAGAAGGTGATGCCGCTCAACATGGGGGCGCTGTTTCTTTCGGTGATCGGCCTGATGATGGTGATCCTGGGCATCTTCCTCGGCTGATCGCGGCCCGGCGGCGGCGTGGTCCGCCCTGCTCAGCCGTTGAGGCTGTCGAAGGTCTCGCCGTTCTTGATCAGCTCGTCAAAGACCGGATCCGGGGTCCAGAATTCGGCCTCCTCGCCGGCGAAGACAGCAAGATCGTTCTTCAGGTGCAGCAGTCCCGACAGGTCGGCGGCCATCATCGGCCCGCCGCGCCAGCGCGGAAACCCATAGCCGTGCAGCATCACCGCGTCGATGTCCGAGGGGCAGCGCGCCACCCCCTGCCGCAGCAGCCGCGCCCCCTGGTTGACCATCGCCAGAAGACAGCGGCGCTGGATCTCCTCGGGATTGAAGCGGCGCGCGGTGATCCCCAAGCGCTCGCGTTCGGCGCGGATCAGCGCGATCACCTCGGGGTCCGCCCTGCCCTGCTCGGCGCCCTTTTCGTAAAGATAATAGCCCTTGCCGACACGGCGCCCGAAACGCCCCGCCGCGCAGAGCCGCCCGGCGATCCCGACCGGGGTCGCGGCATCGGCCGGCCCCTGCCGGCCCGGCGCCAGCCCGACCAGATCCTGCGCCCGGTAGGGGCCGGTGGCCATGCCATAGGCGACCATCGCCTCGTCGATCAGATAGGGGGTCGCGCCGGCCTCGAGCATCCTGTCGGCAGCATGGAGATAGGCCGCCATCATCGGCGCGCCGATCCCGGCGTCCGAGCCGGTGCGCACCGCGACCTTGCCCAGCCGCCGCGCCAGCCCCAGCGCCGTGGCAACAGTGTCGGGGGCGCAGTCCTCGCCGACGGCGATCTCGACCAGCCGCGTCGCATGGGCCGGAAACCGGAAGTACAGCCCCAGCACCGCCCCCCCGCGCCCGGATGCCTGCGCCAGTTCGGCAAGGTCGCTGCCCGCCGTCGAGGCCGCCAGCACCGCGCCCGGCCGCGCCACCTCGCCGAGGCTGGCGAACAGGTCGC
>NZ_JBFJVE010000209.1:0-4929 GCF_041624275.1 Shimia sp.
AGCGCCTGTTTCTCACTGTCGTAGACCCGCTGATCGACCGCCTGCACGACGATCCGCGCGCGTTCGAAAAACGACAGGCCGAGCCGGATCTCGTTTTCCTCGACCATCGCCACATAGGCCTCGGCACTGGTCTCGGGGCGGCGGATCAGCGCCAGCACCTCGGGCGCCCGGGTGCGCTGTTCCCCGCCCTGTTCTGCGCCCTGTTCTGCGGCCAGCTGGCGCAGCGCGGTCAGCCGCCGCCAGCCCGAGATCAGCCCATAGCGCCCAGCCCCGAGCTCCAGCACCTCGATCGGCACCTGCTGGCCGCGGCTCTGCAGACTGTCTTTCAGCGCCTGCCAGTCTTCGTCCGCCGCGCCCATGGCGCCCGGCTCGCCGGCCAGACGGTCGCGCACCAGATGCGCGCCCTCGATCGCCGACAGCGGCAGCGACTGGATCATGCGCCCCTCTTCGCGGGCCAGTTGCAGCACCGCCGAGACCTCGCTCAGCGCCGCCGCCGCCGCCGCATCGCCCGAGACCTGGGCGATCGGCGGGCCCGGGACCTTGCCCGACTGGGGCCCGAAAGCCTTGATCTCGAGCCCCGAGGGGGCGGTCAGATATTCGGCCTTGGCGGGGGTCAGGCGTTTGCGCTTGGCCATGGTCACTTTCCTCCAATTGCTCTGCGGCGCGCGGCGCCGGGCAGGCGGTGGCCGGCCCGCGAATGTTTCGCGCGCGAAACTTTTTCCGCCACAACAGATACGAAACCGGGGTTTTCAGAGTCTGAAGCCACCGTTCTCACCCCGCGCTCCCGGCCAGTTCCCGGCTTTCTTCGCCGCTCTTGGGTCCTTCCGCCGCCAGCTCGTCGCGCCGCCAGATGCCCAGGAGCAGCCGTTTGAAGGCGGCATAGGTCTGATCGAAGGTCATGCGGCCACGGACATAGGTCTCGCGGTTGAAATCGCGGTAATCGGCCTCGTAGATGCCGTTGACCTGCTCGCCGGCCTGACCGATGAGGGCGGTGAAATCCTGTTTGTGCGGGCTCAGCGTCTGGCCCAGATAGGCCTGCATCAGCGCCGCCAGCTCGCCTTGCTGGGCGCCGTCATAGCGGGTGACCACGGCGCGCACCGCATCCCATTCAAAGGCCAGCTCGTCGCGCCCCAGGGCGCGGGCGGCCATGTTCTCGCCGGTCTCGATACTGGCGAAGGTCGAATGCAGCATGTCGAAGAAACGCCCGGTCGAATCGAACTCGAGGAAAGAGGCGCCGAGCGGCACCAGGAGGATATCCGCCGCCGCCAGCCCGTTGATGGTCAGATAGCCAAGCGCCGGCGGGGTGTCGATGAACACCAGGTCGTAATCCTCCAGCACCCCGTCCGCCTCGAGCATCTCGGTGAGCGCATCCCAGAGCTTCCAGCCCCGGCTCTGCATGCGCCAGACCGGGATCTGGAACTCGGCCCAGTAGAGGTTCAGCTGGGCGCCGATCAGGTCGATATTGGGCCAGTGGGTGCTCTGGATCACCTCGCGCGTGGTCACCTTCATCGCCTCGGAGAGCGTGTCATCCAGCGGCAGCGGGTCTTCGCCCCGGGCGATCCGGGCGCGGTTCTCGGCCTGCAGGTGGCTGCCGTAATGGCGCGCCAGGAGCGGGAAGACGGTCTGCCATTCATCCGCCACCTGACCGCCAAAGATCGAGGTCATCGAACCCTGGCTGTCGAGATCCAGCACCAGCACCCGGTAGCCGTCAAGCGCCGCCGACATCGCCAGATGCGCCGCGGTCGAGGTCTTGCCCACCCCGCCCTTGAAGTTGGCCACCGCCACCAGCTTGGCCGGCACGCCCTTGGGGCGGTAGGGCTGGTATTCCTTGGCCTTGCTGCCCTCAGAGGCGAAATGCGCCCTGAGCCGCAGCACCTCGTCGAGGGTGAACCACTTGGCGCCGCCCTCGGTCTCGCTCTGGCCCTGGGGCAGGGCGGGGTTCTGTTTCAGCACCCGGCGGAAATGCGCCACCGCGACCGGGATCAGGTATTTGGTGATCTCCCATGTCGAGAACAGGCGCAGCGATTTCTGCCCGGCCTCGTTCAATCCCCGGCTGGCCAGATCCTCGCGCCCGCGCGCGCAGGCGGCGGCGATCTCGGCAAAGCCGCCGGTGCTGGTGGGCTGGCCCAGTTCGGCCAATGCCCGGTCGGGGTCGATGTTGAAATAGGGGGGCTGCTCGGCCGCCTCATATGCCATGAAAGTCACCTCATGTTCGCCTTTTCCGGGATTATATCCAAAAACAGCGCACATGGAAGAAATATGAACAGCCCCATTGATTTTTCTAAGAAATATCGGGGGTTTTCGGCCTCGAAACCCGGGTTTCAGAGGCGATCCGGGGGGCGGAGCGATTTTTTTTAAGTGTTATATATCTGTTATTATAGTGTTACGGGATTTTTCCGCTCTTCCAAGCCGTTGATAGAAAACAGCTTTTGGCGATTTTTCGGCAGGGGCCCGACTCTGAAGCCACGAAGAGCCGACTCTGATCCCACGTTGTTGCGACTCCGGTCCCACGAAAGATGCTCTGGACCGATCTTGTGGATAACTCTAGCCTGGTGTCATTAAAACCACGAAGAAGAATCGCCAGGCCCGGGCACATGGGCCGGGGATCACGGGCAGCGGTTCGGCGGCGGTTCAGCAGGGATCGGCGGGGGCCGAGAGGGCTGACAGGGGGTCGGCAGGGGCAGGCGGATGACAGGGATTCGATCAGCAGCAGGTGGCCTGATGCCGGTGCGGCATCCGACGGGCGATTTTTTCGTCTGCGACATTTTCGATGCCATCCCCAAGGATGACATGGGCTCGATGGAACATCCGATGTTCTCGCTGGCCACCCGCCCCGACCGGCGCATCCTGTCCTACAGCCACAACGGCACCCAGATCCAGGTGGTGCCCTCGGTCAAGGGTCTGGCGACGATCCACGACAAGGATATCCTGATCTATTGCATCAGCCAGCTGATGGCGGCGCTGAACGCCGGCCGCGAGGTGAGCCGCGTGCTGCATCTGAAGGCCTATGATCTCTTGGTGGCCAGCAACCGCGAGACCTCGGGCGACGGCTACAAGCGGCTGCGCGAGGCCTTCGAGCGGCTGGCCGGCACCCGCATCACCACCAATTACGTCACCGGCGGCGAAGAGGTGACATCGGGCTTTGGCCTGATCGAAAGCTGGGAGATCGTGCGCAAGTCGCGCGGCGGGCGCATGGTCTCGGTCTCGGTCACCCTGTCGGACTGGCTCTATCGCGCCGTGCTGTCGAAATCGGTGCTGACCCTCAGCCGCGATTACTTTCGCCTGCGCAAACCGCTGGAGCGTCGGATTTACGAGCTGGCGCGCAAACATTGCGGCCGTCAGGACAGCTGGCGGGTCTCGGTGGAGGTGCTCTTGAAAAAATCCGGCTCGGCCAGCCCGCGCCGGGTGTTCCGCAAGATGATCCGCGACATGATCGCCGCCGACCACCTGCCCGATTACGCCATGGCCGAAGAGCCCGGCGATCTGATCCGTTTCACCCTGCGCGATCAGCTGGTCGAGCCGCACAGCAGCCCGGTGCTGAAGCCCGAAACCCTGGAGGCGGCGCGGGCGATGATGCCGGGGCGCGATGTCTATGCGCTCGAGGCCGACTGGCAGGCGGTCTGGGCCGGCACCGGGCGGCCGAAACTGCGCTCGGCCGACGCGGCCTTTCTCGGCTGGCTGCGCAAACAGGCGGCGGGCGGCTGACCCTGCCATGGCACGGCGCGGAATATCCCGAGCATGGTTGAAATGCGGCGCCGGGAGGTGCAGACCGGGGGCCGGGCGATGTCACGCAACAGGGTGGATGAACGACAGTGCAGGTTGAAGACACGAAACTTTCCGGGGTCAAGCTGATCACCCCGGCCCGCCATGGCGATCACCGGGGGTTCTTCTCGGAAAGCTACAGCCGCCGGGCATTGGCCGCCCATGGCATCGAGCTGGACTTCGTCCAGGACAACCATTCGCTCTCGGCCGAGGTCGGCACGGTGCGCGGGCTGCATTTCCAAGCCCCGCCCCATGCCCAGGCCAAGCTGGTGCGCTGCGGGCGCGGCGCGCTTCTGGATGTGGCGGTGGATATCCGCCGGGGCTCGCCCACCTACGGGCAATGGCTGGCCGAAGAGCTGAGTTTCGAGAACGGCCGCCAGCTGCTGGTGCCGGCGGGTTTCGCCCATGGCTTCATCACCAGACAGCCGGACACCGAGATCATCTATAAATGCAGCGACTACTACGCGCCCGAATGCGAGGGCGCGCTGTTGTGGTCAGACGCCGCGATCGGCATCGACTGGGGTGTTGCGGCAGGAACCGAGCCGGTCTTGTCGGCCAAGGACGCGGTGGCGCCGGGGCTGGCCGGCTTTGACAGCCCTTTCACCTATGAGGAGGCGGCATCATGAAACTGCTGATCACCGGCGGCGCCGGCTTTATCGGATCGGCCGTGGTGCGCCTTGCGGTGGCCCGGGGCCATGCGGTGGTGAACCTTGATGCGCTGACCTATGCCGCCTGTCTCGACAATGTGAAATCGGTCTCTCGCTCGCCCCGATATGCCTTCGAACAGGCCGATATCCGCGACCGCGCCGCGCTGGACCGGATCTTTGCCGCCCATCGCCCCGATGCCGTCATGCATCTGGCCGCCGAAAGCCATGTCGACCGTTCCATCGACGGGCCCGGCACTTTCATCGACACCAATATCACCGGCACCTACAACATGCTCGAGGCGGCGCGCGCCTATTGGTTGGGCGCCGGAAAGCCTGAGGCTTTCCGCTTTCACCATATCTCCACCGATGAGGTCTTCGGCAGCCTCGGGCCCAGCGGCCAGTTCACCGAAGACACCCCTTATGCGCCCAACTCGCCCTATTCGGCCTCCAAGGCGGCTTCGGACCATCTGGTGCGCGCCTGGGCCGAGACCTATGGGCTGCCGGTGGTGCTGAGCAATTG
>NZ_JBFJVE010000210.1:0-4912 GCF_041624275.1 Shimia sp.
CACGCCCCATTCGCGCAGCACCGAAATCTCGTTGAAGAGGTTATAGGCGATCTCGACGCGGTAATAGCGCGGGCGTTTCTTTCGGCAGCGGAGATAGAGGATGCAGATGGCCATGTGACCATTTTAGGGCAGAAAGAATCCTTGTGCAACAAGGCGGTAGCCCGGAAGGTGCCTGGGTGGATGGACGTCCGAAAAAAGGCCCCCACAGCCAAACTGGTCTGCGGGGGCAGCGGGAGTGAACCCGTCCGGGAGAGTGTCAGATTACGCCGAGCAGCCGCAGCCCCAGTGCAAGGGTCGACAGCGCCGCCAGCGTGAAAGCCAGGGTTCTCAGCACCGTAATGCCGAGCGCATAAATGAAGTAATGAGCCAGAATGGCGAAGAAGAACCCCTTGGCCAGCAGGCCGGGATAGGGATCTTCCGGGATCTTCAGCATGGCGATAACGGCCAGCGGGGCGAAGGCCACGAAGGCCTCGAGTGCCACCTGATGGGCGCGCATCGCCCGCTGGGCCCAAGGTGACTGCGGGGTTGCATCGGGGTCGTAATTGGCCAGCGCCCCCATCAGCCCGCGCACCATTGCCCGGTCGATGATGTACGGCACCCAGGCAAGCCCGATCCAGACCGCGCTGAGTGCCGTGTACTGCTCGAGAGAATTCATTTCTTGCCCTCCCAGTTGCAGGAGAATAGCACAAAATGTGGTGATTACCTATATATTGTATGTAAATACCCGGGCGCGGCCAGATGTTGGGTGTGGATCCGGGGGCTCACTGCCAGATCACATCCCCGAGAAAGATATAGCCGGCGCCGTATATGGTCTTGATAAGGCGGGGGTTTTTCGGATCTTCCCGAAGTTTCGTGCGCAGCCGTGAGATCCGCACATCCATCGCCCGGTCAAAGCTTTCGCCGGCCGCCCCGCCGAGGGTTTCCTGCATATGGGCGCGGCTGATCAGCCGTTTGGGACTGTCGAGGAACAGCCGCAGCACTTCGCCCTCGGCATGGCTGAAGGTGGTCTCTTCGCCGGCCTCGTCCTCGAGGACGTAGCGGTCGAAATAGGCGGTCCAGCCGTTGAAGCGCGCGGTGTTGCCCGCGCTCTGGGCGGCGGGGCGTTCCTTGCGCAGCCGAGCGCGCACCCGGGCCACCACCTCGGCCGGATCGAAGGGTTTGATGATGTAGTCATCGGCGCCCAGTTCGAGCCCGGTGACACGGTCCTGCACCTGGGCGCGCCCCGAGATGATGATCACCGCCGCGCCCTGTTCCAGCGCCAGGCGGTGCACCAGCGTCAGCCCGTCCTTGTCGGGCAGGCCGAGATCCACCAGGCAGACATCGGGGGTGGTCGATTTCAGCGCCGCCTCGAATTCGGTGGCGCGGCCGAAGCCCATGGTGCGAAAGCCCGCATCCTCGAGCGCGTCGGCCAGCATCGAGCGGATTTCCGGTTCGTCGTCCAGGATGGTCACCAGGGGGGCGGTCATGGCGTCACCTCGCTTGCAGAAAGGCCGAGAGCTGCTCGGCGTCAAAGGGTTTCGGCAGCACCGGCGCCCGCGCGGCGCCCTCGACATACAGCGGATCGGAGGGCGGCAGCGAGGTCATCAGGTAATAGGGCAGCGGCCCCGAGGCCAGTTCGCGGATCAGGTCGACCCCCGAGGCCTCGCCCTCGAGCGAGATGTCGGAGAGCACCAGCGAGATGTCCGGCACCTGCGACAGGAGGGTGCGCGCCTCTTCGACGCTGGCGGCCTCGATCACCGAATGGCCCATGTCGATCAGCATGTCGCGGATCAGGCCGCGCAGGTCGGGGTTGTCTTCGACCAGCAGCGCCAGCCCGGTCGCGTCATGCCGCCGGGCCTGACGGAAGGGCAGGCGCAGGGTGACGCAGCCGCCGGTGTCGGTGTTTTCCAGCCGCACCTCGCCCCCGGCAAGCTTGGTCAGGTCATAGACCATGGCCAGCCCCAGCCCCGAGCCTTCGCTGCCCTTGGTGGTGAAGAAGGGATCAAGCGCATGTTTCAGCGCCTCGTCCGAGAAGCCGGTGCCGGTGTCGCAGACCTTGAGCTGCAACCATGTGTTCTTGACCACCCGCGCGTCGATATGCACCGCGCCGCTGCCGCCGCAGGCATCGCGGGCGTTGAGGATCAGGTTGACCAGCGAATCCTGCAGCATGCCGGCATCGACCAGAACCGGGGTATCGCCGATCGCATTGTCGATGGTCAGCGTGATCTCTTCGGTCAGGGTCGGGGTGGCCAGGGTCCGCAGTTCGGCCAGAAACCCGGTCATGTCCGTGGCCAGCATCCTCGGGGCGCGATGCCCGGTCATGTCGGCGATATGGCTCAGCAGGGTGCCGCCGCGACGGGTCGCGGCCAGTGTCGCCTCGACCAGTTCGGTGGCCTCGGGGCTCAGGTCGAGCTTTTGCAGCTTGCCCTGCATGCCGAGGATGATGGTCAGAAGGTTCGAGAAATCATGCGCCAGGCCGCTGGTCATCTGGGCGGCGATCTCGCGCCGCCGGGTGTGTTGCAGCGCGACGCGTGTCTGGGTCTCTTCGGTGATGTCCATCGACAGGATATAGACGCCCCGGCGCGCCCCGGTCTCGCTGTCGGGGGTAAAGGCGACGCGGATGCGCCGGGTGCTCAGCAGATCGGTGAATTCGAACACCGAGGGCCGGCCCTTGAAGCCGCTTTCCAGATGCGGCTTGATCGCCTCATAGGCGGCATCCCCCAGCGCGTCGCGGATATGTTCGCCGACGATGTTCGATTCGCGACCGGGCATCACCGAGGACAGCCGGCGGTTGGAATAGGTATAATGCCGGTCCGGCCCGACATGGGCGATATGGGCGGGCATCATCTCGGCCGTCAGCCGCATCCGCGATTCGCTCTGGATCAGCTGGCGCTTGGTTTCCTCCAGCGCCTTCACCGTGCTTTCCAGCTCGCGGTTGGTGGTCGAAAGATCGGCGGCATATTGCAGCAGCTGGTCGGAGAGTTCCTCGGAGCGTCCGCGCAGCAGGTCTTCCTGGCGCTTGGCGCGGGTGATGTCGGTATAGACCGCCACCCAGCCGCCCCCCGGCAGCGGCGATCCCTCGACGCTGACCCAGCGCCCGTCGGCGCGCTGGCGTTCGAAATAATGCGGTTCGAAGGCGAGGGCCCGCTCGACCCGTTCCTGGATGAAGGGGGCGATTTCCTCTTCGGGGATCGGGCCGTATTCGCCCTTGTCGACAAGGAAGCGGATGGTTTCGGAAAAGGGCGCGCCGGGCTGCATCAACCTATCCGGGATCGAGAACAACTCGCGGAACCGGGTGTTGGCCACCACCAGGCGCAGGTCGCTGTCATAGATCGACAGGGCCTGCTGGATAAGGTTCAGTCCGGCCGTCGTCATGGCCCGGGCAGTGGCGGAATTGGGCTCCATCAAGGATCCTTTCACCTCATGGCTAACACCGGTTTCAAGCCTCGGAAAGACTGAATTGAGGCCTGTTACAATTCGTAAGGATTAGGAAATGTTCAGGAAAAAGTTGACGCCCAGTGTAATTCCGGCACCTTTGACAGCAGGAGGAATCGCCGTGGCGAGTCAGCTTGCTGGGCGGTCTTATGGGAGGAAGATAATTTGGCACAGTCGTCACAAGCGACCGGCGGACTGGCGTCCGTACCGGCGCTTTTGCAGCGGAACGCCGTCCTGTACGCGGAAAAAGCCGCGTATCGGGAGAAGGAGTTCGGCATCTGGCAGTCCTGGACCTGGGCTGATACCGAGAAAGAGGTCGAAGCTCTGGCTCTCGGGTTGATCAACCTCGGTGTGAACGAGGGCGATTTCATCGCCATCATCGGACGCAATCGCCCCTATTTCTACTTCGCCATGGTCGCCGCGCAGTCGGTCGGCGCGGTGCCGGTGCCGGTCTACAACGACAGCGCCGCCGAAGAGATGGAATATATCCTCGGTCACTGCGGCGCGCGTTTCGCGATCGTCGAGGACCAGGAGCAGGTCGACAAGATCATCGAGATTCAGGAGCACCTGCATCAGTTCGAGCACATGATCTATATCGATCCGCGCGGTCTGCGCAAATATGACCACCGGGCGCTGCACGAATACAGCCGCGTCCAGGATCAGGGCCGCGCCGCCTATGACGAGTTCATCAACGAGCTTGCGGCGCGTCGCGAGAAGCTGACCTATGACAGCACCTGCGTGATGCTCTATACCTCGGGCACCACCGGCAAGCCCAAGGGCGTCGTTCTGTCGAACCGCAACGTCATCGAATCGGCGAAGAATTCGTCCGAGTTCGACGGGCTGGGCGCCGACGAAGAGATCCTGTCCTATCTGCCGATGGCCTGGGTCGGTGACTTCATCTTCTCGATCGGTCAGGCCTATTGGTGCGGCTTCTGCGTCAACTGTCCGGAAAGCCCGGAGACGATGATGACCGACCTGCGCGAGATCGGGCCGACCTATTATTTCGCCCCGCCGCGCATCTTCGAGACCCAGCTGACCAATGTCATGATCCGCATGGAAGACAGCGGCGACCTGAAATACGCGCTGTTCCATCACTTCATGGATTTCGCCAAGACCGCCGGCGAGAAATACGGCATGCCCAAGCGCAGCCTGGCCAAGCCGGACCTCAAGCGCCGGTTCAAGAACGCCTGGCGCTATGGCATGGGGATCGGCTTCGCCGTCGAAGCCATTCTTGAAAACATGGTCCGCCTGTTCTTCTACAAGCTGCGCTATGGCAAGAAGGCCCGCGATCATTTCAAGGCCAAGGATCCGCTGGGCCTGAACCTCTACCGCGGCAGCCTGCGCGACTATTTCAAGTACCGCATGGGCAACGTGCTGGTCTATGGTCCGCTGAAAGACACGCTGGGCTTTGGCCGGGTGCGCGTCGGCTATACCGCCGGTGAGGCCATCGGCCCCGAGATCTTCGAATTCTACCGCAGCCTCGGCATCAACCTGAAGC
>NZ_JBFJVE010000211.1:0-4867 GCF_041624275.1 Shimia sp.
CCCCCACCCCCGGTGAGTATTTGGCAAAGAGATGACGGCTCAGGCCGGTTTCTCTTTCGTCCTGTCGCGGGCGGCCGCCGCGCGCTCGGAGTCGGCGTCATAGGCGCGGATGATCTTGGCCACAAGATGGTGGCGCACCACGTCGGCGGCGGTGAAATAGTTGAAGCTGATGTCGTCGATCCTGCCCAAGAGCCGTTCGGCATCGGCCAGACCCGAGGGCACGCCGCGCGGCAGGTCGACCTGGCTGCGGTCGCCGGTGATCACCATGCGGCTGCCCTCACCGAGACGGGTGAGGAACATCTTCATCTGCATGGTGGTGGCGTTCTGGGCCTCGTCCAGCACCACGAAGGCATTGGACAGGGTGCGCCCGCGCATGAAGGCCAGGGGCGCGATCTCGATGCGTTTTTCCTCGATCAGCTTGGCCAGCTGCTTGCCCGGCAGGAAATCGTTCAGCGCGTCATAGAGCGGCTGCATGTAGGGGTCGACCTTGTCCTTCATGTCGCCGGGCAGATAGCCCAGTTTTTCGCCGGCCTCGACCGCCGGGCGGCTGAGGATGATGCGGTCGACATGGCCGCCGATGAACATCGACACCCCCACCGCCACCGCCAGATAGGTCTTGCCGGTGCCCGCCGGGCCGATGCCGAAGGCCAGTTCCTTGTTGAACAGGGACAGCACATAGGCCTTTTGCGCCTCGGTGCGCGGTTCGACCAGTTTCTTGCGGGTCTTGATTTCGACATGGCCGCCGCGGAACATCTCGAGCTGGTCGCCGTCGCGCGCGCCGGTGCCCTCTTCCGAGCCGCCCATGCGGATCTCGCGGTCGATGTCGGCGCTCTGCACGTCGCGCCCGGCCTCGAGCCGTTCATAGAGCGCCTGCAGCACCTCGCGGGCCTCGCTGCGGGCCTCTTCTTCGCCGTGGATCGCCAGCTGGTTGCCGCGGCGCACGATCTGCACCGTCAGTTTCTGTTCGATATCGGCGAGGTTGCGGTCGTATTCGCCGCACAGGTCGATCAGCAATCTGTTGTCCGGGAACTCGATCAGCAATTCGCCGATCGCGTCGGATGCGGACGGTGGGGTCAGGGCACCTGTGGCCAATCAACTCTCCTGCTCTGCTGAGTCCTTTTCAGCAAAGGGTGCCAAGTTGCGTCGGCAGGCGCAAGCAGCCAGTAGCAATTATCACCGGATCGTCACAAAAAAGGACCGCCCGCGAAGGCGGGCGGTCTGCGCAGGATCGGGTGGCCGGTCCGGTGGTACCGGGTCAGATCTGGTCCTTGAAGGCCGAGCCGGACTTGAACGGCCCGGTGGCGACGCCCGGAGGCGCGACGCCGGAACAGACCGGCTTGCCATAGGGGTCGAGACGCTGCGACAGGTAGCCCTCGACGCCGTCGTCGATGATCCAGTGGTCGCAGCCGTTGGGATCGACCCAGATGCCGGCGGTCATCGACGAGATGTGGTCGCTGTCAAAGCCGCGATCGACGGTCTTGTCGATCTTGTTGTCGCAGGCGGCCAGAGCGGTGACGGCACCCACCAGAAGAAGTCCCGGAACAAGTTTCATGTGATGCCCTCTCAGCGGATGCAGATAATTTCGACACGGCGGTTCTCGGCCATGCCTGCGGATGTTGCGTTGCTGGCGCGCGGCATGCGCTCGCCATAGCCGCGCACGTCGATCACCCGGGCGCCGGTCGACCGGGCCACCTTGGCCACGGAATTGGCGCGGTTGAAGCTGAGACGCATGTTGTATTCATCCGAGGCGCGGCTGTCGGTATGGCCGGCGATGATGAAGGCCGAGGCGGTGGCCGACGAGAAGAACTCGGCCAGGCGCTGGCGGTTGGCGGCGTTGATGTTGTAGCGGTCGGTGGCGAAGAACTGGTCCGAGTTCATCACCCCGCAGACATTGCCACGGCGGCAGACCGGAATCCCCTGCCGGTTGACATGCGGCGACATGTAGCCCTCGGCGCCGTCGTCCATGACCCAGTGTTCGCAGCCGTCGGGATCGACCCAGATCGCCGGGATGTATTCCTGTCCGAGCACGGTGCGTGTCGTCTGCGCGGCCGCGGGCTGGGCCAGCGACACCAGCGCCATCGCGATTGCGGCAACTCCCCCCAAGGCGGCCCGGGCGTGTTTGATCTTGTTCTTCGCCACAGCAATTTCCTCTGCCAATTGAATGCCTGCGACGGCTCCGGTTCAGGATCAGGTTCAGGGCCCGCGCAGTCAGATTTGAATATGAAGGCACTCTAGCAAATTTAGAGCATGTGTGAAGAAGAATTCACAATATCTGGTGGCCGATTGCCGCAGTGTTGCGGCAGCGCCCGGCGCCGGATGCGCCGCCGCGAGCGATCGCGGGCGGCGATTGTCGCCGCTGCGGGCACAACCGGCGGCGGCGGCGGGGATTGTTTCGCGCCCGTCAGGCCCCGGCCAGCACGCCCGACAGCGAGTTGGCGCCGCTCTCGACGATTCTGACCCGCGCCAGGTCGCCGACCCGCGCCCCGGCATCGGCGACATGGACGGCGTGGAGATATTCGGACTTGCCCAGCATCTGGCCGTCGAAACGGCCCGGTTTCTCGAACAGGACGCTGACCTCACGGCCGACCATGCGGTCCTGCACCGCGCGCTGCTGGCGGGTGATCAGCGCCTGCAAACGATAGAGCCGGTCCGAGGCCTCGGCATCGTCGACCAGCGCCCGCTCGGCCGCCGGGGTGCCGGGGCGCGAGGAATACTTGAAGCTGAAGGCCTGACCGTATTCGACCTCTTGAATGAGATCCATGGTGTCCTGGAAATCGGCCTCGGTCTCTTCCGGGAAACCGACGATGAAGTCGCCCGACAGCAAGATGTCGGGGCGGGCGGCGCGGATCCGCTCGACCAGCCGCAGATAGCTGTCGCGGTCGTGGCTGCGGTTCATCCGCTTGAGGATCCGGTCGCTGCCCGACTGCACCGGCAGATGCAGGTAGGGCATCAGCTTGGCGCAGCTGCCGTGGGCCTCGATCAGATCGTCCATCATGTCGTTGGGATGGCTGGTGGTAAAGCGGATCCGCTCGAGCCCGTCGATCCTGTCCAGCTCCCAGATCAGCCCGGCCAGCGTCATGTCGCCCTTGGGGCCGGCGCCGTGATAGGCGTTGACGTTCTGCCCCAGAAGGGTGATCTCGCGCACCCCGCGTTCGACCAGGTCGCGGGCCTCGGTCAGGATGCGGTCGACCGGGCGGCTGACCTCGGCGCCGCGGGTATAGGGCACGACGCAGAAGGCACAGAATTTGTCGCAGCCTTCCTGCACGGTGAGAAAGGCGGCGGGGCCGCGTTTGGCCTTGGGGCGCGACTTCAGCTTCTCGAACTTGTCTTCCTCGGGGAAATCGGTGTCGAGCGCCTTTTCGCCGCTGCGGGTGCGGGCCTCCATCTCGGGCAGGCGGTGATAGCTCTGCGGGCCGACCACCAGATCGACCAGCGGCTGGCGGCGCATGATTTCCTCGCCCTCGGCCTGGGCAACGCAGCCCGCGACGCCGATCTTCAGGTCGGGGTTCTCGGATTTCAGCCCCTTGAAGCGGCCCAGTTCGGAATAGACCTTTTCGGCGGCCTTCTCGCGGATGTGACAGGTGTTGAGCAGGATCATGTCGGCGCCCTCGGCGCTGTCGGTGGTCTCGTAGCCCGCCCCGCCCATGGCCTCGGCCATGCGTTCGCTGTCATAGACGTTCATCTGGCAGCCATAGGTTTTGATGAACAGCTTTTTCTTGTCGGCCATGTGCCCGGTCCCATCGCGGTTTCAGGGCGCCTGACTACATCAAAACCCCGGTGGCTTGCAATGCGTGTCGAATTGGCCGATTCTGGCGCCCAAAAGAGCAGGACACACGATGAGATACGCCTCGGTTTCGGATCTGGTGAACAATGGCAGGGCGGCGCTGGCCAAGGGGCCTTTGGCGCTGGTCTTTGCCGAGGACGACGTCGAGCTGGATTCGACCCTGCGCCATCATCTCGACCTCGGGTTCAAGCGGGTGATCTGCCTGATGCCCGAAAGTTTCACCATCGACCCGGGCCTTGACGATCAGGTGGTGCGCGTCACCATGGACCCGGCCAACGGGGCGGCGATGATCGACGCGGTCAACCGGGTGATCGGCGCCGCGCCGGGGCAATGGATCTATTACTGTTTCAACGCCGAATACCTATTCTTCCCCTTCTGCGAAAGCCGAAGCATCGGCGAGATGCTGGCCTTTCACAGCGAGGAACGCCGCGATGCGATGCTGAGCTATGTGGTCGATCTCTATGCCGCCGACCTCGGGCGCAACCCCGACGCGGTGTCGCTGGAAGAGGCGCAGCTGGACCGTTCGGGCTATTACGCGCTGGCCCGCGAGGACGCCCAGAACAACCACGCGCCCAAGGACCGGCAGCTGGATTTCTATGGCGGCCTGCGCTGGCGCTTCGAGGAACACGTGCCCTACGAGCGGCGCAAGATCGACCGCATCGCCCTGTTCCGGGCCAAGCCGGGGCTGAGGCTGCGCCCGGATTTCACCTTCGACGACGAGGAATACAACACCTACAGCTGCAAGTGGCACCACAATCTGACGGCGGCGGTCTGTTCCTTCCGCACCGCCAAGGCGCTGAAGCGCAACCCCGGCAGCCGCGACGCCATCGCCACCTTCGGCTGGCACAATTCGGTGCCCTTCGAATGGCATTCGCGGCAATTGCTCGATCTCGGGCTGATGGAGCCGGGGCAGTGGTTCTGAGGGGCAGTGGTTCCGGGGTGCCGAAGCCGGCGCCCAAAGGTCCGGCCCGGCCCGCCATCAGCGCGCGGTGGTCAGGTCGGCGCGCTATTTCTCGCGCAGACGGATGACGATATCGACCTTCGAGATCTCGGCCCCGTCGGGCACGTCCGGCAGGCGGCGGA
>NZ_JBFJVE010000212.1:0-4825 GCF_041624275.1 Shimia sp.
CCATTACCTGCATCACCAGCCCGACGGCACGCCCTACGCCAATCTCGGCGAAATGGCCGAGCGCATCGCCGCAGCGCGTGACAGCACGGGGATCGGCCTGACTTTGCTGCCGGTGCAATACCAGTACGGCGGCTGCGACCGGCGCCCGCTCGGCGCGGGGCAGGTCAGGTTCGCCAACCCGCCCGACCGCTATGCCCGGTTGCTGGACCGCTGCGCCGGGCTCATGAAGGCGCTGCCGGCGGACTGCAAACTGGGCGTCGCCCCGCACAGCCTGCGGGCGCTGGCACCGGAACAGCTGAAAGCCGCGGCCACGCTGTGGCCCCAAGGGCCGGTCCACCTGCACCTTGCCGAACAGATCGCCGAGGTCGAAGAGGTTCAGGCCGCATGGGGAAGCCGGCCGGTCGAATGGGCGCTGGACAACCTGCCGCTGGACCGGCGCTGGTGCCTGATCCACCTGACCCAGATGCGGCCGCATGAAACCGCCGCATTGGCCCGGACCGGCGCCGTGGCGGGCCTGTGCCCGCTCACCGAGGCATCGCTGGGCGATGGCATATTCGATGCGCCGCGCTGGATGGCTGCGGGGGGCGAAATCTCCATCGGATCTGACAGCAACATCCGGATTTCACTGGCCGAAGAGATGCGCCTGCTCGACACGACGCAGCGGCTGCGCGACCATTCTCGGGCCGCGCTGGCGACCCCCGAGCGGTCAAGCGGACGGCAGATCCTTGACGCGATCTGTGCCGGCGGCGCGCAGGCGGCCGGGCGCGGCACGGGCAGGATCGCCGTCGGGGAATGGGCCGATCTTCTGGCCCTCGACACCGGTCACATTGACCTTGCCGGGCTGCGCGGTGACACCCTTGTCGACAGTTTCGCCTTTGCCGGAGACAACCGCATGGTGGCCGATGTCTGGGCAGCCGGGCGCCATATGGTGCGGCAGGGCCGGCATGTCCGCCGCGACAGCATCACCCGCGCCTATCGCCAGGCCGTGGCCCCCCTGCGCGACCGGCTCTGAGGCCGCTGCCGGCCGACGGCCCGGAAAGGCGGCGGCCCTCAATAGCGGGTGGTCATGCGAAACCCGCGCTGGAACACCAGCCGCACATAGGTGATCGGCTGCCCCTGCCACCAGGTCGAGCGTTCGGCCAGGAACAGCGCATCGCCTTCGCCGCAGCCCATGTGCCGCGCGATCCCGGCATCGGCCGCCATCGCCGAGAAACTGATCTCGGCGTCGGAATAGGGCACCTCGGCAATCAGCCACTCATTGGGTCCGCGCCGGGTGAAATCGGCCTCGGCCGCCTGCGGCAGGGCGGCAAGGTTGATCCAGCGATCCTCGAGCTGATAGGGGTGCCCGTCGCCGAAATGCATACAGGTGAGATGCACGAGCCGCCCGCCTTGGTCCAGCCCGATGCGGGCGCGCAGCCAATCCGGCGTGTCGATGATCTCGCGCTGCACCAGAGCATAGCGATAGCGCAGGCCGCGCGACTCGATCTCTTCACGCACGATCGGAATGGCGAACCGCGCCTGCCGCGTCGGCGATGGCAACACCCGGGTGCCGGCCTTGCGCTTGCGCTCGACCAGCCCCTCTTCGGCCAGTTCGCGCATCGCCCGGTTGACCGTGGTCCGCGCGCATTGAAACTCGGCCGCCAGATCGACCTCGTTCGGCAGCAGGGCTCCGGGCGGCCAGTGACCTCCGACGATCCGGCGCCGGACCCGGTCTTTCACATCCCTGAAGGCGGTTTTCATCGCGCTGAGCCCCAATTGTCCCCGGCCCAATTTAGCGTGAACATAAAAATATTAAACACGAAACTTCTTCTCTGCCCCGCGGCTCCTGCCGGCGGACCTCGCCTGCCGTCATTCGCGCCCGGTAATCATGCCGTCGATCAACTGGTAGGACAGCAGGTCGGCCATGGTCCGAGGGTCGCGCACCAGCGGTTTCACCGCGCCCCGCAGGCCCGCACGCGCGGCGGCTTCGCGGCGCTCGAGCGCGATCGCCTCGTCGAGCGCGATAAAGCGGAAGCGCAGCGAGGTTCCGGCGCCGGCCTGGCTCACGCGCGGCAGGTCGCAGGGGATGACGGTGCCGATACGCGGGTAGCCGCCGGTGGTCTGGCATTCCTGCAACAGCACGAAGGGCACCCCGTCGCCGGTGATCTGGATATCGCCGGGCACCACCACGTCGGACAGGATGCTGTGGCCGCTGGCGGCCTCGAACCCCGGCCCCGGCTGCTCCAGCGGCACCCCCATGCGGTTGCCGCGCGCGCCGCGCCGAAAGCTGGTCGACTGAAAGCGGTCCAGCGCCTCGGGCGCGAACAGATCGGTCTGAAAACTGCGCAGGATGCGGATTTCACCGCCGCCGAATCTGTCCTCGGGGGGCAGGCAGCGCCCCACCTCCTGCCCGCGATCCGGCCCGATCTCCAGCCGATCTCCGGCACCGAGCGGCGCGCCGATCCCGGCCGCGACATGGGTGGCGCGGGCCCCGAGCCGCAGCCGCGTCACCAGCCCGCCGCCGAAATGCAGATAGCCGTAATACCCCGGCCCCGCCGCGCCCAGCCCAAGCTCTGCCCCCGCCGGGATCAGGTGGCTTGCATTCCAGGCCAGTCGCGTGCCGTCGACCACTGCCGCCATCGGCGCGCCGGTGAGCGCGATGCGCGTCGCGACCTCGAAACGGAAGCGGCCGCCGATCCCGGCCATCTCGAGCGCCGCATGGGCCCCGTCCTGCCCCAGAAGAGCCGCGCCTTCGCAAAGGGCACGGGCGTCGGCGGCGCCGCTGCGCGAGACACCGTAGGCCAGCCAGCCCGGCCGCCCGCCATCCTGCACCGTCACCCCCGGGCCGCAGTCGACTATGGTCACGACGCGGCTCATGACAGGGGCTCGCAGGTGGCCCCGCCACGGGGCGCGCGGCGCAGGTTTTCCAACGCCTCTGCCGCCACCGGTCTGAACTGCACCTCGTCACCCGGGCGCAGCAGAAAGGGCGCCTCGGCCTCGGGCCGAAACAGCTGCATCGCAGTCTGCCCGACATGCAGCCACCCGGTCGGGGTGTCGACCGAAAACAGCACCAGTTGACGGATCGCGACCGCCAGCGCGCCCTCGGGTATCCGGCGCGACAGCTGCCTCTGGCGGGGGATGTCCCAGGCTTCGGGCAATGTCCCGAGATAGGGCTGACCGGGGGCGAACCCGATGGTCTGGACCCTGAGGCGGGCCCGGCTCAGCGAGGCGATGGCGGCCTCAAGCGAAAGACCCGCCAGTTCGGCGGCCTGCGGCAACTGGGGCGCAAGTTCGGTGCCGAACACCGCCGGGATGCGCCACAGGCGCCGCCCCTCGGCCATCTCTGCGGCATACCAGTCGCGCGCCGCGAGCAACCGGCGCAGCCTTTCGGCCAGGGCGGCGTGCGAGAGGTGCAGCGGGTCGAAGCGGACAAAGGTCGAGACCAGCGTCGAGGAGGTCTCCTCGATCCCGTCCCAGGCTTCCCGTTCCAGCGCGTCGCGCAGCGCCAGCGCGGCGCGGTTGGCCGGTTCGCTCAGCGCGGTGCCAAAGCGCACCAGCATGCCGTCGAGCCCGACGTTGCAGATCTGCGGTGTGTCATCGCGCATGGCGTCAGTCCGGTCCGTTGCCGATCGGTGATATCTCCTGTCCGGGCCGAACAGGCCGGCCACCCAAGCGGCCGCTGCCGGTCGCAAACCGCTTGCGCCCCGGCGCCGCCACAGTATCGCGCCGCCCCGGCGAATGCAGCCCCGAAAGCGCCGCCGCACGGCATTGTTCACCGCCCGAGGCCAGAGTAACCTGCGCCGGGCGCACCCGGCCCGGACAGCAAAGGAACACCGCCATGAAGATCGACCTCAACGCGGATCTCGGCGAAAGCTTCGGCCCATGGACCATGGGCGACGACGCCGCCATGCTCGACATTGTCGACAGCGCCAATATCGCCTGCGGCGGCCATGCCGGCGACCCCGAGACCATGTTCGCCACCCTGAAGCTGGCGGCGGAACGCGGCGTCGTGGTCGGCGCCCATCCCGGTTATGCCGACCGCGAGGGGTTCGGCCGCCGGGTGATACCGATGCCCCCGGTCGAAATCGGCCGCATGATCGCGGCGCAGATCGGCGCCCTGATCGCGGTGGCGGCGCTGGTGCCGGTGGCGGTGCGCTATGTCAAACCGCACGGGGCGCTTGGCAATCTGGCGGCGCGCGATCGCACCGTCGCCCAAGCCATCTGCGACAGCGTTCGGCAGGTCGACCCAAACCTTGCGATCCTTGCCATCTCGGGCAGCTGCCTCGAGCGCGCCGCGACCGAGGCCGGTCTTGCCGTCTATTCCGAGGTCTTCGCCGATCGCGGGTACCTTGGCAGCGGTCAGCTGGTGCCGCGCGGCACCGAGGGGGCCATGATCCATGACCCCGAAGAAGCCGCCGAGCGTCTGATCGGCTTTCTGAAGACCGGCCGGATGCCGGTTGTCGACGGCGCCCCGATCGCCCTTCGCGCGCAGTCGATCTGCGTTCACGGCGACAGCCCCGGCGCTGTGCGGATGGCAACGACCATACGCCAGCGTCTCGAGGACGAAGGGATCACCCTGCGCCCGTTTCTTGACCTCTGATCCGGCACCAGCCGCCGACCGCGCGCCCCGCCCTAGGCACTCAGATCGAAGCGCTCGCCGGGGAAGTACTTGGCCAGCCGCACCTCGGCGGCGCGGGCATGGCCTTCCATGCCCTCGAGGCGGGAAATTCGCGCCGTCGCCTCGGCCACCGGTCGCGAGCCGTCGCGCGTGGCGCGCTGCCATGTAACCACCTTCATGTATTTGTGAACGCTGAGCCCGCCGGTGTAGCTGGCCGCGCCCGAGGTC
>NZ_JBFJVE010000213.1:0-4820 GCF_041624275.1 Shimia sp.
GTGCTCTTCGCCCAGCTCTTCGTAGAAGCCCTCGCGGGCGCCGATCTCGCGCAGGTTGTCGCGCCAGGCCTCCTGGCTGAGGCTGTCGTCGCGATGGGGCGTCACGTCGTCCATGCCTATGCGCCCTTGGTGACCAGAACGCGGGCCCGGTTGCTGCGTTCGCTCAGAACCTCGACCCGCCCCAGCGAAGACAGTGTTTCGACCTGTTGCGCCCGTCTGGCATGGCGCAGGTCCAGCAGGATGCGGCCGTTCCGCGCCACGTTGGTTGCAAAGAACTCCATGTAGACATCGACCGGGAAGTGAAAGCCGCAGGCCAGGAAGCTGACCGCAAGGTCGACCGGGCCGATGGTCGACAGATCGTCCCTTTCGGGGTTGCTCAGGGTGATGTTCTCGGCTGCCACGCCGTTGCGGGTCAGGAATTGCCCGGCCTTTTGCAGGTTGGAATAGGCGGCCCCCTGCCTGTTGAAGCCGAAATGGGTGAGCGAGTTGGTCTCGAGGTCGATCAGATGCACCCGCGCCCCATACATGCGCGCCGCGAACAGGTCGAAGAAACCATAGCCGCAGCCGATGTCGGCGATCGTGCCGGGGGGCGCCTGGTCCAGAAGCCCGCGCAGCGCGGTGAATTCGGCGGCGATGTCGGCCACGGCGCGCTGGGCCAGCACCCGGTTCTTGTCGCGGGCAACCGCTAGCAGCGGCGCGGTCTCGCCCGTGCTCCAGCCCTTGATCAGCTTGCCGCTGCCGGGAATGTCGGACAAGACGTCCGAGCGTTGCAGGATGATATTGACGAAATCCTGCGTGTCGAACATCGCGTAATCCAGCGTTTCGGGGTCGATCGTCATTCGGCGGTGTCCTGTGTCTCTTGGGCCGGGTGGTCGCGGAACAGCCGTGGCGCCCCGTCGATCAGGATGGCGCGGCATTCCTTGATGAAGCGCGGCTCGACCAGGTGGTCGCGCGACAGTTTCTCGATCGAGGCATCCCCCTTCAGCGCCTCGAGGGCCAGCCGGGCCCGGAATTCCGGGTCGTGGCGCCGGGGCTCCGTGGCTCTGGCGCCGGGCGGGATCGGCGCGGCATCGACGTCGATTTCGTGCTTGTCGATCAGGCGGGCCATGAAACTGCCCCGGCGCGGGCGGTTGTTTTCCTTTTCCTCGAGCCGGGGTTTCATCCGGCGGGCCCAGAAGTGCACCCCCCGCGTCGCCGGGCCGAGCTGGGACTCGATGTCGTATTTGCCCATGATCAGGTGATTGCGGTGCTTGAAACTGACCGGGTAGAAGGCCTCGACCGGCTCGGCATAGCGGATTTCGCCGCTTTGCTGCAGGAAATGCGTTACTGCCGCCGGCCCGGTGAAACCCCAGTTCTGGGCCGTCATGTGGACCGGCGTTCCGGCGTCCTTCTCGGCCTGAAGTTCCGCCTGTTGCCAGGGCTTCAGCCATGGGGCGATGGCATATTCGTCGCGGAAGAACTCCAGCATCCTCTCCAGCGCCGGCGACGACCGGGGCAGACCCAGCACCGCGTTGCAGACCAGCCCCGGCTTTTCCCAGCCGAACACGCTCTGGCGCGAGAAATCGAAGGGACGATAGCAATACATGTCGGCGTCGACCCAGATCTTGTCGGTCTTTTTCAAGAGGTTCAGCCGCCAGAGATCGGCATGGATCGCCGGGCTGCCGGTGCGGGCGTGGCGGTACATCGGCCGGGATGGAAAGATCTCTTCGGCGTCGCCGGCCACGACCCCCTCGGGCAGGTTGGCGATCGGCGCATAGGAATACAGCGTCGTGTGATGCCCGGCATCGGCAAAGGACTTGAGGCAGAGCTGTTCAAGCCATGACAGGCGGCCACCGATCCAGAGGCTCGCGATTTCAGGGAGTTGGGCCATTCTTGCGCTGCTCGTCGTTTCTGGTTTTGCAACAGTCTATCACAAGCTGTCGGATTGTCTTTGAATTTGCCGCGCCGGGGCAGGGCGCCTTCAATGTGCGGTTTCGCCCTTCTTCACGGTGAAATAGGCGCCTTCGGGGTGGTCGCGCTCGATGATCTCGTCGGGCACCGCGTCGGGGCCGGCGAGAAAGACATTGGCGCCGAAAACGCGGTGCATGCGGGCCAGTTTCCGCAGCCGCGCTCCGGTCAGGTCGCGGTGGAACTCCCGGTAGCGCGGCATCTGCTTCAGGGCGGCGATCCGGTCGCGGTGGCGGTCGACGCAGAAGGCGTGGGCCTCGGCGATCTCGGGGTCCGCCATCAGGCGTTGCAATTCCGCCCGCAGCGCCGGCAGCATGCGCTGGATCGAGCGGTCGGTGGTGGCGTTGTTGTTCATCCGGAACCAATAGGCCAGCCCCTGGTCGCGGTCGACGTGGTTGACCCGCCCCCGGTCGCGCTTGACCAGAAAGCTTTCGGCCGAGCGCACCGCGTAGTGGTTGAGCTGCACCAGATCATAGCCCACGGTGTCGCTGGTCGAGCGCCAGGCGTTGCGATACATCTCTCTGGGCAGTGGCTGGCCCGACCCGTTGACCCAGCGGATTTGGTCCCACAATTGCGGATTGAGCCCCTTGGGGCGGTGCACCCCGAGCTTCTTGAACAGGCCGATGTTGCGGAACAGGGTCTTGAACCCCCAGGCCTGGTGCGGCTTGCGGGTGATCTCTTCGGCGCAGCGGGTGAACTGTTCGATCAGCGGGATGTCGGCAAAGGCGTCGATGTCGGAATTGCCGAACAGCCGCCAAGTGCAGGAGATCATGTTGGCATCGCCCATTGCCGCGAACAGGTCGGCGAGCCGGCCATCGCCGGTCTTGATGTTGATGAACTCGTCCACATCCATCGAGATCACCCAGTCGGCAGTGCGGATGATGTCTTCCTGTTCGGCGGCCTGCAGCGCGGCGTGCTGCGGCTTGAGCCCGCTCTGCCGGAACGGGTTGTCGCGGTGCTGGACGATGCCCTTTCGTTGCAGCAGGTCCAGAAGCGCGTCGGTGCCGTCGCTGCAATCGTTGGTATAGACCAGAACCTCGCTGACGCCGATGGCGCGGTGATAGGCCAGCCATTCGAGGATGAAGGGCCCTTCGTTCTTCATGCAGGTGACGATCGCGGTGCGGTTGGCGGTCGGGTCGGGGCGCGGGGCCGCGATTTCCGGCATGCGCACGGGTTTGTGGTCGAAGTGGCTTTCGGCCAGGGCCAGCAGACCGGCATCCTCGACCAGCGAGGTCTTGGGCACGATGCGCGACACGGTGTCGGTGGGGTGGCGCAGCGCCATGCAGCGATAGAAGGGCGCCCATTCGTCGGGATCGGGCTCGGCGCCGACGATGCGCACATAGCGCCAGACCGTGCTGCCCGAGGTCCGGGCCGGGGCGACGCACCAGCGCCGCCGCAGGTCCGAGGCGTCGAACTGCACGCAGATATGATCGGCGAACCCGGCCTCGGCCCCCTTGCGGACGCGCCAGGGGTAGCAGTGGCGCCCGGCCAGCAATATGGCGCCCGAGCGCGAGGCGACGGCCCGGTCGAAGACGGTGCCCCGGTCGCCATGGGGGGGCAGCAGGTCGGAAATGTCGAGCTGGGCCACCGCCCGCGCGCGGTCGAGAAACCGGACCCGTGCCCATTCATAAAGGTGTTTCTGGCCCAGGGGCGACGCCCACGGCGCCGCCTCGGGCAGGTCCATGCGGTCTTTTCCGGGGGCGTCGGGCGCGTTGAAGGGGTGCTGTTCGGGCGGCAGGTCGGGCAGGCCCAGCGGCCTGTCGCACTGCACCCAGACCAGCCGCTCGAGCCCCTCGATGCCGGCGGCGCCGGCTTCCAGCGCGGCGGCGAAATCCTCGGCCGTGCCGGGCCGGGCGCGATCCAGCATCAGCACCGCCTGAAGCCCGTGATGGCGGGCATGATAGCGCAGCCACTCGAGCGTGAGCGCGGCGCTTTCGCCGTTGCGGATGGTGCAGGCCGTGTTCAGCCCGTCGAACAGGTCCTGCTGGCAGTGGCGCAGTGCGATGGGCGCCTCGCTGCCGGCGACGCGCAGCAGCGGAGCCTCGGCCCCGGCAGCAGGGGTCAAAGTGGCGATCACCGCCTCGCCGATGCTGCGCAGGCCAAGCAGGTCGCAGTTGCCGGCGGCGGTGATGTCGCGGGCGCTCGGGCCGACCGCGAAGAACACCTGCGCCGTCGCGCCCGGCAGGCGCAGCGCATCCAGCACCACGGCATCGCCCACCCGTTGGTGGGACATCCGCGCGCGTTGGAAAACCGCCCTGGTTTTCGTCATGTCACCTGCTCGTCCGGACTGGTTCCGGATCTCACGACCTGTTGTTGTGTATCTCCTGATACCACCGAACCAGCTGTCGCTGCAAACTTTGCGGCAGCACCGACGATCCGCCGGCGGTCAGGATCTGGCAGAGCAGGGCGTGGGAGTCGGGCTGTCTGGACAGTTCGGCAAACCGGCGGCGGTGCCAGCGCAGCGCCGCGCGGTGCTGCTCGCCGACGCCATCGATCGCGCTCAGAGCCGCCATTTCGCGCCGCGTCCCCGGCCGCATGGCGCGGATCGAAAGGTCTCTGACGCTATTGAAATTGCGATCGACCCAATAGGCGAGGTCGATCTCTTTGTGGGAACGGTTCGGCAGCCCCCGGTCGCGCTTGATGAGAAAGGCCGCGGCCGAGCGCAGGGCATAATGGTTGACCTCGACCAGCGCCCGCCCGGTGGAAAAGCCGAACAGCGAGATGCGCTCGGGCGACTCGCCAAAGGCCGCCGGCAGCGGCGCGCCCGACCCGTCGACGAAATTGGGCGCTGCGGCCCGCGTGGCCGGTTTCTGCCGGGGCCGGTGGACCCCGAGCTGACGGAACGGGCCGCGCGCCCGGAACAGGGTCTTGAA
>NZ_JBFJVE010000214.1:0-4742 GCF_041624275.1 Shimia sp.
CGATCTTGCCCTTGCCGCCCAGCCCCTTGGCCAGCCAGGCGTCGCGCTCGGCCTCGTCGATGCAATAGACGCGGCGCGCGCCCTGGGTCAGGCGGAACAGCGGCGGGCAGGCCAGATAAAGATGCCCGGCGTCGATCATCGGACGCATCTGGGTAAAGAAAAACGTCATCAGCAGCGCCGCGATATGGGCCCCGTCGACATCGGCGTCGGTCATGATGATGATCTTGTCATAGCGCAGATCGTCGACGTTGAAACGGCTGCCCAGCCCGACCCCCAGCGCCTGGGTGAGATCGCTGATCTCGGCATTGCTGCCCAGTTTCGACGAGGCCGCCCCCAGCACGTTGAGGATCTTGCCGCGCAGCGGCAGCAGCGCCTGGGTCTTGCGGTTGCGCGCCATCTTGGCCGAGCCGCCCGCCGAGTCGCCCTCGACGATGAACAATTCGGTGCCGTCGCGGTTGGTGGCCGAACAATCGACCAGCTTTCCGGGCAGGCGTAGCCGCTTGGTGGCGGTCTTGCGCTGGGTTTCCTTTTCCTGCCGCCGGCGCAGCCGTTCCTCGGCGCGCAGCACCAGGAAGTCGAGGATCGCCCCGGCCGATTTGGTGTCGGCGGCCAGCCAGTTGTCGAAATGGTCGCGCACCGCGCCCTCGACCAGCCGCGCCGCCTCGGTGGTGGCCAGCCGGTCCTTGGTCTGGCCGACGAACTCGGGCTCGCGGATGAAACACGATACCAGCGCGCAGCCCCCGGCGATCAGGTCGTCACGGGTGATCGAGGCGGCCTTCTTGTTGTTGACCAGCTCGCCATAGGCCTTGATCCCCTTGAGGATCGCCGCCCAGAAGCCGCCGACATGGGTGCCGCCTTCGGGGGTCGGCACGGTGTTGCAATAGCTCTGGATGAAACCGTCGCGCGACGGGGTCCAGTTGATCGCCCATTCGACCTTGCCCGGCACCTGAAAGCGCCCCTGAAAATCGACGGTGCCGGCAAAGGGCTGTTCGGCATAGGTCGATGAGCCGTTCATCGACTCATTGAGGTAATCGGCCAGCCCGCCGGGGAAATGGAACGAGGCTTCGGTTGGGGTCTCGCCGTCGTCGATGGCCGATTTCCAGCGGATTTCCACACCCGAGAACAGATAGGCCTTGGAGCGGATCGACTTGAACAGCCGCGCCGGCTTGAAACGGTGATGGCCGAAGATCTCGGCGTCGGCGTGGAAGGTGACGGAGGTGCCGCGCCGGTTGGGGGCGGCGCCGACCTGTTCCACCGGGCCCAGCGGCAGCCCGCGCGAGAACCGCTGTTCGTAAAGCGCCTTGTTGCGCGCCACCTGCACCACCATGGAATCGCTGAGCGCGTTGACCACCGAGGCACCGACCCCGTGCAGACCGCCCGAGGTCTGATAGGCCTTGCCCGAGAACTTGCCGCCCGCATGCAGGGTACAGAGGATCACCTCGAGCGCCGACTTGTCGGGGAACTTGGGGTGCGGATCGACCGGGATGCCCCGGCCGTTGTCGCGGATGGTCACCGCGTAATCTTCGTGCAGTTCGACCTCGATGCGGTTGGCAAAGCCGGCCACCGCCTCGTCCATCGAGTTGTCCAGAACCTCGGCCACCATATGGTGCAGCGCCCGTTCGTCGGTGCCGCCGATATACATGCCGGGACGTTTGCGGACCGGCTCCAGCCCTTCCAGTACTTCGATGGAAGAGGCGTCATAGTCCTGGGGTTTGCTGTCGGCCAGAAGGTCGTTTGCCATGCGCGGGGCTGCTCATCTTTTGCTGTTGCTTGGCCGCCATTATGGCAGGCCGCGCGGATCGGGGAAAGACGTCAGTTGGATGGTGCGTGCCGAAGGCCGCCGATGCCTCGGCCCGGCATTGGTGCGGCTCAGGCCCGGTTCAGGCGCGGCTCTGGCGCGGCGGGGCCCGCCATGTCCCCCTGCCGATTGCAGGGCGTCCGGATGAAGGATTTCAGCCGGCAAATTGCGCTTTGTCACGGGCCGGTTTGAGGCATGTCAAGGCGGTTCGGGCCGGGGCGGTTTAGGGTCCGGGCGAATTCATACAGCAGGAGATTTTCATGACCGCACCCATTGCGACACCTCACGCCGAAAGCAAGAATAAAACCCGGGATGTCGCCAAGGGCACGCTGAACGGCGCGCCCGCCACCGTCCTGCCGGAACCGGCAAAGAAGGCACCGCAAACCGCCTTTGACACCGATGATTACCCCTATGACACCAAGCTGTCGCGCCGCGCCTACGAGACCCAGAAGGCCAAGTTGCAGGCCGAGCTTCTGAAGGTGCAGCATTGGGCGCAGGAAACCGGCCAGAAATTCGTCATGCTGTTCGAAGGCCGCGACGCCGCCGGCAAGGGCGGCACGATCAAGCGTTTTACCGAGCATCTCAACCCGCGCTCGGCGCGCGTGGTGGCGCTGAACAAACCCACCGACGAGGAACGCGGCCAGTGGTATTTCCAGCGCTACATCGACCACCTGCCGACCGCCGGTGAAATGGTGCTCTACGACCGCTCGTGGTACAACCGCGCCGGGGTCGAAAGGGTGATGGGCTTCTGCGAGCCGGGGGAATACCTCGAATTCATGCGCCAGACGCCCGAGCTTGAACGGATGCTGGCGCGCTCGGGCATCCGGCTCTACAAATACTGGTTCTCGGTCACCCGGGACGAACAGCGGCGCCGCTTCCAAAGCCGCGAAACCGACCCGCTGAAACAATGGAAACTGTCGCCGATCGACAAGGCCTCGCTGGACAAGTGGGATGATTACACCGAGGCCAAGGAGGCGATGTTCTTCTACACCGACACCGCCGACGCGCCCTGGACGGTGATCAAGTCCAACGACAAGAAACGCGCGCGGCTGAACTGCATGCTGCATTTCCTCGAGTCGCTGGACTACCCGGGCAAGGATCTCAGGGTCGCCCATGCGCCCGACCCGCTGATCGTGTCCACCGCCAGCCATGTCATCCACCGCGCCGACCATATCCTCGGCACCGCGCTGCACCCCGAGACGCGCCGGACCTGAGTTAGGGCGCCCGCCCGCCGCTGCGCCGCCTGAGGGGTGCGGCGCCGGCGCGGCGGGCGGACCCGGAAAAGACGGCATCGGCCCCAGCGGTCGGGCCGTCTTTTTTCGTTCTGCCGGGCGCATCGGCCCGGATCCGGCCGCGCCCGCAGGGCGCTGACGCGGCGTCGCCACCGCTTGCCAGCGCCCTCTTTCCCCCCTAAGCCTTGGGGATGAAGACGCAGGTTTCCTACCCCGAGCACGGCCGCGCGATGCTGACCCTCGGTCTGCCGCTGATCGGCGGACATCTGGCGCAGTTCGCGATCGGGCTCACCGACACGATCATGCTCGGCTGGTACCAGGTCGAGGCGCTGGCGGCGGTGGTGCTCGGCGGCATGTTCTTCTTCGTCATCTTCATTCTCGGCTCGGGCTTTGCCATCGCGGTGATGCCGCTGGTGGCCGAGGCCGATGCCGCCGGCGACGAGACCGCGCTGCGCCGCGTCACCCGGATGGCGATCTGGCTCTCGGTGGTCTCCTCCTTTCTGGCGCTGCCGCTGTTCTGGTATTCCGGCCCGCTGCTGCGGCTGATGGGGCAGGAGGCGGCGATCGCCGATCTGGCCCAGGGCTACCTGCGGCTGGTCGGGGCCGGGCTGCTGCCGGCGCTGGTGGTGATGGTGCTGAAATCCTATCTCGCGGCGCTGGGGCGCACCCGGGTGGTGTTCTGGGTGACGCTGCTGGCGGCGCTGGTCAACGCGCTGGCCAACTACATGTTGATCTTCGGCCACTGGGGGGCGCCGGAACTGGGGGTGATCGGCGCCGCCATCGCCTCGCTCATGGTGCAGCTGGTGTCGCTGGCCGGGGTCGTCCTCTATGCCCGTGTCGCGCTGCCGCAGCACGATCTCTTCGCCCGGCTCTGGCGCCCCGACTGGGAGGCCTTCGGCCATGTCTTCCGCCTCGGACTGCCGATCGGCATCACCTCGCTGTCCGAGGTCTCGCTCTTTGCCGCCTCGAGCCTGATGATGGGCTGGCTGGGCACGCTGACGCTGGCGGCCCATGGCATCGCGCTGCAACTGGCCAGCGCCACTTTCATGGTCCATCTCGGCCTGTCCAATGCCGCCACCGTGCGCGCCGGCAACGCCATGGGCCGGCGCGACGCCGAACATCTGGCGCGCGGCGCGCGGGTCGCCATCGCGCTATCCCTGGCGATGGCGGTGGTCGCCGTGTCGCTGTTCCTCGCCCTTCCCGAACAGCTGCTCGGCCTGTTCCTCGATCCCGGCGATCCCGACCGCGCCGCGATCCTCGCGATCGGCGTCTCGCTGGTCTTCATGGCGGCGCTGTTCCAGTTCGTCGACGCGGCGCAGATCATGGCGCTGGGCCTGTTGCGCGGGGTCAAGGACACCCGCGCACCGATGGTCATCGCCGCCGTCAGCTACTGGCTGATCGGCGTCCCCTGCGGCTATGTCTTCGGCTTTCTCTTCGGCTGGCAGGGGGTCGGCGTCTGGCTCGGGCTGGTCACCGGGCTCACCGCCGCCGCGGTGCTGCTGATGTGGCGCTTCTGGGGCCCCAAGCTCGCCACCCTGCGCGCCGTCTTCGCCCCGGCGCCGCCGCCCTTGGGCTAGGGTCTGTACTCAATAAGGGGTTCCACTGACGAGATTAGCGTGATTCACTTCTGCGAAAGAGCAGGAGGTGAGCATGGCACGATATGACCTGAGCGATGAGGAATGGCGGATCGTTGAGCCGCTTTTGCCGCGCCC
>NZ_JBFJVE010000215.1:0-4732 GCF_041624275.1 Shimia sp.
ATCAACTCGTGATCGGGTTTGGTCGGGTTGCCCTTGAACACGGTCTCGACAAAGGCCATGCCCTCGCGGATGGCCACCGGGGTCAGGTTCACCCGGTCGGTGACGTCGCCGACGGCATAGACCGAAGGCACCGCTGTCTGGCTGTAGTCGTCGACCACGATCTCGCCCTTGCGGCCGATTTCGATGCCGATCTCTTGCAGCCCCATGTCTTCGGTATTGGGCGCACGGCCGGTGGCGAACATCACATGATCGAACAGGCGTTCGTCGCCATTGGTGGCCTTGACCCAGACCTTGTCGCCCTCTTTGCGCATCTCCAGCACATTGGTGCCCAGATGCACGTCGATGCCGCGCTGGCACATTTCTTCGCAGACCAGCCCGCGCGCCTCGTCGTCGAAACCACGCAGGATCTGGGCGCCGCGATAGTATTGCGTCACCTTGACGCCAAGCCCGTTGAGGATGCCGGCAAACTCGGAGGCGATATAGCCGCCGCCGACGATGAGGATCGTCTCGGGCAGTTTTTCCAGGTGGAAGATGTCGTTCGAGGTGATGCCGAATTCGTCGCCCGGAATGCCCGGCATGACCGGACGCCCGCCCATGGCCAGAAGGATATGCTTGGCGGTCTTGCGGGTGCCGTCGGCCAGTTCCACGGTATGAGCGTCGGCCAGCCTTGCGCGCTGGTCATAGGTTTCGACGCCGTTGTTCTTCAGGATGCCGCGATAGACGTTTTCCAGCCGGTCCAGCTCGGCGTAAAGCTTGCCGCGGAACACGTCCCAGTCAAAAGCACCGGGCCGGATGTCCCAGCCATAGGCCTGCGCATCCTCGACCATGCCGGCGTATTCGCTGGCAAAGACCATCAGTTTCTTGGGCACGCAGCCGCGGATCACGCAGGTGCCGCCATAGCGGTCTTCTTCGGCCAGCGCGACCCGCGCGCCTTCCTGGGCCGCGACCCGCGCGGCCCTGACACCGCCGGAACCACCGCCGATGACAAACAAATCGTAATCGAAAGCCATTTCTTGCCCTTAATCAACCAGATCCACAAAGAGATTGTCCGACTCGGCAAAGTCGAGAAGGCTCTCTTCGATGGTGCCGGCATTGATATCGCGCACTTCGACGCGCCCGTCGCCATAGCCGACCACCACAGCGTCACAGATATCAATGAACAGGCCGTTTTCAACCACCCCCGGCATCTGGTTCATCACCATCGCCAACTGGCGCGGATCGCCGATCCGGCGCAGATGCAGATCAAGGATGTGGTTGCCCTCGTCGGTCATGAAGGGGCTGGCGCCGTTCATGCGCAGGGTCGAGCCCCGCCCCAGCACGTCCATGCTGACCAGCGTCTCCTCGATCAGCGCCTGGGTGGTCTGCCAGCCGAAGGGGATGACCTCGACCGGCAAGGGGAAACTGCCCAGTGTCTCGACCTCCTTGCCGATATCGGCGACCACGATCATCTGGTCCGAGGCGGTGGCGACGATCTTCTCCTGCAACAACGCCCCGCCGCCGCCCTTGATCAGGTTGAGGTCGCCATCAAATTCATCGGCACCGTCGATGGTCACGTCGAGCCAGCGCGCCTCGTCGAGGCTGACCACCTGAATGCCCACCTCGCGGGCCAGTTCGGCGGTCCGGGTCGAGGTCGGGACCCCCTTGATGCGCAGCCCCTCTTCGCGCACCATCTCGCCGAGGCAGCGCACGAACCAGGCGGCGGTCGACCCGGTGCCCAGCCCGACGCGCATACCGTCCTCGACATAGTCGGTGGCTTTCTTGGCTGCCACGAATTTGGCCTTGTCGATGGGCGACAATTCTCCGGTCATGCGGCGACTCCCTTGCACCTGTTGGCGGACTTATAAGCACGTTAGCGGCTCTGGGCCACGGGGAAAACACCCAATGGCCCGGCAACTAGGCCTTCTGCAACGCTGAAATCACCCGCCCGATCAGCCGCAGCAAGCTGGCCCGTTCGGCCTGCGTCAGCTCGGCCAGAGCCGTTTCGTTGACCCGTTGCGCCTGCCGGGTCGCGACGTCCTGCAGGTCGCGGGCGCGGTCGGTCAGCAGGATCCGCCGCACCCGGCGGTCCTCGGTGCTGGGCCGGCGCAGGATCAGCCCGTCGCGCTGCATCCGGGCAAGGGTATTGGCCATCGTCGCCTGTTCGACGTCCAGCCGCGCCACCAAGTCGGCCTGGGTCAGCCCGTCCTCTTCCCACAGCTCCAGCAACACCATGAACTGCGCCGGCGCGACGCCATGCGCGCGCAGGGCCTGCTGCAAATGGCGTGCGAAAAGCCGCGCCATGTGGTTGGCCAGAAATCCCGCTGAGTGCGTTTTTGTAAATCCCATGTGCGCGAATATGCAGTTCCATAGCGCGCTATGCAACTCTATTTATATAGCACGCTATTCTAAAGGAGATTCCCAATGACCCGCCGCCTTCACATCCTCTGTGCCAGCATCGCCCTGCTGATGATCGTCACATTCTGGATCACAACCGTTGCGAGCGAAAGCCTGGCCGCGCCGGACACGGTCGCGCGGGTCAAAACCGCGATCCTCTGGGGCATGCTGGTCCTGGTCCCCGCCATGGCGGGTGCCGGCATCACCGGCCACAGGCTGGCGCGCGGCTGGCGGTTGCCGCAGATCAGGCAGAAGACCCGGCGCATGGGCGTCATCGCCGTCAACGGGCTGCTGGTACTGCTGCCCAGCGCGGTGTTTCTGGCGTTGCGGGCGCAGGCCGGACTGTTTGATACCTGGTTCTACGCGGTCCAGGCGGTGGAACTGACCGCCGGCGCCGTCAACATCACGCTTCTGGGCCTCAACATGAGGGCCGGGATGGCCCTGCGGCTCCGGCGCCGACCGGCCTGACCGGCTGACAGGGCGGGGCGGCCGGGGGCGGACAGGGCACGGCCAGCGGTGCCGGGCACAGAAAGCGCTTGCCGTGCGCCGCCGGCCGTGTTTCCGATAGGAAACGTCGCTTTGAGACCGAACCCTAACCGGCTTGCCCCCTATCCTAGTCCGATGGATCCGAAACTGCGCCTTCACTATGCCCCCGACAACGCCTCGCTGATCGTGCGAGTGGCGCTGGAAGAGCTGGCCCTGCCCTACGAGACATGCCTTGTCGATCGCGCCGCCGATGCCCAGAACAGCCCCGCCTATCTGGCGATCAACCCGGCCGGGCTGATCCCGGCGCTGGAAACCCCGGACGGCGCGATCTTCGAGACCGCCGCCATCCTTCTGTGGCTGGCCGAAACCCACGGCAGGCCGGGGTTTGCCCCGCCACCCGGCGCGCATGAGCGGGCGGCCTTTCTCAAGTGGCTGTTCTACCTGTCCAACACCATGCACGGCAATCTGCGGCTCAATTTCTACCCCGAGAAATACGTCGGTGCCGACAGGGGGGCGCAGGCCGCGCTGCGGCGCCACGTTCGCACCAACCTGTGTCGTGGTTATGACCTTCTGGAAAGACTGGCCCGCGAGGATCAGGGCTTTTTTGCCGCCGGGCAGGCGTCGGTGATCGACCTCTACGTCGCCGCGATGCTGCGATGGAGCGCGCTTTACCCTTTGGGCGACACCGGCTGGTTCTCGCTCGGGCGCTGGCCCGCCCTGCGCGCCATGGCCGGCGCCTTGGAAACCCGCCCCAGCGTCGCCGCCCTGATCGCCGCCGAAGGCATGGCGGCGCGGCCTTTCACATCCCCCAACTATCCCAACCCTCCCGAAGGAGTGGCTCTCTGATGTTTCTTTCCGTTTTCGACATGTTCAAGATCGGTGTCGGCCCGTCCTCATCGCATACCATGGGGCCGATGGTGGCGGCGGCGCGGTTTCTCGACCTGATGCGGGCCTCGCCGTTCGAGTTCCACGGGCTGCGCGGCTCGCTGCATGGTTCGCTGGCCTTCACCGGAGTCGGCCACGCCACCGACCGCGCCACCATCCTCGGCCTGGCCGGGTTCCTGCCCGATAGCTACGACGCCGAAAGGGCCGAAGCGGTGCTGGCCGAGATCGGCGCCACGGGCAAGGTCCACCCCGAGGGGCTCGGCGCGCTCGACTTCAACCCGCGGGAAGATCTGAAATTCGATTTCGGCCCCAACCTGCCCGGCCATGCCAACGGCATGATCCTGATGGCCACCGACGCCCAGGGCGACGTCATCCTGCAGGAGACCTATTACTCGATCGGCGGCGGCTTCGTGATGACCGAGGCCGAGCTTGAACAGGGCGCCGACACCGACGAGGGCGCGCCGGTGCCCTACCCGTTCAAGACCGCTGCCGAAATGCTGGACATGGCGGCGGCATCGGGCAAGTCGATCGCCGACATGAAACGGGCCAATGAAATCTCGCGCGGCTGTGCCGAAAGCTTTTCAAGGGGCGCGGCGCACATCTGGCAGGTGATGAACGACTGTATCGAGCGCGGCCTCGAGGCCAAGGGCGTGCTGCCCGGCGGGCTGGGCGTGCGCCGGCGGGCCAATGCCATCCGCGAATCGCTGCTGGCCGAACGCGGCATGAATCTCAGCGCCCCGCATACCATCAACGACTGGATCAGCACCTATGCGATGGCGGTCAACGAAGAGAACGCCGCCGGCGGCCAGGTGGTGACCGCGCCGACCAACGGGGCGGCGGGAGTCCTGCCGGCGGTGATCCGCTACTGGCTCGACCACGTGCCGGGCGCCTCGGAAAGACGTATCGACGATTTCCTGCTCACCGCCGCCGCCATCGGCGGGCTGGTCAAGTACAATGCCTCGATCTCGGGGGCCGAAGCCGGCTGCCA